>JAFGJX010000106.1 GCA_016928865.1 Spirochaetota bacterium
ATCGAAAAAAACAGGACGTACGCAACACCCACCACCGCGACGACGAGCACTGTCTTCAATAAAAAATTTTTCATGGTGCCTGCTCTTTTGTTTTATTTTTCCTCTTCGTCCTTATACGGTATCGGCCGGGACGGCACGATGGTCGACACCGCGTGCTTGTAGATAAGATTCTGCCTCTTTTCCACTTCCATGAGGATGGTGAAGTTGTCAAAGCTGAGCACCCTCCCCTTGATGGGCACGCCGTTGACGAGATAAATCCCGATCTCGATCTTTTCCTTTCTCGCCGTATTGAGAAACAGGTCCTGCAAATTGTTGTACTGAGCTGCCATTTTTTTAACCCTTACCTGTACAGTTTATTTATATTTTATTGAACCACGCTCCCCATCCAGCGCCGCATCAGGTCCCGTATCGCATCAAGCTCATCCGGCCTGAACCAGATGACCCGCTTGTTTTTGCGGAACCAGGTCATCTGGCGTTTGGCGTATTTCCGGGTCACGTCCTTGATGGTTTCTACCGTTTTCCCCAGGTCCATCCTGCCGTCAATATATTCGTTGATCTCAGCATAGCCGATAGACATCATTGACTTGAGTCCTGGCCCGAAACCCCGTTCCCGTAAAGACCTGACCTCATCAACAAATCCCTGCTCCATCATGCGGTCAACCCTTTGTTCGATACGTTCGCGCGATACGGACCGGTCTTCATATAACCCGATGTAAAGAGTATTCCCGGAGCCGTACCGCCTCTTGCTATCATAGAAGCTCGACAGCGGCCTGCCGGTCCCCCTGTATACCTCCAGTCCGCGCGTAATCCGCTGTGTGTCATTGGCATGGATGCGATCGCCGAGCACCGGATCAATGCGCATCAGCTCTTCACGCAGGCTTTCCAGGCCCCTTTCAGCAAGCTCTTCCCGGACCCGCTCCCGGACTTCCGGGGATATCTCCGGGATCTCGGACAGTCCCTGAAAAAAAGAATCGATATAGAGGCCCGTGCCTCCGACGATAAGCGGGACCGCCCCGCGCGACGCGATCTCCTCCGCCGCCGAAGCCGCCTCCCGGCAAAAATCACCGGCGGTGAAGCTGACATCCGGCTCAACCCGGTCGATCAGGTAATGGCGCACCCGCTCGCGATCGGCTTGCGGCGGTTTTCCGCTGCCGATATCGAGATATTTGTATACCTGGATGGAATCAGCCGAGATTATCTCGTAAGGTCCGTCATCGGCGACCGCCATCGATACGCCGGTCTTGCCGACTGCCGTTGGTCCCACCAGGACCGCATACCTGATATGTTCATGACCGCGGGTTGTAATTACCTATTCCTTTTCCTGGTCGGATTCCTCACGGTATTCAAACTTGACCTTTTCATCCAGCATCAGTCGCAATACGTGGGGAACGACCTTCCATTTGGATTCATCCTCGGGAAAGGTCTTCATGTTGCCGATTTTCTCAACGGCTTCCATGATGGCACGGGAAAATATATACTTGTTCCTGTTGTATCTGAGCAATTTATCGAGCGGGATTATCACGTGGCTCCTCCAGAATTCCGGTTATTATATGGTGCGCGTCCTCTTTTCTGCACAATTCGGCGGTTATGATTGATCGCAATCGGTCCATGGCCTCATCGAGGTCATCATTGACAACCACATAATCGTACATGGCGTATTCCGCCAGCTCTCTGATGGCGTTCCGCAGCCGTATCTGTATCTGTTCTTCTGAATCGGTTTTCCGGTTGCGAAGTCTTGTCTCGAGTGCTTCCCGGGAGGGAGGCACGATAAAAATATACACCGCGCGATCAAGCCTGCCCTTCAGGGAAGCGGCGCCCTGCACATCGACGTCGAATATCGGGATTTTTCCAGCGGCCCGAATTCTGTCAATCTCTTTTTTCGTGGTTCCGTAATAGTTCCCGTGAACGCGCGCCCACTCAAGAAACGCCCCTTCCTCTATCATCTTCAAGAAATCGGGCTCATCGAGAAAGTAATAGCTGCCGCCGTCCGATTCAGCGGGACGCCTTGGGCGGGTGGTCGCTGATATTGAAAACTCGAGGCGCCCGTCGCCGGCGATCAATCTGCTGATGAGCGTTGTTTTACCCGACCCGGACGGGGCGCTGATGACGAATGCCGGACTAGTCTCCTTCAAGGTTCATCAACCGGTTCGCGATAGTTTCTGGCTGCATGGCCGACAGGATGATATGGTTGCTGTCCATGACAATGATCGCCCTGGTCTTTCTGCCGTGTGTCGCGTCAATGAGAAGGTTGTTCTCCTTCGCCTCTTCCCGCAGCCTCTTTCCCGATGCAGACGCGGGCGTTATCACCACCACGACCCGCTCGGCGACCACCGCGTTTCCGAACCCGATGTTTATCAGTGTTGTTTTCATACCACGTTCCTGCAATGCTCCCGTATCATTTCGAGGTGGTTCTTGACTTCGACCACGATATGCGAAATCTCCGCGCTGTTGGATTTTGATCCGATGGTGTTGATCTCCCGGAATAATTCCTGTGCGAGAAAATCAAGCTTTTTGCCTATCTGTCCTCCGGCTTTCACCAGCGCATTGAACTTCCGTATATGGTCCTTAAATCTGACTATCTCCTCGTTGATATCGAGCTTATCGGCCAGAATCGCGATTTCTGTATAGAGACGAACATCGTCAACATTCGCCCCCGCGAGGGACTCAATCCTTTGCTTAAGCGCCTCTTTTTTATCCTTCGATATTTTCTTGGCAAGGGTGCGGATGGCGCCGATGTGGCCCGAGATCGCCGTTATGAGCGCGGAGAGATCTTTCCTGATGGCCGCGCCCTCTTTCCGTCTCATCTCAATCGTCTTGTCGATGACACGGCCGATGCTCGCGTAAATATCCGATCGCGACGTGCGCGAAATCACCGATCGCTCGCGCTGGCTGATGCCGTCCAGGGTAAGCACCGATTCAAAGCGAAGCGGTTCGTCCACCCCGAGTTCACGGTGCAGCCGATCGAGCTCACGGTAATACTTTTTGATCATATCCGCGTTCACGGCTATCGGCTTCGTCACGGTCCATTCGTAGATGTCAACGTTCAGCTCGAGCTTCCCGCGCCCGAAGCGCTGCTTGAGCATGGTGTGAAGCTCATTTTCCTCATTCCTCAAAATCTTTGGAAGATTGACGTAAATCTCCAGATAGCGCGAATTGAGGGTCTTCAACTCAACTGAATATGAAAACTGATCCGTGCTCTTTTCCACGAATGCATAGCCTGTCATGCTTTCCATGCATCATCACCATGTTTGCTTTATACCCGGGCGGTCAGATCGTCTTTTCCTCTCTGCCCATCGATTTCACCTTGATGATGCCCGTTTCGAGGTAGAAGTCGATCGTACGCCCGAAATTACCGCCTGTTTCTTCGGCGACTATATCGATGCCAAGGCCCCGCAGCACATCGCGTACCTTGGCCGAGTTATTGCTCCCTATCTCGCCCATCATGCTGTTCTCTGAAACATTGAACATCCTCGCGCCGCCGACGATCTTCGCCGTGACCCTTCTCCGCTCGGCGCCCTGCTTCTCCATCTCTTCCAGCATCATCGGTATGGCGGTATCGGCGTATTTCTTCACTGCAGACGAGCCGACATTCATCGCGGGGAGCATGATATGCGACATCCCCCCGATCAGCGCGGCGGCGTCATAGAGGCATATTCCCACGCAGGAGCCGAGGATGGTTCGCAGGATGTCCGGAGACGCGGACACGTTGAAATCGGCTATCCCCACATTAATCAGTCTGAATTCCATCTGTCATCTCCTCGGGTTCGGCACGTATACCGGCGCTTCCAATATTTTTTTATAGCTGAAGTCCTCCGAAATCGAGTGCAGCGTCTCCGAATGGCCGATAAAGAGATACCCGTGATCAAGAATCGATTGGTAAAACTTGGAAACCAGTTCCACCTGATGCTTTTTGTCAAAATAGATCATGACGTTTCTGCAGAAAATGATATCGATGTCCTTGGGAAACTGGCTTTTGAAAAAATTGTGATAATAAAAATGAACGAGTTTCTTTACGTCTTCCCTGATCAGATATACACCCGGCTCATTCTTTTTTTCAGTAAAATACTTTTTTAGAATTTCCGGCGGCACCTTTTCAATCCTTCTCCCGGAATATTCGCCGATATGCGCGTACTCGAGCACGGACTGGGCTATATCAGTGGCGAGTATCTCGATCTCCCAGTCGGAAAACAGGTGCATGTTCTCCCTCACGCATATCGCAATCGTATAGGGCTCCTCGCCGGTAGAGCACGCGGCGCTCCAGATCCTGAGCTTTTTCTCCTTCTTTACCTTCGCGATTTCCGGCAGACACTCATGCACCATGGCCTCAAAGTGCCGTTCATTCCTGAAAAAGTAGGTCTCATTCGTGGAGACCACATCCAGCATCCTTTCATACTCGATCACCTTCTCCCGGTGAGGAAGCTCGTTCAGGTACTTGTAGTAATCGGAAAACTCCGGTATATTCAGGGCCACAAGCCGCTTTCTCAGCCTGTTCGAGAGCAGGGTTATCTTGGTATCCTTGAGATAGATGCCGCTTTCCTCATAGATGAGCCTGGAAAACTTTACGAATTCCTCCTCGGTAAGTCTCTTGATGGCCGGATCAGGACCGGCATCACTTCTCAGTGGTATATTATTGTCCATTGGCATAGTAGAACATCACCGACGCACACGATCAGATTTTCCCGCTTTTCCGCAAAAAGGCAAGCCGCATTACCAGCGGCTTTCGTTTGCCTCCCTGTTAAGATTCAGTACCAGCCTGACCTCTCCAGCCGGCATCCCGGAATACCGGGAAATATCATCAATGTCGCACCCCCTTTCGGAGAGAAGCGAGACAAGCTGATATCGGTCTTCCACCGTGGACACTATCTCAAGGATGTCATTTTCCGTCATCAGTTTTTTTCTTTCAGGCTTTTCCGGCTTCTCCGTCCCGCCGCATTTCACTGCACCCAGGTCTTTTTCAATAAGGGTGTTCGATTCGTACGGTACGTCCTCCCGCGGAACCTGTTCCGGAGCTATGCCATGTCCGAACCCGCCGACATCAGCAGGGATCTCTCCCTGATCTGCGGGATATCCTTTTTTCCAGAGTGAAATAGATATAATTCTATCAAATAATATTAGCAAGCCTTTTTTTATAAGAGACGCCGCATTGTTCCTCTCTTTCGTCTCGTCCCCTGTCAGCCGGGAACCGGAGCCAGGGCTCTCCAAACCGGTCTCCCGGACCCCTGCATCCTTCTCTGGCACCGGTTCGGAAACCGCATCCACCCCTTCCTGTTCCAGGATGACATTAAGAGACCTGTGGTCGCCGGTCTTTTCAAGGAGCATCTTCAGCACTCTGATTTTCCCTTCGAGGAGCGTGATATTGCGCTCTGCGGTGATATTGAACTCCTTGATGACCTCATCCATCTCCTTGCGAAACCTGCGTTCCCTGAATTCGGACGCCGAACGCTCAAGCTTCAGGCTGATGACAAGATAGAGCACCGCTCCAAGAAATATGTTAAACAGTAAAAGGAAAAGAAACTGCATAGAGCGCCCTCTGTACATTAATAATATGGTTTGCCGGCCCACCGCACGCCAGGCGCGGGAATACGTCATCGCTGTACTGATTATGTCGCATAGATATATAGAAAATTATTTCAGGATGTCGATTATATTGCCCATCCGGTCGTCCCTGCTTCTCGATCCGTGCGCCCTCTTCCCGCCTGGAGCCTTTTTCTTCTCCTCTTCCTTCCGCTCCCTCTTTTTCTCACCCTTCCTTTGCTGGTCCTTTATAATGGCGCTCTCGCCCTTCTTCATTTCATCAAGACGTTCATTCACCAGCCGTGCTTTTTCGCCGGATTCCTTCTCCAGCCCGTGCTGCTGCTGCACGATGGCCTCGGTGCGCGCCTGGGTGTCCTTCCCGATCTCGGTTACCTGCGACATGTTTGTCTGAAGATCTATCGGTCGAATCGCCATCTCCGGACCTCACCGTCTCCGTCTGGTTATGATCATCCTGCTTTCAACGCCTTCGGGCGGCTCATATTCGGATATGCGGATCTGATCTCCCTGCAGGGAGAATTTCACATGCTTGTAGGGGTCCTTTAAAAGAAAACTCTTATCCTTTATATAAATGCCGACGCCGGGATAGGCCGTTCGCTCCGCGCACACCTTTCCCTTGTGCTCGATCATGCCGATGTAGGTGTTCACCTCTTCCAGTTCGCCCCTGATCTCTTCCATGCGCTCGTTGAGCTTCTGGTTCCGGGCCTGCATGTCTTTGAGGAGCTTTTCCCGCTCGGGCGGAAATTTCCCGCCGGCGTTTCTCTTCTGCGTTTCGAGTGTCCGGAGGTTCAACTTGAGCTGAGACTGCTCCTCCTCGATCTTCTCTTTCATGCCGGTCAGATCGGAAAGCTGCTGCAGGAGCTTCGGATGGATGCCGACCCTTATATCCGTCCTGGTTGACACGTCCGTTCCGAGGAAGCGCGCGTTCACCTCGTCGCCCGCCCGTATCGAACCGCCGACGATGCGCGCCCGCTTGCCCATTGTGACGATGCGACCGCCAGCGTCCACGTTGGAATGCATGACGCCTTCCGGCACGATCACATCGCCCTCGGCAATAACCGTGGCATTCTGTATAAACTTCGCGAACACGGACCCGCCCGTGGACTCGATTTTCGCCTGCTCGCGCCCCGTAATGCCCTGGAACACGATAATGTCTCCCTCGGCCTCGATGAACGCCTTCTGTACCGTGCCCCGCACCTCGATATTGCCGGCCGCCTTGACCTCGAAGTTGTCCTGCACGCTCCCGGCGATGATAACCGATCCGAGAAAAACGATGTTGCCGGTTTCAAGGGACACGTCTCCGTTCACCACATATATCGGCTCCACGCTGATCTTCCCGACCTTGAAGGTAACCTGTCCGTTGATCTCCGCCGTGAGCTCGGTCCCGTCTTCAGACAGAATGGTGCCCTTGCCGTACTGGATCTTCACGTCCTTGCCCGGCCTGGCGGGAATGATACGGTTGGTGACCGTCCGGCCCGGGACTCCCTGCTCCGCCGGGACCTTGACCGCGAGGACCTGGCCCACCACGACATTTTCCAGGAGCTCGAGATTGCGGAAGTCCACCTTGCCTGACTCGTCCTCCTCGAAGGAGACGTTCTTGTTTTCTATCCGCACCTTGTAGTCGATGTAGGCGTCTCTGCCATTGACCATCCGGGAGCCCTCCGCCGCGACAAGCGGCCTGGAATAGTCCATCGCCTCGAGATATTCCTTTATCTCTTTTTCTTTTATGCCGACCTTCACCCCGGCCTTCTTCAGGGCCTCGATGATCTCGTCGTACTCCATGTGCTTGCCGGAATACCGGGGAGGATTAAAGTGGACGTAGACCTTCATTTCGTCTTCGGTCATCTCTATGCTGATGCTGCCGTCGTTATCGGGATTGGCGGCCCACGAACCGATCCTGAGCGCCTTGCCGGTCGGGCGCGCGATCTCTTTCTCGATTTTCGACTGGTCCTGCGGCGTAACCTTCATGGAATAGAGCTTGTTGTTCACTTCATCGATTGAGACCGGACGCCCCGTGCCGCGCGGCGGCGTTACGGTCAGCCAGATGCCGGAGCGGACAACGCGCACGCGGAAGGTCCCGTCAGCGTCGGCCTTCGGAGATATTGATGCAGTATGCTCGCGGGAAAGCTTGTGCTCGAGCGCGCTCAGCTCAGCCTGCTCGGCTCGGTCCGCCAGCGGCGTCACCAGCACGCGATAGGGTACGCGGCCGACTCCCAGAAAACCCCTGGTACCCTTTTCGAGTATCTGATAGTCGAGGAGGGTCACGTCCACGCCAAGGTCCTTCGACGCAAGCTCAAGCGCCTGCGCCACTGAATCGGCATAGACCTCCACGGCATTTTCATCCGCGCGGTCGTCCGACACGTCGAGGGACATGAATACGTCTTTTATGCTCGCCATCGAAACCTCTGCCTGCGGCATTCAGCTATCCGACGATATTCTGCTTGATGCGGCCGAGCCTGCCGCGCAGCCTCATTATCGCCTTGGTATGCAGCTGCGAGACCCTGCTCTCGGTCACCTCCAGGACATCGCCTATCTCTTTCAAGGTGAGATCTTCATAATAATAGAGCACGATCACTTTTTTTTCCTTGTCCGGAAGCTTCTTGATCGCATCTATAATATAATCCCGTATCTCCTGCTTTTCAATTAATATATCCGGATTCATGTTTTCCGGCGCTTCCAGGGTCTCGAGGATGGACAGCTCGTCGCTGTCGTCGCCCAGGTACCATATGTCGTTGAGAGAAAGCATGGACGTCCCGGAGAGCTTGGAGAGGAGGGACTGAAATTCGTCGATAGAGACGCCGAGCTCCTTCGCGATCTCCTCGTCTTCCACCGTCCGCCCCAGCTTGTTCTCGAGCTCGGTTATGACCAGTTCCACCTGCTTAGCCTTCTGCCTGATGGAGCGCGGGATCCAGTCTATCGAGCGGAGCTCGTCAAATATGGCGCCCCTGATCCGCGTCATCGCGTAGGTCTTGAACTTGATACCCCGGACGGGATCGAATTTTGTAATCGCGTCGATCAGGCCGAAAATTCCGTAGGAAACCAGGTCGTCGAATTCAATGTTGGCCGGCATCCCCATCGATATCTTTCCGGCAACGTATTTAACCAGAGGGGCATACTTGACGACAAAGAAATCGCGAATATCCTGGTCGTTGTTCTTTATGAACTTCTCCCACAGCTTGTCTTCCCCGATGGCATCCAGCTCTTTAAATTTTTTATTATTCATTTTTCGTTCCCGGGTTTTATTCTCTGTCTTTCCCCATCATGGTCCGTACCGCCTGGGCCATGATTTTCGGCTCGTATTTCGCGAGCTTCTCCTTCTCGATTATATGCTTCCCCAGCTTCCCCGATGGGGTGTGCACCCCGCTGCCGCCGTTCGTGCCGGTCGGCGAGGTGGAATAATGGGCAAGCCCTTCTTTCTCAAGCTCCCTGAAACCTTCCCCGTGAGGGCCCTCCGCAACGTCAGGCGACGCCGGCGCTTCCGTGCGTTCCTCATCGCCCCCGTACGCCGGCTCCTCGCCGCCCGCAACATCGATGACGGTTTCCTCGCCCGGCTCCCTGTCTGTCCTCGCAGCGGCCGGAAAGGATGTCAGGAACCCGTATACCTCTGGCACGAACTTCCTGAGTATGACGCATATTCCGTAACCGATGGCCGCGAATACCGCCATCAGGACAAGTGAACGCAGAATTACAATGTACCAGCTAATCCCCGCCAGAGAGCCGACAAGGAAAGACAAAAGAAGTGCGGTCAACCCGAACAGCGCGGTGGATTTATACTCAATGTTTATTTTATCAAGGCTGATCATATCATTACCGCAAATCCCCGTCGATTCGGCTTATTGTTTCACCCGTTCATGAGCCGGGCAAGTCTTTTTCTACCCCTCGTCCTCCTCGTCATCGCGCGCGACAAACAGGTTCTTGAAGAAGGATGCAAGCCCAGATCCTCTGGCCGAGCCCGTCGACTTGTTGCTGATCCGGTCCGCGATGATCGAAACGCACGCGGCGGCCTTGCATTTCGGATAGCTCACGATGAAGGGCTTCTGGTTCCTCACCGATTTCGGAACGTAGAGGTCGTCGAATATAAACCCGAGATTTTCCACCTTTATATTGAGAAACTGGCCGGCAATGTTGATAACCCGCTGGGCCACCCGGTTTCCTTCCGCCACCGACTGCACGCGGTTCACAATGATCTTTATGATCTTGTCCGGCGACTGGGCGGCGATCGATTTGATAATGCCGTACGCGTCCGTTATGGCGGTCGGCTCGGGCGTGGTCACGACGATTATCTCGTCGGAGGCCATGACAAAAGCGAGCACATTCTGTGAGACGCCGGCGCCCGTGTCAACGACCATGTAATCGTCGGAATCGAGCTCCGAAACGGCGCTGATGAACTCGTTCCGCTGCTTGGGATCCAGGTTGGCAAGCTGGTGAAAACCGGATGCGCCCGCGATGATCTTGATCCCCTCGGGCACCTCGATGACAATGTCCTTTAATTTCTTCTGGCCCTTAATTACATGATAGAGATTGTATTTCGGGATTATGCCGAGTATGACATTTATATTTGCGAGGCCGAGGTCCGCGTCAAGGAGGGTCACCGAGGAGCCGCCCTTGGCAAGGGCTATCGACAGGCTCACCGCTACGCTTGTTTTTCCCACGCCTCCCTTGCCGCTCGTTATGGCGATCGTCTTTGTTTTTTTCTGTTTTTTGGCGTCTGTCTCGAGCACCAATCTCCTGAGATTTGCAGCCTGATCCACGGGGGACCTCCTTACGCTCTTTTGCCTGGTTTAATTATAAACATTCCCGATCATCATGTCAACAATCTTATCCGGATCGGCGATGATGATGTCATTCGGCACTTCCTGGCCGTTTGTATAATATGATATAGGCTTATTATATTTATCGGCAATATCGATAACATTGCCGATATAGGTAGTTTCATCGACCTTCGTGATGACCACGCTGTCGAAATGGATCGTGTCAAACGCCCTGAAAACATCGTTCAGGTCGCTCTTTTTGGTGTTCGCGCTCACGCAGAGTATCTTTTCGCAGTCATACTCCACGGAATCGGCAAAGCTCTTGATCTCGGATATCTTGAGGTCATTGCGGTGGCTCCTTCCGGAGGTGTCCACCATTATCAGATCCGATTTGTCGTTTGTGACGATCTCCTTGAATTCCTTCTGGTTGTTCACCGCGTAAATGGGTATGTTCATTATCTCCGCGTATTTTTTGAGCTGTTCGGTAGCGGCGATCCGGTAATTGTCGATGGTGACAAAGGCGACCGAATTGTTCTCTCTGAGGGAATTGATCGCTCCCAGCTTGGCCATCGTGGTCGTCTTGCCCACGCCGGTGGGTCCGATGAACATGACGATCTTCTTCCTGTTCCCTTTGCGGATGGGTCCGGTTGTGACGATCCTGCTCTTCAGAAGGTCCTTGAGGCTTTTTTCGATCTTGTACTTGTCCTTCAGGTCTTCCCTGCTTATCGAATTCTTCATTTCTGAGATTATCGCCTGGCACTGCTCGTCGTCATAGTCGTTGTTCCTGAGGGCATCGCGGAACGGACGGATGTTGACATCCTCTCCTGAAAGCATTTCGGCCGGAGCGGAACGCTCGGCGGTTATCTTGTAGATCGCCCGCTTTATCTCGTCAAGCTCCTTCTCGAACCTCACGCCGTTTACCGCGGACACGGCCCCATCTTCCGTACGCTTCGCCGGTTCTTCTGTGCCGGTTCCGGAGGAGCGCGCCGGCTCCGTTTCAGGCTCGGGCGCCGGGGCGGCAGCGGACTTCTGGTGCTCTGCTATCCCGTCATAGACTTCATTCAGCTTTTCATTGAAGCTGAAGCCTGCCGGCTTTCTCTCGGCTGCGGGCCGCGCTTGCGGCCGTTCCTGAGCGGCCGCGCGGTCGATTATATCTCCCAGCCTGCTCTTGGAAGGCTCCATGGCCGTCCTTTCGACCGGCTCGTCAACCGTGAAGTCTATCTTCTTCTTCCCGCCGAGAATGCTCGACTTGAACTTACGCTCCTGCACGGCCGCCGTAAGCTCGACCACCTCGCGGGCAAAGAGCTTCGAGTTGAAGAGCCCCCCCTCCTTCACGAATTTATGGCTGATGGGGATGGCGTCATCGCCGTATTCCATCTTGAGCTTCATCATGACTTCGTTGTAGTTGTTGCCGCGGATTTTAATGTATCTCATTGCCCACACTCCTCTCGTAAAGTCTGTATGCGAGGCGCGTCACGTTTCAGTGAGCCGGCGACACGGATGTCGCCAGGAGCCGCGGTATACACGGATGTATATCCGCGGCGGGCGAACGAAACGTGTGCGCCGTTGCCTCAAACCTGCATCTCTATTTTCTTCGCGTTACTGAGCAGCGCCGCTATGCGGCGCTGCTCAGTAACGCAGAAACCACCACTTCCACCTGCACCGAGCTCGAAATCTCATTATACGACAGCACCACCGGGGCTGGTATCTCCCGCTCAAGCAGTGCGAAAGTGACCCGCCGGATCTGCGGCGAAACCAGATACACAGGGGCATGCCCCATCGTCTTCGCCCTCCGGAAGGCCTCCAGGAGGGAATTCACCACCGTCTGGTGCGTCGTCGGGTCCATCGCCAGCACGGGCCCCTCTATCGGGTCCTCGTGTATCGAATTCCGTATGATCGTCTCGATTTCCGGGTCAACCGTGATGACCGACAGGGTGCCTGACTTGTCCAGATAGTCCTTCGTTATCTGGCGCGCGAGCGCAATACGGACATACTCCGCGAGAAAGCTCGGGTCCTTGGAATAGGTAACATAGCTTGACAGCGTCTCCAGGATGGTGACGATATTCCTGATTGAGACCCGCTCCCGCAGCAGGCTCTGGAGCACCTTCTGTATCTCGCCGAGGGTCATCTTGTGCTCCTCAACGAGCTCGCGCACGACGGCGGGGTAATCCTCCTTCACGGTATCGATGAGCTTCTGCACCTCCTGCCGCCCCAGTATCTCGTCCGCGTGGCGCTTGATGATCTCGGTAAGGTGCGTTGCGATGATGGTCGGGCAGTCGACTACCGTGTAGCCCCTGCTCTCCGCTATGTCGCGCATGTCCGTCTTGATCCATATCGCCTTCAGGCCGAAGACCGGCTCGGTGAACTCCTGGCCCTCTATCTTCTCCGCAACCTCGCCCGAATCCATGGCCATGAGCTTGTCCACCTGCAGCGATCCGCGCCCCACCTCAACGCCCTTGATGAGGATCGAATAGACCTCGGGATCGAGCTCCATATTGTCTCGGATGCGGATCGGCGGCACGATAAGCCCCATGTCAAGGGCGCTCCGCCGCCGGATGTTCGTAATCCGCTCGAGCAGCGTGCCGCCCTGTTCCGGATCGACCAGCGGTATCAGGTTATAGCCGATCTCCACCTCCAGCGGATCAACCTGCACGAGCTGCGTTACCTCCTCGGGCCGATGCTCCTTCATGGCCGTCTCCTTCTCCTTGCGCGCCAGCTTCTCCTTCTCCTCGCTCTGTGCCTGTATCAACACCACGCCCAGGGCTCCGAGTCCCACGGCGAGCATCAGGAGGGGTATCTTCGGAAAACCCGGAATCACGATGGCCCCGGCAAGGGTCACGGCGGTAATCAGCAGCGCACGCGGCTGCGACCCGAGCTGGTCCCCGAGGTCCTTGCCCATGTTTTCGTTCGAAACCGCCCGGGTGACGATAATACCGGTGGCCGTGGTGATGAGCAAAGAGGGTACCTGGGCCACTAGGCCGTCGCCGATGCTCAGCAGGGTGTAGGTCCGTATCGCGACATCGAAGGTCTCACCGCGCATGACCATGCCGATTATGAACCCGCCAATTATGTTAATGAGGGTAATAACGATGGCGACCTTGACGTCTCCCTGCACGAACTTGGAAGCGCCGTCCATGGCACCGTAGAAGTCCGCCTCGCGCCGTATCTCCTCGCGCCGCTTCCGCGCCTCGTCCTCGGTTATGAGCCCGTTCGAAAGGTCGGAGTCAATGCTCATCTGCTTGCCGGGCATGGCGTCCAATGTGAAACGGGCCGCCACCTCGGCCGTCCGCGTCGCGCCCTTGGTGATGACGATGAACTGCACCGCCACCAGGATGACGAATATGATAAAGCCGACAACGTAATTGCCTCCGACGACGAACTCGCCGAAGGCGCGGATGATCTTCCCGTCAAAGGCGGCTCCCTGCAATAAGATGAGCCTGGTCGATGAGACGTTGAGCGCGAGCCTGAAAACCGTGGTTATCAGAAGCAGGGACGGGAACACGGAAAAATCGAACGTCCGCCCGATGAACATGACGATCATCAGGATCAGCATGCCAGACATGATGCTCAGCGCCAGAAGAAAGTCGAGCAGGAATGTGGGCAGGGGTATGATGAGCATAACGACCACTGCAACGACGCCGACGCCGAGCAGGACATCCGATTTCTGCATCCACCGAGTGTCTTCGAACAGGGACATCGCCCCGCCTCTTCTTTCAGCCATTATCGCACCTCACGCCTATATCGCCTCCCTCAGGTATTTGAACCGTTCCGGGAAGCTCCGGTAGAGCTCGCCGTATATGAGCGAAACCGCGTAAAAGAGATCCTCGGGAATTATCTCACCGACTTCAAGCCGCCGGTACATCTCCTGCGCAAGCGGCCGGTTCTCGATAATGGGAACGCCATGCTCCTTCGCCAGTTCGCGTATCCTGAGCGCGATGCTGTCTTCGCCCTTCGCCACCACCGTGGGGGCCGGCATCAGGACCCGGTCGTATTTCAGGGCCACGGCGTAATGCGTCGGGTTGGTCACGATCACGTCCGCCTTGGGGACCTCCCTGCTCATCATCGCCCGCAGCAGATTCTGCCGCTGCATTTCGCGGAGGCGGGCGCGCACGTAGGGATCGCCGATGGTCTCCTTCAGTTCTTCCTTCATCTCTTCCTTGGTCATTTTCAACGACTCGATGAACTCCCGCTTCTGGAAAAAATAGTCCGGTATCGACAGGACCAGGAGCAGCACCGCCGACCATATGATGATCTTGAAGGCGGTCATCATGATGGTCCTGAGCGCCATCGCGATTGAAACGTCGGGCGTCCTCAGTATGGCGCCCAGGTCGCTCATGATGATGAGGTACGCCACGAAGCCGATAGCGAGCACCTTGAAGACAGATTTGAACAGGTTCATGGCCACCTGCTTCGAGAACAGGACCCGCTTCATTACCGTCGCGGGATCGAACTTGATCTTCTTAAGGTCGAATTTCAGGGGATGCGTGGAAACCTGGAAACCGACCTGGATTATGTTGCCCAGGATGGCCGCTATTATTACCGCGATGAATACGGGAAGCAGGATCTTCCCGGATTCAAACCCCACCATCATGAACTCCTGGAATATACTCCGCTCCGTCACATGGAACCGCGAAAAGGACGAGAGATAGTGCCGCGCGATGCTCGCGATGGTGTTATAGATCCACGATCCGAAGATCAGGATGACCATAAAGCCGAAGATCACCACCGCCGCCTGCGGAAGCTCGACCGTTCTGGCCACCTGGCCCTTTTCACGGGCCTCGCGCAGCTTCTTCTCGGTAGGCTCCTCGGTACGCCCCTCGTCCTCTGCAGCAAAGAGCTGGAGATCAAAGACAAGGCTGCCGAGGAACGGATCGCGGCTCCACCTGTCGTACTTGCTGAATGTATATGTGATAAAGTCCGTCATACTCTTACTCTTCAGGCCCCTCGCAAGCCCCCCTCTGGGGGGGGTGGGGGGATATCACCCCGGCCAGTTGGCCAGCACCCTGGATATAAAGGCAAACACCCGCTCGAGCGACACCCACATGATCCGCACAATGAGCGGTGTGATCCCGATCATGACGACAAACGCCACGGTGATCTTGAACGGGAACCCCAGCATCATGATATTCATCTGCGGCGCCACCTTCGACAGGACCCCCATGCTTATCTCCAGGAGAAAGATGATGCCCACAATGGGCAGCGCTATCTTCAGGGCAACCATGAACATGCCGGAAAAGGTGTAGACCACGTGTTTCATAAGCCCTCCCAGGAACGCTTTCTCCACGCTCATTATGGGGGCCAGCTCGTACGAGCGGTATATGCCCTGTAGCATCATGTGATGCCCGTTCATGACCAGCAGCACGAGCAGGCCGATCAGGTTCTTGAACTGCCCCACCAGCGGCACGCTGACCTGCGCGACGGGGTCGAGCACCTCGTTGATGCCGAACCCCAGCTGCACCGCAAAAAACTCGCCTGACAGCTGGAACGCCGAAAAAATAAGCGAGACCAGGAACCCGATAAAAAGTCCGATCGCGATCTCCTGCAAGACCATAAGCGCATAGCCGCCCATGTCGCCCGGGATCTGGTAGGCCCCCTTTGACGCCACCACCGGAAAAATCACGAGCGACACGAGAAACGAAACGAGCGCCTTGATCCTGAAGGGGATCACGTCGCTCGAGAAAAAGGGGGCTATCATGATCATGGCGTTCATCCGCATCATGACCAGCATGAATACCTGGAACTGGTAAACGAAATAATACATCCTGCCTACTGGCCCCCTGTTAGTCCCGGCCGTCATTGCGAGGAGCCCTCATGCATGAGGGCGACGACGCAATCTGCATCGGCACAGTGAAAGCACACTGATAAACGATGTGTTCGCACTGAAAACGGACAGATCGCCACGCTTCGCTCGCAATGACAGTTTTGAAAAATCATAACCGCGGCAGCGGAAACAACATCCGCTCCCGGCGTCTTTTACAGCTTCTCGATCATCATGAACATATGGTTCGTGTAATTCACCAGGGTCCGTATCATCCACGCCCCCAGAATAATCATAACCATGAATATCGCCACGATCTTCGGGATGAAGGTGAGCGTCTGCTCCTGTATCGACGTGGTGGTCTGGAAAATCGATATAATGAGACCCACGAACATCCCCACCCCCAGCATCGGCGCAGAGACGATCATGATCGTCATCAGCGACTCCCGCATAACCGTTATTACCGTCGCGTCAGTCATTGGTCCACTCCGTTATTTGAACGACCGCACCAGCTCATACGTGAGCAGGTTCCAGCCGTCCACAAGGATAAAAAGTATTATCTTAAACGGCAGCGAGATCATGACCGGCGGGAGCATGATCATCCCCATGGCCATGAGCGCACTCGCCACAATCATATCTATGACAATGAAGGGGATAAAAATATATATCCCGATCTCGAACGCCCGCTTCAGCTCGCTGATCATGAACGCGGGTATGAGACAATAGCTCGGCACCTCGCTCCGGTTTTTCGGCTTCTCGATTTTCGCCATGTTGATGAACAGCGCGATGTCCTTTTCGCGGGTCTGGCGAAACATGAAGTTCCGCATCGGCTCCATCCCCCTGTTAAAAAAGACTTCACTGTCAATTTTCCCTTTCAGGTACGGCTGCAGCGCATCCTTGTTAACCTCGCTGAAGGTCGGCGCCATGATAAAGAACGTCAGAAAGATCGAGAGACCGACGATGATCTGGTTCGGCGGCATCTGCTGGAGCGAAAGTGCGCGCTTGATGAAATCGAGGACGATGACCACGCGGGTGAAGGCCGTCATCATCATGATGATGGCCGGCGCCAGCGTGAGAATTGTCAGCAGGAAGAGAATCTGAAGCGAAAGCGCGGTCTCCCGCGGGCCCGCCGCTTCCCGGATGTCGAAGGCGATCCTCGGAATGGGCATGCGAAGCCCGCCGACGTCCTGGGCGAAGGCGGCCCCCGCGCCGGCGAGGATAATCAACAGGGCGATGAAAGCGGTTCTTCTATACATGATCTGGTCCGTCCATGTCCCGGAGTCTGCTTCTCTGGCGGCGCAGATACTCAATGTCAGCCGGGTCATCAACGATTTCCACCCTGCCCTGTCCGCGCCCGCGGCCCCTGAACTCCTTCACCCGACCGATGATCTTCCCGATCTCGCCCATGACATGGTCCTGAAAGCCGCCGGCGCCGGAATGCGGGGGCGGCGTCCTGGTCGCGAGTATGCGGATCCGGTCGATCTGATCCTTCTCGGTTATCTCGGTAATGAGGTTTATCGCGTTGTCCGAAACGCCGAGCACCAGCACCTTCCCGGCCAGGTCGACAACGTGAAGGAACTTGTTCTGTCCCAGGGAGGCCACCGACAGCACCTTGATCGCCTCGCCGCCGAAAACGCTTCCGCCCGCGCGTTTCGTCACGAAGCGGTAAAAATAGTAAAATCCCCCGGCAAATATGCCGAGCACCAGGAGCATCTTGATAAACATCCAGGCCGCGGATTCCTCTTCCACCTGGGGCCTGAAATCGTCTTCCTTATACTCGGCCGCCGGCAGGCCGCCGGTCGCCTCATTCCCGGCGCCGGCAACGTCCGCATCACTTGCTTTGTCTTCCCCGCCGGTCTGTTCGGCGCCGCGACTCTCCTCTCTGGGATCCTCGCTTTTCTCCTTCTTCACCGCTTCCTGCTTTGACGCCTGCCGCTTCGGCTTCGCGAGAAGCGCGGGGGTGTACAGGGCCGCTGATACTGAAAACAGCGCCAGCACAATCACCGCTATACGATATACTCTGTTGTCACTCGTCATCATGTATGCGTTATGTCTCATTAAAAAATAGGAAAAAATATGGCGATGCTCGCCACCGCCATGTTATTGCAATCCCGCCAGCCGATCGGCGGGACTCACGATATCCGTGACCCGGACCCCGAAATTCTCATCAATGACCACGACCTCGCCCTTCGCTATCAGCTTGCCGTTGACCAGCAGGTCCACCGGCTCACCCGCGAGCTTGTCGAGCTCTATAATCGATCCTTCGCCCAGTCCCAGGATGTCCTGCACCAGCTGAGTCGTCCTTCCCAGCTCGACCGTCAGGGTCATCGGGACGTCCAGAATCAGGGAAATGTTCCCTCCCACGCTGGGAGGGATCCCCTCGTCAAGAGGGGGAAATTTCACCGGGCTTATCCCCACCTGTCCCGCATGGGCCGGAAACTGCTGCGGCTGGCTCACCGGCTGGCCCATGCCGCCCGTCGCGCTTGAAAGGCCCTGGGCCATTCCCGTATCCATGATATGATAGAGCTTGGAGTTCATCACTCCGTCAATCGCGAAATCGTAGGTTATCTTGACCAGCTCGCCTCCCGGAGGCAGCTGGAGATCGCCGCCGCCGCCCGCCAGAGACAGGGTCGCCGGCGTGGTGTTGATGCCGCCGCCCAGCGAACCGCTGAACTGCGTCGCCATGGACGAGAGAAGCTGATTCGTGAACTCCTGAATCGTGCTCTGATGCGCTTCCGACAGCTCCGCCGGCGGCACGCCCCGGTCATCGCCCATCATCAATGAAGAGATGGAGCCCGCATCAGAATAATTAAATACGACAAGATTGCGTCCGTTCAGGGCACCGGAAAAATCCATGGCCACCTGAACATAGCGGCCGGAAAAATCGGCCCGCACCGCGTCCTGGCTCTTCACCTCGATAAAGGGACGCGATATCCTCAGGTTCCTTCCTCCCAGGTAACCCGAGAGGGACGGCGCTACCGATCCGACGGCGGCGTTGAGCGCGTCGCGAATGGCGTTCATCTCGCTCGGCGGAAAGAGACCCCTCCCGCGCCCCGAGTCAGCGGCCTGAGCGCTGGAGGGAGACATTATTTCATCTGCGCCCTGTAATAACGCATCTATTTCGTCTTGTGATAATGATCCGTCACCCATATGTTCCTCCCTCGATAAGTTGACTCGTTGCGAAAACCCGGGCCGGCCTAGTTGACCACCAGCTCCTTGAAATACACTTCCTTAACCTTGCCCGATATGAGAATAACGTTTACATGCGCCTTTATCTCTTCCGCGAGAGCGACCGTGTCGCTCACCGAGTCAAGATCCTCGTATTTTTTTCCCTGCAGGATAATATTCACCACGTGCTGTATCTGGTCGCGGCGCTGCACCAGCTCGTTGTTCAGCTCGACATTCGGCTCGTACGCAAGCGAAATCTTCATCTTGATGAAATGCGGCTCGGCGTCCGACGTGGTTTTGGAAAAATCAGGCAACTCGAAACTGGCGAGCGGAGCAGGAGGCGGCGCCGCCACGATGTCCTGGCGCTTCTGGTAGCTGCTCTCCTGGACATACTTCGCCACCAGGTAGGAGATGCCGGTCACCAGCACGACGAGAAGGATACCGCCCGCGACGTAGAGCAACATCTTTACGATCTTCGAAGCCTCGAAGCGTCGCCCCCCCTCTTCCTCCTTTGGCGTTTCCTCTTCTTCCTCGATTATCTCTTCTTTTTCTTCTTCGCCCATGTCGGTTCCTTTTTATAATCTGTAATATTAACAACAGGACTTGCAGAATAATTTCTTTTTGAAAATCTCTCTCATCATTAAAGGCTTTGAACCATTATTAATTTAATTATAAACACCACAAAAATAAAATTATAATTAAATTAATGTAGAAATATGTGACATAATTACCATATATGACTATTTATGTCAATTAATTTATTCATTTTTAAAAAAATGTACCATACGATTTTTTTCTTCAATTTATAATCAATTTTCACCACACCTGCTTAATAATTGACTTGTTGCACAACAATGTTTCACGCTTGCCGGTAAACCACGGCGGGGAGCTTAATAGGGGCTTCGTCCCTTTGACTCCCTTTGAAAATTTAGTACTGCAACAAATATACTATTTCAATGATCAATAAATACACCTATAATATTTTCGGCAAAAACACGTGAGGGAAGAAATTAATTTTTACCCGATGGAGCATGAAGCATAAATTATCCGGAATATAGCATATTAACACCAGAGGATGAGGAGCAAAAAACGAAAAAATGGCCGAAAAAAAGGATAGGGCGGTATCTGTTCACTCACTTGCTGTTTTTTTCAAGATATTCCATCTCGAACTGTGTGCGTGTCATGATTTTAAAGAATTTACTCAATTTTGCGGTTTTGAACACATTGAAGATGATCTCACTGAGGTCGAAAAAAACCAGTTCCGTCTTGATTTTCATGGCGCTGTTAAGGAATTTCACCAGGATCCCTACAGCGGAAGAATCGATATATTTAATATTCCTGCAATTAATGGCAATAACCCTGGGGTGCCGCGCTAGCTGCTCATCCCATATCTTTTCAGCCTTCTCAATGCTTTCGATATAGAATTCGCCGTCGATCGACATTATCGTAACAGCGCCATGATGTTCACAGGATATTGAAACCATACACAACTCCTTGGTATATACAAAAGCAAAAAAAAACGGTCATATGTCAAGATTTAATTATACCGCTGCGTCGCTACCCGCCGCGATTTTTTTTCGCACCAGCAACTGGTACTCGAGAATTCTGTCTATTATCTCCTGCACCGATTCGCGCACAACATATTTCTTTTCGTTTGTCATGGTTATGACGCTGTCAGGCGTTGCCTCAATGGTCTCGATATGCATGTCGTTAAGAGTAAACTCGGTACCGTTGAGCCTGTGGAGTGTTATCATTTCTTTCTCCTTTTTTTCTTTTTACCGCCGTCAATGGCGCTGAAAAAAGCGCTTAATTCCGTTTTTATCACATATTTTTCCGAGCATCCTGGAACACTGCAGTCATACACGGGCGACCGCCCTCCCCGAAAAAGGTCCTCCAGCCACATCTTGGCTGCAAGGAACTGCCTGGTGGTAAAAAAATCCCGCTCACCCCGCCGTATCCTGTATTCCATGGCGCGCCGAGAGCGCGCCATCTCGCGGGTCTCGGACGTTTCCAGCCGACTCGATCCGGCAAGGAGGGCCCGGCACGCAACGGCGCCGCGCGCGTAGAAGCGATCGGAAAAGCCGAGATCGTTTCCCGCCATGACAAGACCGCTGATGCCGCATCCGAGGGCAAATGCCACCGCCTGGGTGGTGACCAGGCTCCCCGTCGCGACTGATCCAAGCTCCAGTCCTGCCGTTTCCCAGAGTTCGCGGTAGGAAGCATCATCAATCAGCCAGTTGTAAAAGCTGATGTCACCGCGCCATCGCATGAGGTTGGCGTGGGACATGCAGCTGAAGGCAATCAGGTGCATCCGGGCTGTATCGATTCCCCCGAAAAAATCGACGGGACTTGTTTCGCAGGATATAACGAAACGCGGCCGGATACCGCTTTTCACAAGCGGCCCGAGCGCCATGTCGGCGGCAATGTATACCATTTCGTCACGGTACTGAAGCTTTTTTAACGCGGCATAATGTTTTTCGAGCGACGGGCCCGCGCCGATGACCACGGCCGTCCTTCCCTCGAGGCAGGGAACGATTCTCTTCAACCCGCCGTAGCGCCGTATCAAGGGCAGGTTCTTCCCCAGATTCCGCCTGAATGCACCCAGACGTTCCGCCAGTATCCCCTCATTCAGGTTTCTGTAGAGTTGGTCCTTGTCTACCATGGCTCCTGTGAATCCGGCAGATCCATCACGGCGGCGAGGCAAAATCGGGCGGCCTTTCTTATCCCCTGAGCAACGCCGTTACAAACTTCACAATTTCGAGATAATCCATCTCGCCCTGATCCGAGGGATCGATGGATTCGAGCAGACCGACAAAGAGCACGATGGTTTGCGTGATCCTGGAAAGGTACTTCGAGGACATGTCGGATCTCCTTCTCCCCCGCTCCCCCGTTCCCTTCGCCAGATCGGAAATTATGTTGTCGTAGAAATTCCGGTGCAGCCGTATATACTTGCCAATAATCTTCATTATTTTCTCATCTTCGAAGGCGTAGAGGATAATATTAATAATGATCTTGATGTTCCGCTTGTCGATGATAAAATTCTCGGCGCCTACCAGCGCGGAGATCGGGGCGACCTCATCGGTCCCCAGCTCCCATTCAAGGATCGAGCTGTGCGCCTCAACGAACTCGGTAAAAATCTCCTCGATCAGCTCCAGGTATATGTCTTCTTTCGTGGGGAAATAATGGAGCACGCCACCCTTGGAAAACCCGGCTTCATCAGCTATCTCCTGTACTGTTATGCGGGAATATACATCTTTGTCCAGAAGCCGCTTCAGGGCCTCAATTATGATTTTTCTTTTCTTTTTTGCCTTTTCTTCTTTCGGGATTGCAACCATATCTCATCCCCCTGTATGTGTCTGAGAGGCATATTTCTTAAGCGAATCATAAATAATCAAGGAAAAATTACAATTCATTTTTTTATTTGCCCCCTTGAGGAGCAAAACTCGCTTTTTGCTTGCCTTCATCAGGCATCACGGCGCAGAATGTACCGGCATGATCAGTAATTTCATATCACATTCGGAAGAGGAGACGCGCGCATTCGCGGAAAAACTCGGCATGAACGCGCTCCCCGGCGCGGTATTCGCTATCACGGGCGGCCTCGGCTCGGGCAAGACGATCATGGCAAAGGGGATCGCCAGAGGAATGGGGATTCACGAGGAGATCACGAGCCCCACCTTCACCCTCATGGAGATATACGAGGGGACCATCCCCCTCTATCACTTCGATCTCTATCGCATAGAGAACCCCGGCGAGCTGGACCAGCTCTTCTTCGAGGAATACTGGGAGGGCGACGGCGTTTCCGTGATCGAGTGGGCGGAGAAGGCCGCGGGCAGGCTTCCCGCGGGCCGCACCGCGATCACCATAGAGCGAACCGGCGAAACAAGCAGGAGGATAATCCTTGAACGTCCTGGTGATTGACACCGCTTCATCGCTCGAGATAATCGCCGCCTGCGCGAAACGAGGAGGCGCGATGTCCTCGGCGCTGCCGCAGACTTCCCACTCGGTGACCATCCTGCCGGCCATAGACCGCTGCCTCTCACGGCTGGGCATCACACCCGGCGATCTCGATCTCATCGGCGTCGGCGTGGGACCCGGTTCGTTTACCGGCATACGGATAGCCGTCTCCACCGCGCGCATGCTCGCGCAGGTTCTCGGCAGACCCCTCGTCGGACTGCCGACGCATCTGATCTACGCCGTCTCGATCAGCGCCGAAGAGGGGGACGCCATCCTGGTCGCCTTCGACGCGAAGAAGGGGCGCGTCTTCGGCGCCCTGTACCGGAAAACAGGCGACGGGACGGTCCCGCGCGAGATCATACCGCCCGGCGATTACTCGATCGAGCACCTCGCCAGCGGCTCGGAAGCCGCAAGAACGACACACTGCATCGGCAACGGCACGGAAAAATACGCACGCGAGCTTTCAGCCATGCTGCCCCGTGCGGTCACGCCGGACATCCATCCGGACGCCGGCACCATCTGCGCACTGGCGGTCGATACCTACCGGAAAGATCCCGGCCGATACGGCGATTACAACAATGTTGTCCCGGATTACGCGAGAAAGTCGGACGCGGAGGAAGCGCTGGATAGGAAAAACAAAGCGGGCCCTACTGCGTCGGCGGGTTAGGCTGCGTCTCCTTTTTCCTGTCCCTCATCGATTTTATCAGCTTCGCCTTGTAGTCGGTCTCCATCGGCTTCAGGATGGAGTAGTACCGTTTCATCTCGTCCTTGCGGGACGAGTTGCCGCCGAAATCGACGCCGACCAGCAGGTTCCCCTCCTCGTCAATGACGGACACCTTCACCTCCCCGAAGATGGTGATGGGCGCTTGGAGCTTGAAGACGAGGTCGAATATGAACCCCTTCGAGCGCATGATGTACTTCTGAAGATTTTTATCCGTTATCTTGAGCTTGGCCCCGCCGCGGCTGATGTCGATTACCCGCTGATGCAGCGGTATCAGGTGGGTATTGGCGTCCCGGATCCGGTCGATCAGCTTGAATGAATGGTCCTTGAGCAGCAGCACATCATCGAGGGTAAAATTCCTGCCCTTTGATATGAGCTGTATGTAGGCGAAGGGGACCGTCGAAGACGACTCGGTGATGTAGATGATCGGCACCGCCAGGATCGACTTGTAGCCGCGCTCTATGTAGCGCTTCATCACGGCCGCAAGATCATCGCCGTACAGCTCGCCCATGTCGACGAAATCATCGTTCATCGCCTTGTATGATTCCTGCTCGGATGTATTGGCGATCCAGAGGGTCTGACCGGTCTTTTTGAGCTGCACCAGGAGCCGGTCCCTGTCATCAGGCTTGAACACGTCCACCCGCACGACATCGCTCATCTTGGAATTCTGAGACTGGAACTGTTCCAGAACGACCTTAATGCTGGTGGGGATACTGAAGCTGGAGACATCGATGGTATGACGCGAAATCCTGAAATTCGTAGCTACGACGTCATCCGGGGCGACCTTGAAGCGCAGATCGCGCCGCCCCCGCAGGGCCCGCCGGGCGCTGTTGACCTTGCAGTGATAATAGCCGGGTCCCCGCTCCTCAACCACATCCAGGTCAATCTCGATATACTTGTCCGAGAGGCCGTATATTATGATACCGCCCCCCTCATTTTTGTAATTTGGATCGGTGACCAGCATCATTGTGCCGTCGGGAAGGTATTCGTTGATATTGACCTCGGTCTTATCAATTGCATATTTGATATAGAGCTTTCTGCTGGCAAACTGCGACTTCAGTATATTGATGACATCCTCAAGCGTCTCAAATTCCTGAAAGTCCCTGTTTTTTCTTTGATTAACCTGGATCAAAATTGCGCCCCTGATAGCAATGGCCTTTAAAATAGCGGATAATACCGCCCATTTATATTATCGAATAAAAGGTGAAGTTAGTTAATAAATTAATGATGTAATTTAAAGGAGGCTTCCCTCCTTTAAATTACATCAAAAACAGGCCGGAAGCAAGCGGTCATTATTTCTTTTTTTTGACCTTCTTTACCTTCTTGACTTTCTTTGCCTTGGCCGCAGCTGCCTCTCGCTTCATCGCGTTTTTCATTTCGCCTTTCAGCTTGGCAATCTGCGCATCAACCGTGCGCATCTCTTTCTGGAGCGTCTTCTTTCTCGACTCCTTGCCCTTGATGAGATACTTGATGAGATTCGTTGTCTTTGCTGCCATTCCCCACCTCGCTTAATAAATTTTATCAGACCTCACACAACAGTAAACGCATCCACCGTGTTAAAAGGACCTCCCGCGGCGGTCAGAACACTATTATAACATTTACGGATTATTTTTCAAGGAATTTTTATGTCTCATTGCACCGGGAATGTGCTTGAATTCGTAAGGCCGGGAAATGATACTGCCGTATCCAGTGTGAGGCAGGCTCCCATGAGTAATTTACCAATCGTCGCCATCGTCGGAAGACGCAATGTCGGCAAATCCACCCTCTTCAACGCCATTATCAAGGAGAAGAAGGCGATCGTCGACGCAGTCCCGGGCCTCACCCGGGACGTCATATCATATAACGTCGACTATAAATCGGTCGTTTTTACGCTCGCGGACACGCCGGGGCTCGACCTTCCTGAATCCTCCGTCCTTTCCGAGCCGATACTCGCCAATGCGCGCGACTACCTGAAGCGGTCTTCCGTCATACTGCTTCTCATGGAGAATCCCGCTCCTTCCGGCTATGACATTGACCTTGCCGAAATGCTCCGCAAGCTATCGGTCCCGGTCATCATCGCCGTGAACAAGATGGACGGCACTGAGCTTCTGGAGAACATGACAAACTTCTACGAAATGGGTTTTCAGGACATCGTGCCCATATCCGCAAAGACCCACTTCAACCTCGGCCTGCTGATGGACAAGATACTCGACCTGCTCCCGGCGAAAAAGACCGCCCGCCCCGAGGCGGACCTCAGAATAGCCATCGTGGGCAGGCCCAACTCCGGGAAATCAACCCTCCTGAACTCGCTCATAGGCTATACGCGCGCGGTTGTGTCTGACATTCCCGGAACGACGCGCGACTCGATCGATGAAGACTACCTGTATCATGGCAAGCGGATAACGGTCATCGATACGGCGGGCATGAGAAAAAAAAGCCGCGTGACGGACGACATCGACTACTACTCCCTCACCAGGACCATCGACGCGATAGCGAGAAGCCACGTCGTCGTCCACCTCATTGACGCGGAGACCGGACTTACTGAAACGGACAAAAAGATCTCTGACGAGATACTGGCCGTCCACAAGCCGGTACTCATTGCCATCAACAAGTGGGACCTGATCGAGAAGGACGACAAGACCTTCGCAAACTTCACCGACCGGCTGATATTCAAATTCTATCGGGCCGGGGACTTTCCCATCATCTCCATATCGGCAAAGAACAAGCAGCGGATACAGCGGGTCATCGAGACCGCCTTTGACCTCAAGGAGCGCGCGTCGCGCAGGGTCGAGACACCGCGCCTGAACCGCCTTCTCTCCCGGATTCTTTCATCACGCCGCATCCCGCAGCTCCAGAGCACTATCAGGATCTACTATGCGACACAGACCGCCACCGTCCCGCCCCGATTCAAATTCTTTGTCAACAATCCCGCATACTTCAGGAAAGAAATTGTCAGGTATTTTGAGAAATCCCTGCAGAAGGAGCTGGACCTGAAAGGCGTTCCCATCGTGATCCAGATCGAAGGGAAAAAAGGGCAACGGGGAAAGCAAAAATAGAAAAAAAACGCAACTTTCCTCGTTTAACAGTAATTATTAATAAAAGTTCATTTGACAAAAATCGTCGTATCTGTATATTATTTATACCATGGTAATTATACATCATTCTGCGGGGGGAAAGATGATGATTTTCAGGAAAAAGCATAAAAACAACAGGACATATCCTCGCGCGGCTTTTTATCAGCCCTCATATTTCATAGTGGAAAATGACGACAGGTCAAACGCCAATGAATGCTGGTTCAACAATATCTCCGTGGGCGGGATGGCATTTGAAAGCGAGCGCGACAATCTCGACGACAGCGTTATCAATGTGCTCTACAAGATAGGGCCCCAGATGAGGAAAGACAAGCTCCAGGTTAAATTTTCTCAGAAGCTGATGACAAGATGGCGGTATGGATGCCAGTTTTTAAGCCCCGATGACAACAGAAACGTCATCATATCGAAATATATTGAGCAGAAGCTGAAAGAATAATAGTCCGCTAGATTTTAACCCTTCCCTCCAGCGATTTTATTATCGTTGCAGTATCGGCAAATTCCAGATCGGCCCCAACGGGAAGCCCGTGCGCTATCCGTGTCACCGTCACCCCAGAGCTTCCGATCAGGCGCGCGATGTAAAGCGAGGTTGCGTCGCCCTCCACCGAAGGATTGAGGGCCAGGATTACCTCGCGGACAGATCCCTGCCCGCATTTCGCGACGAGCGTGCCGATGTTCAGCTCGTCTGGCCCGATACCGTCGAGCGGCGATATCAGGCCGTTGATGACATGAAACAGGCCGTGGAACTCTCCGGTCCCCTCTATGGTGAGAACATCTTTCGCGTCCTCCACCACGCAGATGAGCCCCCGGTCGCGCGACGCATCCTGACAGATTGAGCACGTCCCGCCGTCGGAAATTCCGCCGCACACTGAGCAGGTGTAGGTATTCCTTTTCAGTTCGATCATCGCGCGGGCGAGCCCCTCGACGTCGTCCCGGTGCATGCCAAGAATATGAAACGCGATGCGCGAGGCGCTCTTGGGCCCGATCCCGGGAAGCTTTGATATTTTCTTTATAAGCGCGTCGAGATACGCAGATGATTTCATGCCGTTCGACAACCTACTTGAACATGCCGCCAAGCCCCGGAAGACCGAGACCGCCCGCCAGCTTTTCCATCTCTTGATTTGAAAAGTATTTAACCGCATCGACTGCATTGTTAAACGCGCTGCGGAGCATCTTCTCAAGCTCCTTCGGCTCCGCGTCCTTCAGATATCCGGGATCGATCGTTATCTCTTTGACCTTGTAGTCCCCGGCCATCTCCACCGACACCTTGCCGTTGGGGCTCACTCCCACCAGCACCGAATTGGTGATCTTTTTCTGTATATTCTTGAACTCCTTCTGGAGCTTCATCATGTTTCCGATATCGCCCAGTCCCTTCAGCATCATCCGTCTCCTTTTTCGATTATCTGGCCATGAAAGGCGTTCTTTATCTTCTCAACCGTCGTGTTCACCGGCTTGAATTCCGACGCGCCGGGGTTTTTCACCATCTCCTCTTCTGGGGGAGGTATGGCTCCCGGATCTTCCGGAACGTTCTCGCTGATCTTCTCCGCTCTGGCGGCATTCTGCCCGCCTTTCTTCTCGCCTGAAGGCCCCGCGGCGGCTGCCTCCGGCGCGACCATGACCCGTATGCTTCTGCCAAGGAGCGCGGACATTTCCCGTTTGATCAAGTCAAGGTTGCGCGATTCCAGGATCCGTGAATAATAGGTATGGTCGGCGCCGCCCGGATAGCTGATATACAGGATGTCATCAACCAGCCGCACCGCTGACGGCTGCAGGATACAGTGCAGGTACTGCTTGCTCTCCCTGATGGATGAGAGGAAGTCCTCCCAGCGCCGGTAAATCTCTTTCGCTGCGGACGCATCCACGCGTGCGGCCCCGGCCGGCGCTCCTGCCTTCTTCCCTTCAACGGGGCGTGCGGCAGGCTCCGGCCTGTTGCTGGAACCGGCGCTCTCATTTCCGGATTGCGCCCCAGGACCGCCCGCCGCGTCATCTAGCCGGTCGATAATGGATGCAAGCGTCGGCGCCTTTTTCACAGCGACCATGTCAAGGAGGGACATCTCCAGGTTGATGCGTTCATTGCTGGAGTACCTGATCTCGGACTGCAATTCCCCGGCGATCCTGAACATCATGGAAAGCTCCTCGTCGTAGAACCCCCCGGTGATGTCACGGATCATGCCGGTCTCATCGCGGGACAGGCCGAGCAGCTCGTGCACCGCCACACCGTTCCGCAAGAGCCTGATGGTCCGGAGCACGTCAACAAAGCCATTCACATAGCGGGGGATATCCACGCCCAGCGTTGTAACGCGATGGACCTCTTGCATGAGCGCCGAGGCGTCCGCATCTGAAATGGCGCCCAGGAGCGTTATATAGCTTTCCAGCGGGACGATCCCGAGAATGGAAAGCGCGTCCTCCTCGCCGATCTCGGAATCGCCGCCCCTGCCCTGATCCGAGAAGGAGATGACCTGATCGAGGAGCGACTGGGCATCGCGCATAGATCCTTCAGCGGCCCGCGCGATCGGATAGAGGGCCTTCTCTGATATCCTGAGCCCCTCGTGCCGCACAATGGTATTCAGGTGGCCGACAATCGTGTCTACCGGGATCTTCTTGAAAAAATACTTCTGGCAGCGCGACAGGATCGTGTCGGGTATCTTGTGTATCTCAGTGGTGGCGAATATGAAAACGATATGCGGGGGCGGTTCTTCCAGCGTTTTCAGCAGGGCGTTGAACGCGGACGGGCTGAGCATGTGCACTTCATCGATGATGTATACCTTGTACCTCGATTTTATCGGGGCGAAGTTCACGTTCTCCCTTAGTTCGCGAACGTCCTCGACGCTGTTATTAGAGGCGCCATCGATCTCGATTACGTCAAAGGAGGTGGTGTTCCGTATCTCCCGGCAGTTATTGCATTCCCCGCAGGGAGTCGGCGTCGGCCCCGTTTCACAGTTGATTGACTTCGCCAGGATGCGCGCCATCGTGGTCTTCCCCACGCCGCGCGGTCCCGAAAAAAGATACGCGTGTGAAATACGGCCCTTCTCGATGCTGTTCTTCAATGTCTTTGATACATGGTCCTGGAAGACCACCTCATCGAATGTCTGAGGGCGCCATTTTCTCGCCGTTACCTGGTATGACATGGGTGTATACTGGACCCCTTAATGAAATAACGCAAGAAATAAACAGAAAAGGGCTGTTCAGAAATCCTCCCTGAAACCAGCCGGGCGCTGATTTTTAACAAGGGATTTTCGGACAGCCCGTACTGAATCGGAGAGGGGGGGATTCGAACCCCCGGTAGCTTACGCTACACACGGTTTCCAACCGTGCTCCTTCGGCCTCTCGGACACCTCTCCAGATACGCAGATACAATGCGGAGAGAGAGGGATTCGAACCCTCGGTGAGCAAAGCCCACAACGATTTTCGAGACCGTCCCCTTCGGCCAGCTCGGGCATCTCTCCATTACACGGTCCAACCGGCATACATGGGCATGGCATCCGCCGGCGTTCCTATTAACTTCTAGTGAGAGATACCATTATTTGTAAAGTGTTTTTTTCCATGATCATTTCGGAAGCGGGATCATCGGCCCGTGAGGGCCGCGACAGCTTCGACGGCCGGCTCAGGCTTGAGCGACGGCGCAGAAATGAAAGCGGGATCGTTCCTGTAATAATCGATAAGCGGAGCGGTCTTTTCCGCATAGGTGGCGAGACGCTTTTTGATGGCTTCCTCTGTTTCATCTTCCCGCTGGATGGTGGGGCTGCCGCATTTGTCGCATATCCCCTCCCTCTTCGATGGCTTCGTGTGTATGTTGTAGATTGCCTGGCAGTCGGCGTTGGAACAGGTCCTCCGCGAGCCGAGCCTCCGTACGATCACGTCCTCGGGCACTTCCAGGTTCACGATCGCATCAATTTTCATGCCGAGTTTTTTCAACATGGCAGCGAGTGATTCCGCCTGGCCGATGGTCCGGGGAAATCCATCCAGGATGAACCCTTTCCCGCAATCATCAGCCTGGAGACGCTTCTCCATAATATCCATGATAAGGCTGTCAGGCACAAGCTCCCCCCGGTTCATATACTCACGGGCGGCATTTCCCAGCTCCGAGCCGGATTTCACCGCGCTGCGAAGCATATCGCCGGTTGAAATCTGGCTGATCCCATACTGCTCCATCAGGATCTCCGCTACCGTCCCCTTCCCTGCTCCGGGGGCTCCCAGAAGAATTATCCGCATACGTACATCCTTCCTGTGTTATCGTGTCGGGCTATGCCCAATCCTTCTCGCTGACCTTTTCTCTCACCACGGTCCTGGTCGGGTAAATATCGCCGACCACTTCCTCGGGTTTGAACCAGAGTTTGATCTCCTGTTCCGCGTCCTCGGTGCTTGAAGACGCGTGCACCACGTTCTCAAAAACCCCGGTCGTTGTTATCCTGCCGTAAGCACCGCGAATGGATACGGGATTCGCCTTCTCCGGGTTAGTGTCACCGACGATATCGCGCACCTTTGCGATGGCGTCCTCTCCCTGGTAGACCAGCGCCAGAACCCGGTGGGTTTTATGCACGTCGCCCATAATGTACTTCACCAGCTCGTCGAAAAACGGCTTGTCGCTCAAATGTTTATAGTGCTGCTTTGCCAGGTGCTCCGATACCCGCACGACCTTGGATGCGATTATTACGAGCTTTGTTTCAGAAAGGCGAGACAGGATATTGCCGGTCAAAGATTTGACCAGCCCATCAGGTTTGACCAGCACAAGCGTCTGCTCTAATGCCACGGCTTTTCCCCTTCTTTATAATAGTTATGATCCACGCGGGCAGATTCCCGTATGCACGATTGTCTAAAATAGAAAAAATCCAAAAGAGCCCCTGCGATGGGGCTCTTCAGTTTTGCCCAGGGCGGGACTTGAACCCGCACAGGATTACTCCCACATGGCCCTCAACCATGCGTGTCTACCAAATTCCACCACCTGGGCTTCTGCGTGGTGCACAGGGAACCTAGATATTAGACCGGATGATATTGTCAAGAATAAAAAAATCCATTAATAGAGAGGGGTCAGAGTAAAATGATTCGAATATTTACCGATAACTATCGCTCAGCCGGGCTGTTCTGCTCCCCAGAAGTTGCCGATAACCATCGGATGTCGAAGATCAGAGCTTAATAAAAGGGATTAGCTGAAGTTCGGGGCAGGTACATTAAAAAATTCTAACCGATAACTATCGGAATTCCCTGCTCTGACACGATCAATCTGTCATCATATAATAACATACTACCGATAACTATCTTTCACAATACCCTGAGGGTACTGGTGAAAAATGATTATGGGGTCAGAGTAATTCCCTCCACCGCACAAAAAAAGAGGGCTGACATTGCGTCAGCCCGACTAGAAGTATTACCTTAAAATATGCCAGGTCAAAGCCTGACACACAAGCTGAAATAGTGATTAAACATATTTTAGGAGGATTTGCCTAAAATACACAGCTTAAAAGGCTTAATTAATTAAGAAAATTACCAGATATTGAATCGTTAGTCTCGCAAGGTTATAAATATGGAACAAATTATTGTTTCAGATTTATAAATCTGTAAGTTGATAAAAACCTATTGGAGATGTTGATGAAGGAATAATTAGTCCATCTGCAGTAAAAAATAATACAAAATCATCGTTTTATTTATTTATTACACTATTTAGTGTTAACACTTTTCCTTTTTCGATATTCAGCCGGTGAAATTCCTGTCGACCTTCTGAATGCAGAATGGAATGCCGAATAAGAATTAAACCCCACAGCAAGGGCGATAGAAAGAGTATTCCGGTCCGGCTCCTCAACCAGCAGCTTTTTCGCATCATCAATCCGGTATCCATTGATGAAGCTATTAAAATTTTTACTGTAGTGTTGGTTTAGAAACTGCGACAACTGATGCGGAGTAATCCCCAGTGCCTGGCTGAGCCGCGGCAGTGTTATATCTTCATCGCAATATAGTTTTTCCTTTTCCATCATCCCGGCAAGCTGGTTTGCCAGATTATCCAGGTTCATGCCGTTCAGATGTGATTTCGAATATGATTCGTTGCTGACGTGAACGGTGCCGTACTGCATTAGATAAGGATATCTCTGGCTCAGAAGATAAAAACAGAGAATCACCAAACCTACCAGAAGGCTTATCATCTTGAGGGCGGTCAGTGAAAGGGCGATGGTGCCGACTATTCCGATTATACCGGTTATGACCCACAGGATGAGAGAGGACAGCAGCAACACTATTTTCGTCTCGGACGGGTTACCCTTTTTCAGCTGAAGGAGGATTCGAACCATCGGCGCTGCGATATAGATTACCGGAGAAAACACGCTGGCAGTGAAAATCACGCGCAGCATGATATGCATGTTCTGGTTGAGCAACTCATAGACTATTTCCCGCTGAACATTGGCATTATAGAGAAAATAGGAAATCAGATACAGCGTGAGCACTAATAACGGAATAAAATGAAGTATATCGCTCCTTCTAAGGTGGTCCTTGTCTCCGGTAAGGCTTTCCACGTAAAAATAAAGGAGCGGCCCGAGACACAGATACACCGGCACCTGGAAAAAAAAGAGAATGGGATAATCGTACACCCGTTGAGAATAGAGCAGGTAGAGAGAAAAGGTCACGAAACCCATCAGCGCCAGTATTATGGCAAGGACCACATTGCGGAAATAGAGCGGTCTCACTATGAGCCCCATCGCCATAACTACGGAAAGTCCGCTTGCGAATATTATTACGAGATCGATTATTGACATGGCTTTTTAAGAAGATATAATCAGAAAAACGCGAAAATTATGCAAGAAAAAATAGAAGTTTGGCAAAAAACAGGCAAGTTCTTTAATACTGCCCGGTTAAATGTCAATATATGCGGAAACAACCTGAAAAAAATACATTTTTATAAATTTAATTCAAAAACTGGAAGTGAATTTTTCATCGAATCCAGCTACAATAGGCAGCACATAGACGTTGCAGAATAATTATCAGACCGCGAGGCTATATCAATCTCACCACCGCTTCATAAATAAATTTGCCGGCGAATACCATGAGAAGCACGCCGCTGACCGCAAATACCCATTTCTGAAATTTTTTCCCGAAAAACCGACCGCCCTTGAATGAAAGAGTGGACATGAACCAGCTCCAGCCAAGGTCGCAGAACCAATGCATAATCATGAAAATGACCAGCCCCGCCGTACCAAAGCCGGCCGCCTGCATAACCATACTCGCTCCGACTGTAGCCCACCAGATAAGAAAATAGGGATTGGCTGCCGTAAGAAACATCCCCGCATAGAGGGGGGAATGCTGTCCCCGCGAACCGACATCGATGCTTCCTTTTATACTTCTGAACATTCCTGCAGCCATGAAGAAGAGGAGCAATCCGCCAGCCAGGCCGATGGATTCCCTGACATGAGGAAGGCTGAACAGGTAGCCGAATCCGAAAAAAATCGCGGTCATGAGCGGAAACTCCACAATGGCGTGTCCCACCGCTATAAGAGCTCCCGCATGGGGAGACTCGCTCCCTTTTCCCACGGTCATGGCCAGGAGGGGACCCGGCGCCATTACCCCGGAAAGGGAAATGAGCATAGCTGTCAGCAAAAATTGGAGATAGGACGTGTCCATAACAATGCAGTACCGTTTAATGCGCCATTAGAGGCAGCGGGAGAATTTTTGGGAAGAAATTTTTTTATTGCATGCACGCCCATGCTATGCAAGCCTGAGAACCGATTATGAATTCCATCTCAATTCAAGGCACCTTCTAAAAAGAATGAAAAGAGCATCCTCCAAAACCGTGCCCATCAACTGGATTGATGATACCGAGCGATACATCCTCGTTCCCCGGATGGAGCGCAAACGCGTTGTTAAAAAACTGAAGCGCCTCATACGGGTCAAGGGCGGCTGCTACTTCACCCAGGGCGTACCTCTCGGCCTGATAGATTTTATTTATCGCGCGGTGTTAAAACTTGGTCTTCGCGACCGGAAGCTCATTTTTTCCCGCGGTTCGGTAAAACTCAACAAAAGACCGACAAGCAACATCGTGGAGGTGCTGGAGTTGGACTGGGATCTTGGCACGTCGTTCATCATCCCAATGAAAAGACGCTACGACACGGAACATCATTTCATAATCGACGGCACGAAATACAGGCTGAGGCTCATGGAGATCATGACACTTTCAGCCTTGCTCAGGCTCAAGCACGCTGGCAAGTCAGAGCTATGGCGGTCGGCGATGGCAGCCTCGATCATCGCACGCGGGTGGGGGGAGATTGCCAGGAAAGAACCGCCGTCAGTATCCCGGTCAGACGGATAGCCGGGACCCGGTCAACAGGGGACGGCGAGCACTTCAGATATTCGCCGCCAGGCTCTCCTCTTCAACCCCATCTCACCCCAGTTCCCTGAGTATCGCTGCGAGCTCTTTCAGACGATACGGCTTCTGTACAAAGCCGGAGATATGGTGCCCCGTAAAGCGCTCAGAAATTTCATGTTCGCTGTAGCCGCTCGATATAACCACCCGCGCATCCGGCAGAATGCGCTTCAGCTCCAGAAATGTTTCCACCCCATTCATCTGCGGCATCGTCAGATCCAGGATTACGCATGAAATCGATCCTTTCTTTTCGGCAAACACTTCAACCGCCTCGCGCCCGTTTGACGCAGTCAGCACTGAAAAGCCCATCTCCTCGAGCATGCGTTTTCCTACGGACAGAACCGCGTCCTCGTCATCCACCAGCAGCAGAGTGCCGCTCCCCCGCCACTCGCCCGGTCCGTCCGATCTGACGGCCGAGGAAGCGTGATCCATGCCGGACACGGGAAAGAACACCCTGAACGACGATCCCACCCCCTTTTCACTGGTGATCCGTATCGCTCCCCGGTGGCCACGGACAATACCGAGTACCGCGGCAAGTCCGAGACCCCGCCCGGTGAATTTTGTGGTGAAAAAAGGCTCAAAAATCCTCACCCTTGTTTCTTCATCCATGCCGCCGCCCGTATCCCGCACCTCTAAAAAAACGTAATCTCCCTCGGGGAGGTTGTCATCCAGGTAGGTGGCGGCCAGTGTGTCTCGGGTGCAATAGGCGGTTCCCGCCGATATCATAATTGCGCCCATCTCATCACCGATAGCTTCCGAGGCATTCATGATGAGGTTCATTATTACCTGGCGCAGTTGGGCGGCATCTCCATAAATAGCGGGCAGATCATCGGGAAATTCAAAACGTATGGCGACCTTTTTCGATATGGACACCTCCATGAGATGAGCAATCTCACGCACTGATTCCCGCAGATCGATCGAGCTCAGCTCGAACCTGCCCTTCCCTGAATAGGCGAGCATCTGACGGCATAGCTCCGCGGCGGTGTATGCTCCCTGCAAGATATCCTTGATGTTCATCCAGACCGGCGAATCGGTAGCGAGCTTCATCAGGGCAAGATCGGCATTGCCGAGGATGCCGGTAAGGATGTTGTTGAAATCATGGGCGATCCCGCCCGCAAGCACCCCCAGGCTTTCAAGCTTCTGCGTGTGCTGAAGCTGTGCTTCAAGCCGCCGCCGTTCTTCCTCCGACTTGCGCCGCGCGGTTATATCCATCATGGTTCCGATAATACCCATTATCACGCCGTTTCCTTTCATGGGACGGCAGGATATCCGCAGATCGATCACGCCCCCCCTCTGGTGATCCAGGCTTAGATCATATAAGACATTTTCACCGGATATGATCTTTCTAAACACTGACTCCAGTAACGCAGCGTCATCCCCGGGGACAAAATCAGTGAAATGCCTTCCAATAACCTCTTCGGGTGCATACCCGACGACCTGATCGATCACGGGATTGACATAGGTGAAATTGCCGCGAAGATCCATCGTGAAAATGACTTCATTTATATCTTCAACCAGTACCCGGTATTTTTCCTCGCTTTTAAGGAGCGCTTCCCGCGCCTGCCGGTGCTCGGCGATCTCCCGTTCGAGCATGTCCGTCCGTTGCTTGACCCTGTCCTCAAGCGTCTGGTTAAGGGCGCGTATTTCATCCTCTGTTTTTTTCTGGCTGGTGATATCATGAAGGACCACAAGACGCCCTATCAACAGATTGCGGCTATTCATAAGAGGCGTAACGCACATGTCATAGGTGCCATGCGCGTCCATGGCGGTTCTGACCTCTGCATGCGATTTCTCTTCCGGATCTGCGGGCAGCTTGAGCTGCAGCCATGGTCTGAAAGACATGACCCTGCCGAAATCTTCACCCACGATATCAGATTCAATGGTTCCCAGGAGGGAGGACGCCGCGGGATTCAACTCTACAATCCTTCCGCGTGAATCCAATACAATGACCGGGTCCGCCATGTTCTTGACCAGCATGTCGCACGCCACCGGTACGATATCCAGAAGGCGGTATCTTAACATGGCCCATGCAACGGCCATTCCGGAGAACAGGAATGCGACAGGCGTCAGATCAAGGCCCGGGATCGGCGTGAGGCCGAGTATATAGAGCATATTGCCGACCCATGGCATGGCAACCCCGGCAAGCATCGCGGCCGACTGTGATCGATAGAAATCACGCGAACGCAATGCTGTCCGTATCATCATATATGTCGCAATGGCCAGCAGAAGATAACTATAGGCAAAGTAGATCCAGAAGATGATTCCATGCCGATACACGGGTATCGGTCCATTGCTGATCATGGAAGAAACAGCTGGGCCCGGAACTATGTCAGTCCAGAGGAGATTGTGCCAATCGTTTGTAATAGCTGCTACGATGGTGACAGCGGGCAGGACCGATAGCATTGCAATCCGGGGGCGGGTAATCCATTTTGCAGCATGGCCGTATTCAATGACCACTATAAACCAGAGAAGAGGGACACTCGCTATCCCCAGGTACTGCAACTTGGCATAAAATATTTTATAAGTAAAATCCCCCACCACCGCTTCGAGAGAAGCCCCAAAGGCCCATATGAATATTCCAATCATGAGAAATCCAAAGGGGACACTCACTGAGGAAAGATTCCGGCGTTTAAAAGCATAGTAGGATAAAATCAAGGAACAGATCGCAGTCGTGAGCATTATCACGCTTATTAAAGGTATTGATAAACTCACAGGCGTTACAACCCTTGTTCAAGAATGATTAAATAGATATAGGTATGATTTTGGAGGCGACAAAAATCATTATCCACCATAATGTATAATGTATACCTAAATAAAATTTTATGTCAATAATATAATATTCAGGCTTTTATACCCGGCATCTGATTCATCTCTGCCAGTATATAAATTTTATACAATTAAATTATATTTGTTCAGATCATAGGGCATAATCTTTGTATTTGACTTTCCCCTAACAGGGCGTGGTATCAACTAGGATAGATAGTTATCGGTTGAAAAAGGGGTCAGAGTAACCATTTCCCGATAGTTATCGGTACTAAAGTTACTCTGACCCCATTCATTTTCACAGAAAACCAATTCTTACCTCCTCATGTACATTAAAATTTCTATTGAGTTGACAATCCGCTGAAAACAATCAATATTGAGTAAAATCCACAAGAAGGAAGAACCTACATGAAAAAAATCGAAATTACGTCGCGGAAGCTATTCTATGCCATGATCATAACAGGTGTCATATATTTTACATCACAGGCTGCAATAATCAATATTCTTCATCCAATTGGTACTGATGCCTTCATGAGGTTCCAGTTGACCTTCTCAGGAGAAAGCATGGCGGCGATATTAAACTCATGGGGAGAGGCGGGGATCGAGACTCTTTTCAAGCATTTTTACCTGGACTTCCTGCACCCGCTCTGGTACAGCGCATTCCTTTTTTTTAGCATGATCTACGTAAAAACAAAATTATCCGATTATAAACAATTCTCTTCCGTACCCAAATATGTATTTCTTCCTTTTATCGCAGCGTTCGCCGATCTCGCTGAAAACTTTATGGAGATCCAGCTCATCAGCACACGTTTCGATCTGAATAAAACCCTGGTCATGGCAACCGGAATCGTTTCCCTCATAAAATGGCTGCTCGTGCTTGTCTCCATAATCATAATTGTAGCCCTTCTTGTTAAGCTGGTGCTGAATATCGTGACGAAAAGCAGAACATGAGCCAGAATTATTATTCAGCATCGCGAGAATCGCTATTCCCTTCATGGATTAATCGCCAATATGGTATACAATTAAACACTGATAACGTATACCCATTATACATGATTGGCAATACATTTTGACAGAGGGTCAGAGTAAAACTAATATCCGAAGGGTACCATAACAGCTGATTTTTGAGGGATGATAAAAAAAGAGTGGCGGGCACATATGCCACAACTGCTCATACATACCCGCCTAATTCCCGCCATCTTGCTTCGTAAATGATATGCAACAATCCTTCAGATAATATAATCAGCCAATATCGCCTGACAATCTATTACCGTCTGGACGGTATGCATGAATATAATAAAACATATCTCTTGTTTAATGTCTGGCATAAGTCTGATATACCTTTTTTTATCCCATGATTATTTTATACACGTCTGATTCCATTGAATCATGATTCGAAACAGCATATTACAGGCTAGTGTTTCTTTTTTGATATATCTGATTCATGCCAGACATGAGAATCTACTTTCTGTTATAATATAATATATGTCATTTGTGCATGATTTTATGTTCATAAATTAACTGAATCGGGAAAGACGATATGCTAGGAGGGCTGATGAAGAGGCGTTATATATGGAGATTCCCGGAAATAATCAATCTCTTTGAAGTTCCTGAATATCTGCAATTGCTCATGCGGATAAAAAAACATAAAGAGATCGTTTTTGATATGACGGAAACCCTTGATATCAATTCGTCATTCATAGGCTTTTTAATTTACTCGAAGGAGCAGTTGAAAAAAAAGAGGATACACTATGTTTTTCTGCTGTCTCCCAGTGTTGAGAAGATATTTTCCATGCTCGGAATGAACGAATACTTTTCCTGCTGAACACTAAAAAACGACTTTAGCCTTTCGAAGGCTGGCGAGAGCCATCACATAGGGTATTGGATCACGGGTCACATACAGGGGGAACCCGACAACAAGGGAAACCGGATTGGTTTCCCTTGTTGTCGGCGCCCCGTCAATTCCTGAACGCGGGATGGCGCTCCGGTTTTAATATCCCAGATTCTTCAACTCTGTCACAAGATTGACATAAAATGTCTTAGCTGACCACCCGGGGGTAAGCCCGAAGAAATGGTTGATCTCATTGAAGTGATTGACGCCGTCGGAGGTGCTGATCAACTCACCCCTGTACTTGCCCCACTTGGCACTTGCCACTGAAACGAGACAGTCATTTGGACCCGCATCCATTGCATTCATCAGCGCCCAGAGCGGCCCGACTATAACATCATCCGCATGATATATCGATGTTCCCGTCACCAGACCGGCCCAGGACTGGCAATAGATCCCGGGAACGTCAGGCGTCATCGGATTGAAGACATTCTCGACAAAATCATGCGTCAGCTGGTACAGGAGCTTCATCCCGTCCTGATCCTCTTCGTTGTAATAGAAAACCGAAGCGAACGCGTTCACCGCAGCGGCGATATAGGGAGCGGCGGCAGGCCCGATCACCCAGTCGTTTGCCGCGTACCAGAGCGCATCAGCCACTTCGGAGCCATGGTGGGTGCCGCTGATGCTGGTTATCGACGCGATATAGTTTTTAGCCGCGCCCTTCCCGGGGATGTTCAGGTTTGACGCCAGGTACCTGCAATCAAGCGGCCCCTGGGAATGACCTATTAAATTGACCTTCTTCCATGTCGGATTCAGCGCGAACAGTTCACCGAGCTCCTGGGCGACCTCGGCGGCTCGTTCCGGCACGCCATTAAAAGTGTCCTGATTGGTCACGTATACCGTCGCACCCTTGTCCTTCAGCCACTTGGGGATGCTCCACCAGTAATTTATTCCCAGCATGTTCTCGTCTTTAAAAAACGCCCCGTGCACGAGAACAACCGGATGTTTTGTTTTGCAGGGCGATGAACTGCCCAGCGCAAACAACGGCAAAGAACCAGCCATTACCGTAAGACCGATAACCAATGCGATAATCTTTTTCATGGGTCCCTCCAGAAATGTGATATAAAAATATTTCTTGTCTGTTCGCGGATGGTTTTAACAAACCATCAAGATGGCATGTAATATATATCATATGGGAGCCGGCATTGTCTCGCCAGATGCAGGCAAATCAAAAAATGACAAAAGCTATCGGAAAGCGCGCGGTGAGCGGATAATGCCAGAATTTGAAATACCCAATAATGGCACTCAAGCGACTATTCAATATGCGGGATCAGAGACTATAGTGCAGAATCGTTATTATTATCCGGGAAAAGACAGGTGTTTCACATATGGTGTTCCCGAATCTACAGCTTCCGGATTATTTTTCTGTATTTTTCAGGCGTTACCTTCATGAATTTGGGAAAGACCCGGTTGAAGGTGCGCAGGCTGTCAAAGCCGACAGAAAAGGCGATATCAATGATATTTTCATCAGTCTGGGCGAGCCTCTTGGCCGCGTCCTTGACGCGAAGCTCATTGATATAGTCGCCCATCTTTTTATTCGTGTAAATTTTAAAGAGTTTTCCCAGGTTGTCAGGATGGACATCCACGGTCGCGGCCAGGCCCTCGCGTGACAAGTCGAACGTATAATTTTTATGTATATATTCAACCACCCGCTGTATCTTCTCCTCGCCCTTCCCATTAATAACCGGGTATACCCCCTTTTTCTTTGATTCACTCGACCCCTTGAGCTGTTCGTTCAGCAACGCGTTCTCGATGATAAAGGTCTCGAGGCTGGTATTGAGGTCCTCAACCTCGCTCATCATCTGGACAAAGCGGGCAACCAGGACCAGGGTAGTTCCTAGGTAGAGCGGAAAAACAGTCACATGGAATACCATGTATTCGAATCCCGGCCCAAGAATGTCCGCATCGAGGAACATGAATTTTATGAAATATACAAAGCCGTCATGGATGGCGCCAAGGATCACGGCAATACCGAAGAAGCTGAAGAGCTTAGCGTAAGGACGCTTTTTCATCAGTGCCGATATATGGCATGACAGGTTATACCAGCCAATCTGGGTGGTGGCCCCTATCAGCAACAGCCCGTGGAAGTGGAGCCACTGCTCATTCGTGAAAAATAAATCGATAAAGGTCACAACCCCAAGGGCGAACCAGAGAAAGATCTCGACCTTTTTTCTCTTCAGATCGTAAATGCGGTGCAGGAAAATCGGGTGAACGACATTGAGCGCGACCCAGGCCCATCCGAGAATACGGTAACGATTCAAAATGCTTCCGTATATATTCCAGTAGGTGCATTGGTCGAACAGGATGATGAGACCGCATAAAAGCTGGAGAAAATAATAAAGGTACTCCTGCGATTCACGGCGCCGGCTATAAAAGAAAAAGAATATCAGAAAAAGGGGCACGCCCATTACTATTGCCGCATAACAGAGGATGATCATTATAATATTCATGACCGCCCTGTTAGTTGTCCAGTCATCCATATTGGCGAGAGCAAGCGTGCCCAGCACCTCGCCATAGATATGATAGGAGAGCCGCACCGCGATGACATTGGGCCGGCCATAGCGAATCAGGGTTTTATGGATCTGGTAATGGCGTGGATGGTTCCACATCGAGTGATCTTCCGGGGGGAAGCCGCCCATGCCCCCGATCTTCTCCCCGTTAAAATATGTTTCGTCCGCCTGCGCGATCCTCCCCAGTATAAGGCCGATATCCTCTTTCGGCAGGTTATAATCGAAATACACCGTCTTCCTGAGCCAGAGAACGCCCTTCACGCCGCCGGTCTTCTCGTGAGCAAGCGACATGAGACTCCTCGGCAGGCTGACCTCCTCCCATGAGCGGTCGTCAAACTCGGGAGCGGCATATTTCATGTCGTCGCCAAGCTGTATTTTCCACGCGCCTTCGAGTGAGGTGCGCTCTTCCAGCGTTTTTACCACTGCCGTTTTACTCGACTCCTCCGCCGCGTGCAGACAGTAGGGCACGCAGAGCAGAAGGAAAGTCAAAATTGATCGCGGAATAATATGCATGTAATTTTTTTGTCTCACGGTTATTCCACCAACGTATTAGCTGAAATCAGATCGCCACGGGCAGAACCGCATTGCCTGGCAAAATCCTCTGCCGGACATTCTGCCCCGTTTCAGGACAATGTTACCTGCTTGTGAACCGACTCATATCAAGGCTTTTTTCAACGACCTGGCGCCGGCGAAACGCATCGGCATCCTCCCCGAAGGCCCGGTCCTGGAGCTCTCGGATCTTCCGATTCTTTTCATCGGCATCAAGATCCGGATCGTTCATAATCCTGCTTTCGAGCGCGTAATAATTGTCCTCGCGCTGTTTCGCCTCGGCGACAGACCGGTCAACTTCATCCAGCCGCTGCACCTCTTCTGGTGTGAACAGCGACTCCCTGAACTCCCTGACCTTCGCCTGCTTCTCGTCCGCGCTCATTTCGGACAGGTCCCTGCCGTATATCCTGAGCTTCTCGCGGTAACGCGTGTAGGGCTTTGCATAGGCTTCCACCGAGCCGGCTTCATCGCCCCACATGTCCCGGTTCAAATCCTCCAGCTTTTTCTCCTTCTCGGCCCCGTACATCTCCCTGTTGCCGATGATCGCGCCGCGCCTGATAGGATATTCCTCGGCCTTGACGCTGACACCGAAGAGCAGATCGGCATTCTCCCTGCCGAACAGATCGCGGCGGTACTCCTGAAGCCTGTGAAGAAGCGCGATGGCCTCCTCCGGGCTGGTCGGCGTGCCCCATTCCTTCGACTTAACCGCGAGGCTTTTCTGGTAGTTCAGGTATGTTTCATACACGGCAAGAAGCCTGTCGGCCTCATCCATGGACATCACGGAGTAAAGGTACTCACGCGCTTTTTGCATATGATCTTCGATGCTCGCGGCATCCTTGAACCGTTCCTCAAGCGACATGAAAAAATTCAGGGTATACCTGTTTATTACGCTGCCGGTAAAGCGGTCCTTGATTGAGTCATCACTGAAATCCGTGTCGCGATAGAACGCTTCAATGTCCTTCAGCTTGATATTGTAGCTTTTATCAATAACATACCCGTCATCGCGGCCTTTGCGCCCCGCAATTCCGGCGATAATTAATATCGCCAGCACGGCGATCCCCGCCGCCGCGGCTATCTTTTTTCTATACATGAACGAGGCCTCCGGGATAATACGGATTACAATAGCGGCTAATCATTTATAATATAACTGGCATGATACGTCAAGACCATTTCCGGGCGGAATTCAAAACATACCGCCCTGGGTGATGGCGGTCCGCCGATTCTACCATGCGCCCGGGCATACGCATGCATCATTCGAGCACCCGAATCATACCGGGCCGTTATAATATGCCATATGTGGTTCCGTGTCTTGCGTAATCGAGATTAATCGGAAAATTGCGTGATATTCCAATAAAAAGAGACTAAAAAAACAACTGTCCGGCAATGCCATTTCCAGATACATCCAAAAAAATCCTTACTTGCCGAGTGCCTTGCGGAGCTCCGCGCCAATGTACTTGACATGATAATGGAGCATGTCTCTTTATTATAAGCAGCGACAATCGGTCATGGAACAACAACAATGCAACGCAAACTTCCTGCGGGATACGGAGCCGCACCCTCGAGGAAGGAACCGAATCGGCCGGAAGATACGGGCATGCTTTATCAACCCGCCCATCAGGGATTTTTACACGACATCGATACGCCGCCAGCCGCTGGGCCTCCTCTATATCATGGCCTCGGTCAGGGACGCGGGACATGAGATAGAGTTCATCAATGGTCATTCCCGGAAAAGACGCATCATCCCCCTGCCTGAAACATTTTCATATCTGAAAAAATACATGGAAACGCATGACCGGCGCCTCGCGTTTCCATTCCCGGGATACGCCCATTATGGATTGAGCTTCGATGAGATCGGGCGCAGGATGGCGCACGCCGACGCCGATGCATTCTTCATTCCTTCCCAGTTCACGCCGTATCACGGCGAGAGCGGTATACTCATCGCCATGGCCAGGCGGATCAGGCCCGAAGCGCCGGTCATTACCGGCGGACACCATGCCGCCCTTTATCCTGAGTACATGCTCCGGGATGCGGGCGCGGATTTTGTGGTTTGCGGGGCGGGTGAGGAGAGTTCGGTGGCGCTCCTCGACTGCATCATGAAAGGTGATGATCCCGCAGGCGTTCCCGGCATCGCATACCGGAACGGCGCCAGCATAGCCATGACCGGACGGCACACAGGAGAGAACATCGACTCGATCCCCCTCCCCGCGCGGGACCTCCTACGCCCCGGCGACTTCTCCGCATATCGACGAATGGCGGTTTCGATGATAGCTTCGCGCGGCTGCCCGAACCGGTGCTCGTTCTGCAGCGTGCGCACGATATGGGGCGACCGGTACCTCGTGCGGAGCGTCGACTCCGTGATCGCGGAGATCGCGGAATGCGTGGAACGCTTCGGCGCCGACATGGTCAATTTTGAGGATGACAACCTGTTTCATTCCCGGGAGCGGGCCGCCGCCCTTCTCGACGGGCTTATATCCTTCCAGAAAAAATCAGGAAGACGCCTGGACCTCGCGGCGATGAACGGAATTTCTATTGAGCATCTCGACGACGACATCATCGTGCAGATGCGCCGCGCCGGGTTCAGCGAGCTCAACATCTCGCTCATGACCCGGTCCGCCGCTCTACAAGAATCGCACGGCAGGCCGTTTGACTCCGGTCAGTTCGCCATGATGGCCCGCGCCGCCCGGCGCCGGGGCATGAACGTGCGCGCCTATTTCATCCTCGGCCTCCCGGACCAGACCGCTGGCGAAGCGCGTGAAACGATCGCGTTTCTGCGCGATCTTGACGTAAAATTCTTCCCTTCGGTCTACTACAACGTGAACGCGCCTCAGGACGAATGGCCGCTGCAGCGGTCATCGGCGTTTTATAACGAATCGGATACGATGACGAGAGACGACATGGTGGGGCTGTTCAATGAATGCATGAAACCGCGGTGACACTGAGATGCGCCTGCAGTCAAAAAAAATCGGGCCTTCCCTGTCGGAAGGCCCGATCGTGTATCTCGCGTTTATTTTTTTCTTCGCCGCAATCTTCTATGCGCCAACGTCATTGCAAGAGGCACCAGCATCATCGCCAGGGTGCTGAGAAGGCCGGGCAGCATGGGCGTCTCGCCATTCCGGTACGCTGACGCGTTAGCCGCAGTGCCGCAGCCGCCGGCATCACTATTCGGGAAAAGCAACGCCCCGATACCTGAATCCGTATCATCGATGGAAGCTTCAGTGCCGCTACCGGTGTCGTCATCATCATCCGATCCGGAACCGGGGTCCGTAACTGCCGCTACAGGGGTGTCCTTGTGGCCCAAGAGATACTTGTCAAACGCATTGTTGTTGGGGCTCGATTCGGTAATCCACTTCCAGGTGACGCCTTCGTTATTCGTGTTAGTCGTGGTGAAATCGAGGCGCGCCTCATGGCTCTCGTCGATGACGATCTCGTTCCACGAGGGGACGAATACCGGCATCAGGTGGGGCCAGTCGGAGCCGGTCATGGTCACGCGGATGCGGTGCCCCTTCTTGAAGACGTTACAGGTCGGCCACAGCTCGACCACATATTCATACAGCTCACCTTCCTTGATCAGCTCGGGATCCACGTCCGGCTCCATGTAAAACGGGTCAAAGGGTTCGTAATTCGGGTCCACGGCGTGCTCTGTCGCAAACCACGACTCGTTGTCGTCACGCTGGCGGTGGGACGACCTGAGCCAGCCCGAGGTAATATTGCGGGCCCTGCCGTCTTCAAACACGTCATCCAGCTCGATCACGAATTGCACTTCCTTGTCATACGCGGCGCGCTGAATAACACCTTCAGAAACATCCACATTGAAGAGGGTGCCCAGCATCTGAATGATAAAATCCTCCACCATTGCGTCGGTATAGAGCCGGTCCCTGAAATCGGTGCGCGCCCAAAACCTGAGGGACACCGGACCGACAATTTCAACGTCCTTATCAAGAGGTGCCGTCGTGAAGGTGGGGATTCTCCAGTCGTCGTCTGAATCGTTTTCAAACTCCATAGTGCTGTCGATATTTGAGCTCAGGAAAAATTTCGAAATCTGACTCACCAGCGCCGGGATGCCCATCAGCCACCGCGTGAAAGAACGCGAATTTTCGCCATGGAAGTCACCCAGCATCGCCGTGTGCTTCATGACCGGATTTTCCGAGGTGAGGTCGCAATTGCTCCTGTTCCACTCAAGGGAAAGAATCTGGTTAGTGTCTTTATTGGTGAATACATCCCCAGGAATGGGATCAGCTTCCTTTTTAGAAAGATGCAGGCTCTTCTTCTCAACCCTGCTCGCGGGCAACGGCCAGGCCTTCTCACCGCGCCAGCGGTCAGCACCCATGACCTTGATCATGACCGGGTACTCGGTAAAGTAGCAATCGTCATTGCCGCGCATTTTCCAGTCAAACCAGCGGGCATAAAAAGCGCCCGTCATAAAGCTGTTCAGCCCCAGCGCCATAGAAGCATCAATGTGGTACCAGTCGCCCACGATAAGTGCCTTGTCGCCGATTGCATGGTTCTTCAGCCCGTACGTGTACTGGTTCAGGCAACCGCGGGTAAAGATATCGAACCACCCTCCGGTAATGATCGTCGGGAGCTTTGAAGGGTACACTCTCTCGCCCTCATTTCGTACACCGACGTCCCATCCGCCTGCCGGTTTGTCGGGCCAGTAAATTATCGGGGATTTCTGGAGCAGAGTCTCGTTGCGCATGTCATTGCTGGCCATGAACACCAGATCATAGAAAGGCTCCAGGAAGCTGTCAATCGATGCCTGAAACTCGGCAACCGCCTCCTCGTAATCTTCCATGGTTGTAGTCATTACAGGATAGGGCAACTGCGCGTTTTCGCCGAGCAGCGTGAGTCCCGGCATTGCGTTGATCCCTTCGGTAAGAAGGATCCAGAAGGTGATGAATTCAAGGTCAAAGTTCCCGCCGTGCATAACGATGTCGGCATAGACATCGCTGTAGGGGACCTGTGCAACGCTGGCCTTGAAGTGGATGGGCTCTCCCTTTGAATCGCAATCGACAATGCCGGCCACCAGCATCTGGAGGATGCCCATGTAGGACGGACCGACCATTCCCACGGTACCGTCAGACCATGACTGTGAAGGGATCCACCGGTCGATGATATACTTTACATCGTAGGACTCGATCAGGCCCATCGTATTCCAGTGGCCCTCGGAAGTCCCGGTGCCGCGCATGTCAACAACGACCACGTTGTACCCATAGGAAACGAGCGGTATGACCAGTATGCTTAAAAACATTCGACTGTACGCCGTTGTCATGAGGATCGTCGGCTGGGGACCTTCGGTAAGCGTCCTCTTTGGCCGTAGCACCAGGGCCCATAATGACGCGGCAACTTCGTCTTCCGAGTATTTTGACAACTCGAGATAGGGATTTTCCGAAGTCGGGACATCGATGCGGACATTTATGTCTACGATGCACCCCAGAATACCGGCTTTTTTAAGCTCATCCTCAACTTCACTTTTAACGGATTCCTCAATCATTCCACCCGCTTTGAGGGCGGGGGTCAGCGCAAATAAACTGAGTATGACAAAAAGACATAATAGCAGCACTCGTTTTTGCATTGATATCTCCTTTCTGCACGAGAAATAGGACACAGATCAAACATTTGTTAATGTTAAGATTAATTCTAATTAAATTAAAATTGACAATAGTGTCAATAGAAAAAATCCGTCGAGACGGTTTTTTGCGGGCTTTTTTCTGATATCAAATTAATGACCCATGATAGCGCCATAATAATATTTCTGACATTTATACTAGTTTGCCCGGTTTTTATTAACCGGATTTCAGGCGCAGAATCCTAACGTATTTACGCATTATTCAGATTATCCAGGATATCCTACCTGTATATAAACTGGTATCGATAGTTATCGGCAATCCCCGGGGGTCAGAGTAAAACACTCTGCTTGATAGTTATCGGCATTCCTCGTTCCTCAGGTGTCAGAGTAACTACACGCCCCGTTCATTAATATTTTTATAATTAATATCTTTAAATACTTGCTATAAGACCAATCGCATTTTTAATGTAACGCGAGTTGGATTTTTATGCACATTCAATTAAATATGCTTAAATTCCACCCGGCGCTTGAATTATACAGTCCCTTTCTGACGCTTGCAGTATTTAAGGGGCCCCATCTGAATTGATAAGGATCAGTACCAGCCTACGGTCACGCGGGCAATAACTGAAAAGGTGTTTTTCCAGAATTATACATCAGCATTGGAGTATCTATCATGGGCGGTTTTTTCGGTGTAGTTTCCAAAGATGACTGCGTTAACGACCTTTATTTCGGAACGGACTACCATTCCCACCTTGGCACCAAACGGGGAGGCATGGCGGTGTTAGGCGAGCAGGGTTTTAAACGCAGCATCCATGACATTTCCAACACGCAATTCCGCTCAAAGTTCGACGACGATCTGCCGAAGTTCAAGGGCCGAAAGGGAATCGGGGTCATCAGCGATTTCGAGGACCAGCCACTGATCATCAATTCGCATCTGGGCGCATTTTCGATAATTACCGTTGGCGTGGTGAAGAATCTCGAGGAACTGGTAAAAACAGCTTTCGGGAAAAGGAATATTCATTTTTCTGAAATGAGCGGAGGGGAGATCAATCCCACTGAGCTGGTGGCCACGCTCATAAGCCAGGAAGCCAACTTTGTCGATGGGATCAGCAGGGCGCAGGAGTCTATCGAAGGCTCCTGTTCCATACTCCTCTTAACGAAAAACGGAATTTACGCCGCGCGCGACCGCCTGGGGCGCACTCCCGTGGTGATAGGGAAAAAGCCGGGATCGCTGGCCGCTGCATTCGAAACCTGTTCCTTCCCCAATCTCGACTATGAAATCGAAAAATATCTTGGACCGGGAGAGATCGTCCATATGACCGAAGATGGCGTGGAGACGCTGAAAAAACCCGGAGACCGCATGCAGATCTGCGCCTTCCTCTGGGTGTATTATGGCTATCCTCCATCCTGCTATGAAAATATCAACGTAGAGACGGTGCGAAACAGGTGCGGGGCCGCACTGGCGAAAAATGATTCAACCGAAATAGACGTTGTGGCCGGCATTCCCGATTCCGGCGTTGCTCATGCCATCGGCTATGCCAACGAATCGAAAAAACCGTACCAGCGTCCCTTTGTAAAATATACCCCCACCTGGCCCAGGAGCTTCATGCCCCAGGACCAGTCTATCAGGGACCTGGTCGCCCGCATGAAACTGATCCCGGTCCGGGAGCTGATTCAGGGGAAGCGGATCCTTTTCAGCGATGATTCAATCGTCCGCGGAACTCAGCTCAAGGATACGATACAGAGGCTCTACGATTACGGGGCCAGGGAAGTGCACATGCGCCCTGCCTGCCCGCCTCTTGTGTACGGCTGCAAGTTCCTGAATTTTTCCCGCTCACGGTCCGCGCTAGACCTTGCAGGCCGGATTGCAATCAATCAACTGGAAGGCGACGAGGAGTCCCACCTTGCGGAATACGCCTCAGGCTGCGGAGACCGGTACTGCGCCATGGTCGAAAAGATACGCGTGCGCCTGGGGCTGACGACGCTCCAGTATCAGAAGCTTGACGATCTGATCGCCGCCATCGGGCTTCCGAAGGAAAAAGTCTGCACCTATTGCTGGGACGGCGCGGAGGCTTAGGGGAGAACTCGCCTCGCCGGCTACGCAGGACTCGGCTCAGACATCCTCCCCGAGTTGTACTATTTCAGCCCCAGCTCCTTTTTAAGGTCCTCATGCTTAATCCACTTTTTATTCTCATTTCTGATTTTCAGAGCGGAATAATAATCTTTTTTATCTTCCTCGATCTCCTTAAGACGTTTGTATTCTTTGTAATCGAGTATGACCGCTATTGTTTTATCGTCCTTTTTAATATATTGCGTTTTAATCATTATAGGCCCCCTGGCGCTGTTTGATTTCGTATATGCTCATTATCCTGTTTTTATCGTCAAATAGCACGCGATAGCTCCCGATCCGAAGACGTTTGAACAGCCCGAATCGTCCTTTCAGGAGCTTGACATCATGGCGTTTCGAAGGATTTTTCGAATAACTCTCAATTCCCTGAATGATCATTTGAGCGCTCTTTTTATCTCCCCGCACTATGCTTTTCAGTTGTTTTGCCGCTTTTACGGAATATACTATTTCCATTATTTCATTTACTTTAAACTGAATAAGATGTCAATTATTAATCATCGGCGGTGACAACATACAGACAGCATGCGCCGACCTCGCGACGCCGCGCCTCCTGCGCGGCGGCTTTGAAGTTTAACAGGTCGCGGCTTGTTATCACGCGCCCCCTCCGGGGGACGTGGGGGTATGTGAATAAATGCCACAAATTCCTCATTTTGTAATATATATTAAATTGTTGCCGGGTACAAGACAGACGTATAGACTTGGAGCCCGAGCCATAAAACTATGTCTGATACCGGATAAAAAACCATGACGAACATATTCTCTTCATTACCCGCCGACATGAAGCATGAATTCTTCGATGAAATCCTTCGCCATAAGAACATCAGGGTCGAACGAATTATTTCAAAGGGCCACGTCTCGCCGGAACAGGGCTGGTACGACCAGGAAGAACACGAGTGGGTCATTGTTCTCGAAGGCTCGGGGATGATTCTTTTCGAAAGCGGCGAGGAATTTACTCTAAAGAAGGGCGACTATCTGAACATTCCTTCTCGCACAAAACACAGGGTCACCTGGACGGACCCTGACACCATGACGATCTGGCTGGCGTTTCACTACTGCTAAGTGCCTCAGAACACGATCTTCAGCACGTCATCGAAATAATTAACGAAGTGGACCTTCAGCCCCTTCACGATGTACTTCGGCAGCTCATCATAGTCCTTCTTGTTTTCGAAGGGGAAGATGATCGTTTTCACGCCCGCGCGCTTGGCCGCTATGGTCTTCTCCTTCACCCCGCCTATCGGAAGCACCTTCCCGGTGATGGTAAGCTCCCCGGTCATGGCGATATGGAGCTTGATGGGCCTGTTCTTCGCGAGCCAATAGAGGGCCGTGGCCATGGTGATGCCCGCCGAGGGGCCGTCCTTGGGCGTGGCGCCAGCGGGCACGTGCAGGTGGATCATGTTCTCGTTGAAGAAATTCCCGGCTATGCCGTAGTCCTTTATTCGCGAGCTCACGTAGGTATAGGCGATCTCCGACGACTCCTTCATCACGTCGCCGAGCTGCCCCGTCTGCTTGAACCCCTTGTTCTTCGAAGGAACCGCTGTCGCCTCTATATAGAGCGTGGCTCCGCCCATGCTGGTCCAGGCGAGCCCCATGACCACGCCGGCCATCTTCTTGTCATAGAGCGACTCGTCGGTGAAGCGCGGGTTACCGAGAAAATCGGGAAGGCTCTTTGCCGTTATCTTGATCTTCTTCTTGTCCCCTTCCGCGAACCGGCGCGTCGACTTGCGCATGATCCGCTTGATGTTGTTCTCGAGGCTGCGCACGCCCGCCTCGCGGGCGTAACCGTTGATGATCATGCGGAGGCCCTGCTTGTCGATATCGACGTCCCCCTTCTGGAGCCCGTGCTCGCGCAGCTGCTTGGGGATGAGATACCGCGTGGCGATCTGCACCTTTTCCTCCATGATATAGCCGGAAAGCTTCATGATCTCCATCCGGTCAAGAAGCGGGGCAGGGATTGTGTCCATCTGGTTTGCCGTGGCGATAAAGAGTATATTTGAAAGGTCGAAGCGCAAGTCGATGTAGTGGTCCAGAAAATTCGAGTTCTGCTCCGGGTCCAGCACCTCGAGGAGCGCGGACGCCGGGTCGCCCTGAAAGCTCGCGCCGATCTTGTCTATCTCGTCGAGCATGATAACCGGGTTGGCCACGCCGACGGTCTTCAGGCTCTGGATGATCTTGCCCGGCATGGCGCCGATGTAGGTGCGGCGGTGGCCCTTGATCTCCGCCTCGTCCCGCATCCCGCCGAGCGAGAAGCGGAAAAACTTGCGGTGCAGCGCCTCGGCCACGGATTTGCCTATGGAGGTCTTCCCCACGCCCGGCGGGCCCACGAAGCAGATGATGGAGCCGGTGATGTTTCCCTTCATCTTGCCCGTGCTGATGAATTCGAGGATCCGGTCCTTGATATCGTCAAGTCCGTAGTGGTCGCGGTCCAGTATCTTTTTCGCCTTCTTGATGTCATAGTTGTCGGTCGAGTACACGCCCCACGGGATGGAGGTGATCCAGTCGAGGTAATTCCGCGCAACGCCGTATTCCGCCGAGTGCGGCTCCAGGAGCTTCAGCTTGTTCATCTCCTCGTCGATCTTCTTCGCCGCCTCCTCGGTCAGGGTGAGCTTCTTGATCCTCTCCTCGAACTGCTCGATCTCCGTGGTCTTCTCGTCCTTTTCGAGGCCGAGCTCTTTTTTTATCTCTTTGAGCTGCTCTTTCAGGAAAAATTCCTTCTGCTGCTTAGATATGCGCTGCTCTATCTGCTTGGTGATCTTCTCCTGAAGCTTGGACAGCTCTATCTCCTTTTTCATGAGCACGAGGACCTTCTCCACGCGCTTGCGCACGTCGAAGGTCTCGAGGATGTCCTGCACCTCCCCGGTGTCCGCCGAGGTCATGGATGCGACGAAATCAGCCAGCTTCCCCGGGTCCTCCACCGAGAAGCGGTTCACGAACAGTTTCAGCTCCTCCTGGAAGAGCGAGTTCGACTTTATGAGCTCCTTGACTGATGATATAATCGCCTTCGAATAAGCCTTCATGACCTCCGAGCCGCTGTGGTCCTCTTCCTCGTGGTGCGCGACCTGCCACTGGATAAGCGGGCCGTCGTTCAGCACGCGGACCCTGGTGAAGCGACCCAGCGCGTTGATCATCATCTGTATCGTCTTCTCGTCGATAGGGGTAACGCGGAGCACCTTGATCGTCACGCCGACCTCGTACAGGTCTTCAGACCGGGGCGCGCCGCTCTCGCGCAGTTCCCTTGCCAGTACCACGCCGCCGATCTTGTGTTCGGTTTCAAGGATCTTATTGGCGGTATCGATCATGAAATCGCCCGTCAGGACGATAGGGATCATCATGCCGGGGAATATGGGGCGATGCGATATGGGTATGACAAACAGGCTCTCGGGAAGAATATCCTTCGCAACGATAAGCTGCCCCGACTCATTCTGCTCGCCGTTCTTGGCGCCATTATCACCCGGATTGTTTGTACTGTCCATCAGACCTTGCCTTTTATATTAAGTGTGCGTCCAGATCCCAGGCCGCGCTTATTCCATCTACACCGGATGCCCTTTATGACATTCTGTCAATTACATTCGGTGCATCCATACCCGGAAGAGCGTCCCGCTATTTCTTCGCCGGGGCCTTAAACGAGTCGATTCCGGTAATCAGCAGCTTCTCAATGCCCCATTTCGCCACACCGAACACATAGGGGCTCTCTGACGTGGTTGCGATATACTCATCACCCTTGTTATACAGGGTGAGCAGACTCTCTTTCCGGGTTGTCGTGACCTTTACCGTACACACCTTGGGCGGCATTACCTCATTCTTCATCTCGGGAAATGAAGAGGCCCGGAGAGGATTCAAGACGCCGATAAGCGCGTTCACCCTGGCGTTGTCAAGAGTAACGCCTTCATACCCGCGGCAGGACCAGTCTCCCCATGCCGTTCCGCTCTTTTGCCCGCTCGCATCGCCGGCTTTTTTTATGGGCGACCTGAAAAAGTCGAATGTCCTGCCCCGGTACTGGATGGTTATCCCTGAGACGTTTTCCGGAGGTATTTTCACCATCTCGCGCTCCCTGAAGTCTTCAGGGGTCTTGTTGAGGACGAAGTCAAACGTGCCCTCGGCAAGATATATCTCGGGCCGATCGCCGATACGGATAAAGGTGTGGCGGTTGGTCGGGCTCTTCTTCCCTATCTTGAATTTTCTCAATATAGCGCCCTTGCTCTTGATGATAACCTCTCCGTACTTGTCAGGGGTCAGGTCGTACCTCGCATAGTAGCCCTTGGACGAAATCAGGTCGGTAAGGCGTACCTCCCTGAAGCGCTTCTCGATCTCCCCGACCTTCCTGGTATCGGCGGGGTAGCCGTTTTCGCCAGTTGTCCACTTGCCGTCTTTCTTGATAAGGGTTACAACGCCGCCGCTTCCGGTCAGAATGATCTCATCGGCGCCCGCCGCCATCTCCGGCAGGTCGGGCATATCTCCGGAATGCCTGATGTTCGTGACCACGAGATAGAGGAGCAGGACCGCGATAATCGAAATGCTGATTGCAATTTTCTTATTCATGTTCATGCCGCGCCTCCTTCGCCGCAAACTCCTCCTGGATTCCCTTCCTGCGCAGCGACCGCCGTTTCCAGATCAGGAGACCTGCCAGGATAACAAAGAGCGGCACGCCCGCTATATTCAGACTCTTTAAAATAATTTTCAGGGTGTCTCCGGTCCTGTCTATCGGATTGAAGTCGAGGCTCTTGCTGCTCATCTCGGGGATAAAGGCGTTTCCGAGGAGGTAGTCCGCCATGCTGTGAATGAAGAATCCATTCGAGAAAACCCTGTCCTGCTCCTCGCCCCCGGCCATAACGCTCGAGAGTATGCGCCTGGCATTCATCAGGAAGCCGGACCGGGTGATCTCCGACGTCCCCACCAGGATGATACGCGACGTGCCTGACTGCACGGTGGCATCCAGCTTGGTGACCGTGAAGGTTTTCTTCGCGGGCGCTCCCTCCTTCGCTGCGGGCCGGGGCGCCTCCTTTTCCTTGAAATAGCTCTCGAGCTGCCCGGATACGAGAAGCGCCAGCACGCGCTTCTTCATCTCGTCCCTGTTCTCGGGCGGCATCAAATAAAACGGGTTGTAGTTGATCTGGCCGGTCATCAGCCAGCTTTCGTCGGATGTCGATATCAGGTCGACGCGCGAGAGCTTCCGCTCCTGCATCCTGGCCGCGTCAGTGCTGAGCGACGACGCCTTGATGAAAACCATGCCCTTGAGGTACCTGGTAATAACGCTTTCCTGGTTGAAACCCGCCTTCCTGATGATGGGCACGTAATATATATCCTTGACCGCGCCGCCCACCGGGGCCTTGGCGCAGCTGGTATCGAGCACGATGTTCTTCTCCAGAGAGAGTCCGTACCATCCGAGGAGCGGGTCAAGCCCGGTGTTGACCGGGAGCACCACCGGCTGCTGTCCGAACATGTTCTGCCTGCCCATGTTGATCTCGTTGAAGGAATCGAGGAAAAAGATGGCGCTCTTTCCCTTCATGAGGAACTGGTCGATCCGGAACAGCTCCTGCTCGCTGAACTCCCTGCGGGGGCCGTTGACGATGATGAGGCCCAGATCGGCGGGGATGTCGTCTTCGGCAAGATTGACCTCCTGTATCTCGTACACATCTGAAAGAACCTGCTTCAGGATGGCGCCGCCCTGGCCGGACTGCTGGTCGTTCAGGTCAACCTCGCCATGGCCGGTTACGTAGCCGATGCGGGGATTGGAGCTCACCAGCGCGCCGACCGCGTCGTTGATGCGGTCCTGGAGCTTGTCAAGCCCGGTAATCACGTTGTTGCCGAGAAGTGTCGGCGCGACGGAAAGCTCGATCCTCTCGGCCCGGTCGCCGTTCTTGAGCACAATGCCCAGGTAGGCCTCGCCGGCCGGAATCGCCCTGCCCGTACGGTCAGTGCCCGCTTTCCAGGAGAGCCGGGTGACACCGTAGAGATCGGCTGACAGGGACGCGTTCTTGTCTCCCGAGGGGTCCAGCACCTCCAGACGAAGCTTGTCGTAGTTTGCCGTGTTGCATTTAGTCACCACCTCCCTCACCTTGTCGCCGAGCGTATCGATTCCGTCAATCGGCAGCGCCTTCAGCGCCGAATCCATGTAAAACAGCACCTGGATCGGCTCGGCAAGCGACAGGAGACCGTCTATCTTTCCGGACATCTTCTGGATAAGGGATGTTATATTGTATTCGAGGCCGGTCGGATCCGTGATCGCCTCGATCTTCTCGACCACATCCGACTGCTGTATCACCAGCGCCATGTAAGCGCGGCGCACCTTTACCTGGTCGTTGTCAAACTCCTGGCTCTGCACCGGACGGATTCCGTAATCCGAGGCCTGTTTCTCAAGATCCTTTTCACCGACGATTTCATAGCTGAAATATTCGTTCGCGTAGTAATCATACTCCTCGAGCATGTCAATAAGATAGCGGTAGATCGATGTGTGCTGGGGCGGCAGGTCTTTCGAAAAAAGCACCTTGATCTTGAGGTTTTCCTTCAGGTTCGAAATGATCTCCTTGCTCCGATCGGAGAGGGAATAGGCATTATTCCTGGTGAGATCGCACCGGAAATTCAGCGTCAGGCTGACAATATTTACAAGAACTATGATAACTATCGTGAGCAAAAGCTGCACGTTCCTGGTCCTCTCCGGCCCCGGCGCCGCCCCGCTCCGCCCCCGTGACAGCGTTCCGATGCGCCTGACTGCAGATGTGAGCCTGTGTCCAATTTCTCTGAGTGTCATACGCTTCTATCTCCGGTCCTCGAGAATTTTTGTCGTCAGGAGAATCGATATCGCTATTATCGAAACAAAGTAGACCAGGTCGCGCGAATCAATAATCCCCCGGGAGATGTTCCTGAAATGGTAATCCGTCCCCAGGTATTCCAGGAAACCCAGCTTCGAGGGAAGGAAGATGGTGATCTTGTCGATCAGCCAGAGGAAAAAGCAGGCGATAAGGCCGCCGATGAAGGCGATGATCTGGTTCCTGCCGAGCGACGAGGTCAGCACCCCGACCGCCGAATAAGTCCCGGCCAGGAGCACCGAGCCCACGTACCCGCCGATTATCGGGCCCGGATCGGGCGACCCAACGATAACGATGGTCACCAGGTAGATGAGAGTGGGCGCCATCATGATAGACACAAAGGCCGTCGCGGCCAGGAACTTGCCCATTACCGCGTCCATCGCGGTGACCGGGAGAGTCATGAGCGTCTCAATGGTGCCGCTGTGTATCTCCTCGGCGAAAAGCCTCATGGTTATGGCGGGCACCACCAGGGTCAGGACGAGGGGCAGGAACTGAAAAAAGCCCCGCATCTCCGCCTGGCCGAAATAGAAGAAGTCCTTGAAGAAGAAAAAGCCGGTAACCACAAGAAAAGCGGTGATAACGATATACGCGATCGGCGTGTAGAAATAGGTCTGGAGCTCCTTCTTCATGATGGCGAAAGGCTCGCGCAGGCCGGTCCGCGTGCGCGCCACGGCATCGTGGAGCAATCCCCTGATATTGATGTCCGGCATTTTCATCTCAAACCTCCTCCGGTCAGCTCGCCGAACACGCGCTCCAGGCTCCGCTGCTCCTGCGTCATTTCGTACAGTATCCACCCGTTGGCGCCGGCCATTTTGAAGATATCGGGCCGTATCTCCGCAGTGCCGCCGGCGGTCACCCGCGCGGAAACCAGCCCTGTCCCCGCGACCTCCTCGACCCTGGTGACGCCGGAAATAGTGGCAAGCGCGCCGGCGAGCGCCGGGTAATCGGTCCCCGACACGCTCACCAGGACCCGTTTTTCTCCGCCCGACACGGCCTGGAGATTCTCCGTCCGGTCATCGGCCACGATTGTTCCGCGGTCGATGATAATGACCCGGTCGCAGGCGGCCTCCACCTCGGGCAATATGTGCGTTGACAGTATGATCGTCTTTCTTTTCCCGATCTCCCGTATCAGGTTGCGTATCTCGATGATCTGGTTCGGGTCGAGCCCGCTCGTCGGCTCGTCAAGGATAAGAATGTCCGGATCGTGTATCATCGACTGCGCGAGCCCTACCCGCTGGCGGTACCCTTTCGAGAGCTCGCCGATCATCATGTGCATAACGTCGTTGATGCCGCAAAGACCGCCAATCTCGGCAATGCGGCCCGGGGCGTCTATGCCCCGCACCTCGGCAATGTAGGCGAGATAATCGTACACCAGCATGTCGCCGTACACGGGCGCAGACTCCGGAAGGTAGCCGATGGTCTTACGGACCTCGACCGGATTGTCCTCCACGCTGAAGGTGCCGATGCTAATCGTCCCGCTGTCAGGCTTAAGGTAGCAGGTCAGCATGCGCAAGGTGGTCGTCTTTCCAGCGCCGTTCGGCCCGAGCAGGCCGGTGATCTCGCCTTCCCGTATGCTGAAAGAAATATTATTCACTGCCGTGATGTCGCCGAAGCGCTTCGTTATTCCCTGAGCGGTGATCATGAATAACTCCTGTATGGCAATATTATTTTTTTGTGGCCCCCGGCCAGGCATTGTTACATAGGAATTGGTTTTCTTACGGGACTAAGCCCTTCCGAAATCATCCTCGTAGCGGATGATGTCGTCCTCGCCGAAATATTCGCCGGTCTGGATTTCGATGAAAAGCAGATTGCCCGGCCCGGTGCACTCGATGCGATGCCTGTCCCCCCGCCCGATGTCGACGGCCATGCCTGGCCGGAGCGGAACAATGTCGTCATTAAGCGTAAAGAGCGCCTCTCCCTCCACGATAAACCAGTGCTCGGAACGCCGTTCATGGCTCTGGAGGCTGAGCCGCTTTCCCGGATATACGGTAATTCGCTTCACCTTGTGAGAGGCCGCATCAACCAGATTCTCGTAAAAACCCCAGGGACGGCGCGAATCATCATTGACCACTTGTCATTCTCCGGAAAAAGATATCTCAGATTATTGCTCCCGTTTGTAAAACAGGGCCGGATCAGGATTAACCCGGCAGATATCCAAAATTAAATTTTTTGAAAAAATATCAAGTATTTTATAGAATTTTTATGCTGATTTTATGAACGCACGCCGGAGAGCGTGCGGCGTAAAAAATAATCTTGACACCGCGGATTCGGATGATTTATTAAAGAAGCGGACAAATCAAGCATAATCCGCAATTTCGTCACCACGCATCGTTGAATGCCGGTACGGTCGGAAAAGATCGTCTTTTTTCAATGGAGCAAGGACCTGGTGTCTGCCATGGCTGATTCCGACAGGGACATGAGGTCATTTCCCTGTCAGCAGTACCGACATCCAGACCATCCGCCTAAAGGAGGTTTTGTATGATCAGTGCGGCGCGGTTCATCGCACGGCTCACACTCCGGCTCGAGCTGTACACCAATGTCATCGTGGTTCCCCTCGTCTTCTATTTCGGCGTCATCACCAGAAACCATACCGAAGCGGAACAGCATATCATGAACATCGCTTCCCTGTTCGCCTCGACCGTCATGCTCGTCATCGGGACAACGGTGCGCGCCATTATCCTGTCGCTCACCATATCAAAAATCAAAAGGGAAAAGGGAGACATGACCGCCATGAAGGTCAGGCTCCTCAACTATCCAAGGATCGAGCTCATCATCATTTCCTGCCGATGGGTAATCGGCCTCCTGTTTGTCTTTATGGCAATGAAAATGACGGTCGGTCTGACCCTGCAGCAGAGCTTTACTTTTATCCTGCTTGTCATAACCAGCACAACCGTTAACGCCGTCATCTCATATTTTGCCACGGAAAACAAGCTCTCCGCAATTCTGGCGTTGCCCCGGGTAGCGGCGCTGCCCGTGCCGCCTCGCTCCTACGCGCGCATCGGGATAACCTTCCGGCTCATCATGACCGTCGTGGCGGTGTTGATCATCCCCCTCATCTTCATGGGATACATGCTCTGGCTCATAAACCAGGGCGTCATTACCAGGTTTGAACAATTTTACATCCACATCTTCGTCATCCTGGTCATGACCGTCCTCACCCTGACCGCGATCATATACGAATCGACCAGGGGAATACGCAGGGGCATGGCAATGACAATTGAAACGATCAAGGACCTCTCGCAGGGTAAATTCAACCGCGACAACCTGCCGATGCTCGACCGGAGCGAAATCGGCTCCATCAGCCTGTACCTGAATGTCCTTGCCGACTCGCTCAGGGAGTTCGATACAAAAAGGTCCGACCTGAACACCGGGCTTGCGACCCTCACCGTGAAGCTGTCGGAAAACGCCGAGAGCCTGACAGCGAACACCCGGGAGCAGGCATCCTCGATGGAAGAGATCATGGCCACCACCGAGGAGGTTTCTAGCGGCGCGGAATCGGTCATGGCGAGCGTGGACAACCAGTTCGAGGCGCTGGGCTCGCTCATCGCCTCGATGAAGAGCCTCTCAGAAGTCATGTCAATGGTCACAGCGAAGACCGAATCGGTAGCGCACCTGTCGCGCGATATCGAGGAGAAGGCCACGAGCGGCGGCGCCACCCTGACCGCCATGATTGACAGCCTGAAGATAGTCTCTGAGAGCTCCCGTCAGATGACAGGCATCACCGAGATAATCAACGACATCTCGGACAAGATCAACCTCCTCTCTCTGAACGCGTCGATCGAGGCGGCCCGCGCCGGAGACGCCGGCAGGGGCTTTGCCGTCGTCGCGGAGGAGATATCGAAGCTCGCGGACATGACGGCCAACAGTATCAAGGACATCAACGCGCTGGTGAAGCGAAACATCGATGAGATACAGACGGGCATGACCAATGTCGACAACGCCGTTGACACGATCGGCGGAATCACGGGACTGGTCAACACCATCAAGACCGAAACGGACGACGTCTCCGCCCACGTCAGGAGCCAGCACGAGATCAACATGGAAGTGAACAGGGAGGTAGACCTGCTCAAGGAAAAATCGGAAATCGTGAAGACCGCGATGCAGGAACAGAAAAACGCCATGGGAGAGATAACGCGTGCGATCACCAACATCAGCCAGTTCACCCAGGTCACGGTCCAGGCGGCGGAGCGGCTTTTCATTGAGGCCAAGGAAGTGGACAAAATGGCCGGCGGGCTCGTCGACTGAGGAACGCCGGCACCTGCCGACTCATCACGCAGCGTACGCGCCGGCAGGATTTATGCCAGCCTATAGATATGCATACTGCCCGAATGTCCTCGAATATCAACGAGACCCAGATCCTGGATATTGTTCTTGTTTTTTTCTATGGCATTCCAGACCTCTTCCGATACGAGAATCCGCGAGCCGTATTGTTTGTTGAGCTGTTCAATGCGGGAAGCCAGATTTACCACATCGCCGATTATGGTATACTCCTTGCGCCGTGATGACCCTACATTGCCGGTAACGGCCTGACCTGCATGGATGCCGATACCCACCTTCGTATCGGGAATACGCCCGGTCCGGATCTCCTCCTCGAGCCTCGCGATGATGTCGTATGCCGCGTTGACCGCGTTGCGGCAATCCTCCCCGTCTGAAACCGGGGCGCCAAAAACCGCCATGAATCCGTCGCCGAGAAACTTATTGATAATTCCCCTGTTAGCGTTGACGCAATCTATCATGAAATCGAACAATGTATTGAGGTAGCTGACCACCTCGGCGGGATTTCTGGATTCCGAGAACTTCGTGAAATTCCGTATATCAAGGAACATCATGCATACATACCGGGTTTCGCTTATCAGTTCGCCCTTCTGTTCAAGGAGCTTCCCCGCCACGGCCGGAGAAACATGCTGCCCGAACATGTTGACGATTTTATTCTTCTCCTGCGTGGTCTTCTGCGCTCGCTTTATCCTTTTTTTTATCTGGAGCGACACCAGGCCGGTTACAAAACCGACCAGCACGAGAAGCAGCCCCTTTGATATATGCATACCGGGATAATAGAGCGAGGAATACGCACTGTCATATTTCACGCGCCACAATATAAAATACGAAAGCATGATATACTCGATTCCTGCCACCATGCCGGTGAACAGCGAGAGGGTGAAGTTGAGGCGCAGAGAGCTGAGAGCGATAAAAATAAAGAATATAAAAACGATCGGCGTAAAGAGCCCCTGAACCGAATGAAATACCTTGAACGTGAAGTAGATAATCAGGCTGGGCACGCTTATTTCAATGGCAGCGTTGACGAAACGCGGAAAAAAAGGGAACATCTTCTTTTTGCCCAGAAAGATGGCAAGGGTCACAGCGTATACCAACTCATAGAGCGCCATTCCGCCGAACACGAAGGCGAGCCAGCTAAAAATATTGTAGTCGTAAAATTCAGAAAGAGCGATGGCAGGAAAATAGCGCGCGAAAAAAAACCGGACGATGACAAACCATAGAACTATGACGCAGCATATAATAAAAACGATAAACGCGCGCGCACGCTCACTTTGCATGATCTCCCTGTCATATTCCATTTCAAAAAGGGAACCATAATCGGCAAATTTTTTACGGCGCCAGAGTTTCGTGATTTTTGCCATGATACAGCAAGCCGCCTCTAACAGGATAATCAGTGGTGAATTCTTCATTATCCATACAATTGTCAATGACAAATTCACTGGGAATTCAAATCGATTCAATAATATGTCGCCGCGCGCCTTATTTTCGCCACAATTTTACTTGACTCACGCCCGTTTCGTATTGACAGCATGATGATAACAGACAAACACTATCTATTATTAAAAGCAGAAAAATATGAACCGCTGCATAACAACACGCGTCCTGGAGGTCCTTGAATGGCCCGTTATCAGGGAAGAACTGCGCAGGCGGTGCGCGACAACCTCGGGCTCCGCGCTGGTGAACGGACTTGCACCGCTCGACCAGGACGCTGCCAGGGCGCGGATGCGGAAAATCAGCGCCCTGAAAGAGCTGATAGGCCGGAGCCGCGCGCCCGACTTCTCCGGCATTTCCGATATCGGGCCGTCCGTGGCGCTGGCGGAAAAGGACGGTCTCCTCAAGCTTGAGGAACTGGCCGCGCTCCGCTCGTTCATGATCGCGTCGGCCAGGACCATGAAGTTTTTGCGCGAATGCAGGGATGAGTTCCCCCTCCTCGGCGAAGAGCTCGGCAGGATGGACCGGCTCGCGGGCATCGGAGAGCTATTCGGCAGGTCGATCAACGACACGGGCGAA
>JAFGJX010000107.1 GCA_016928865.1 Spirochaetota bacterium
CAAGAAGCATCTCCACCGCGGTATAGCCGTCGGCGGTCACGTCGTTGAACGCGAGGCGCGCGCCGTCCGGGGAAAGGGCGGGATAGTACGCGCCGAATTTTCTCGATGTCACCTGAAATATCTTTTTTGACTGTATTGAAACTGCATAGATGTTGTCAATGCCGGAATAGTGCGAAACGAAATAGACGTGCTTCCCGTCCGTAACGGGATAGTGAATGTTCAGTGCCGAGCGGGGGAGGAGGTCCGTCGACTTCCCGGTCTTCACGTCAAGAAGCGCGATCGTTCTGCCCCTGAGACGGTGGGTTTTCGCATACACGAGGGAGGTCCCGCCAGGCGACCAGTGGGGTGTCTGTATGAACTCGTTTTCCGGATTGGGGAAACGCGTCAGCTCCGCGCCCGATTCCGCGTCAAGGACGACCAGGGCGCATTCGTTCGCGGCGGTGAACTCGACCGCCGCTATTTTCCCGCCGTCAGGAGAGAGGGCGGGCGCAAAGAGCCTTGTCCGCGCGGTAATGAACCTCTTCTTCCGTGTCGTCATGTCGTATGATGCAATGACCGAGAAGCTCCGCTCGCCCCACCGGGGGTCGGGTACCGTTTCCGACCAGACGATCCGCGAGCCGCCCACCGACGGCGCGGTGAAGTTGATCTTGCCGGGGAAGCAGAGCCGCTTCTCCTTTCCGGTGGCGGGGTCGATCTTCATCAGGGCGTAAATGTTCTTCATGCCGTAGCGCAGGGCGACGATGTTCCCATCGGGCGCGTACTGCGGCGCCTTGTTGTAGGTCCAGTGCTTTGGGTCCGTCCTGTGCAGGGGCTTCGCGTCCGTGAAGGAGAGGCCCTCAATCTGTCCGCGCCAGAGCCGCTCCAGCTCGTCCATGGTCTCATTGTACAGGGAGTACCCGCTGATTCCGGTCTGCGATATCAGCATGAAATCGAACCAGTGCGGTATAAAGGGGCACCAGGTCGCCCGTCTCATCACCTCGGCCCACACGTCCGGGCCCCATTTCCGCTTCGCGTGGGTGGTGAGGTAATAGCCCATCAGGTAGGGGGAGGAAAGCGGGTCCCAGTCCCGGTACGATCCGAACATCGCCTTGAAATACTTGTACCTCTTTCCCGAGAGCAGGAGGGCCCTGAGCTCGACGTCAAATTCGGGAATGCGGCCGCGGCCCCCGGAGGTGAGCGCGGTCTCCGCGCCGACAGCGTCCCCCTCGAGGAACCAGGTGGGCACGGAAAGGCTTTCCGCCACGGCGAGACCCGTTTCCCCGAACAGCGCGTAAACCGCCCTGTTGAACCCGCGGTTCAGGCCGTCCATCTGCACGATATGCCTGAACTCGTGTATCGCGAGCTCGGTGTACCAGTCGGTCGTGCCGGCGGACGCGCCCTGGGGCGGCGTGTTCCACCACTGGGACCGGCGCGGCATGAGCGCCGCGTAGCCGTTGGATACGATGGAGCCGGTATAGAGAAGCACCGGGACGGGCCGCTTCGGTTCCAATTTCAGGCCCTTCGTGACGTGGGGATACGCGTGCTCCAGCGTGGCGGCGACCCGCTGCGCGTCCTTCTCGATTTCGGCGGGATAGATGACCCTGAAGTGCGGCGTCTTGATCACCCGCCAGGCGATGCCGGTGGGGTTCTGGTTCGCGGTGATGGCGCGGACGGGCGCGGATAGGGCCAGAGCGGCGCACATGATTACCGCGGCCGCGATTAATTTTGATGCGGATAACACGTATTATTGCACCTGAATACGATATCTTCGTAATTATAAGCCCGGCCGCGGCGGAAGCCCCTGTGCCGCGGACGCCTGCGCAGTATAAAACACCACCGATAAAAATTAAAAGCTATTTTTTACTGGCGTCCGGGAACGCGGGCGCACCGTCCGCCGTTCGATCATGGCGGGACGGAGCTCATTTTCTTTTTATGAGGATTGCGGTCAGATCGTCCCTGACCGGAGTATCCTGAATGAATTGATCGAAGTCGTTGATGATTTGGTCAAGTATCTCGCGGGCGCTATCGCCGCGGGCTTTTTTGAGCGTTGCCATGATGTCGGTCTCCTGATACGGAATCCCGTCCGGGTTGCGTGATTCGATCAGGCAGTCGGTGTACATGAAGAGGCAATCTCCCGGCAGGAGCTTCACCGCCAGGGCGTTGAACTGCATTTTCATCTCCGCCACGCCGAGAAAGCCGCTGGTAATTGTTTTCCCCGTCCGGTCGGCGACCCGTCCGGTCTTTCCCGAGGACCCGGACCTGAATATTACATCGGGGGACGCGCAGTTCACGTATTCCACCGTGTCGCCGTCGAACCTGAGCAGGACGCCGGTCACGTAGTTGTCGGTCTGCCCCATCTCCTGTATCAGCCCCTCGTTGATATGTTCCATAACCTTTCCCAGCTTTTCTTCCCGGTGCAGGTGAAAATTCCGCGTGATGGTCGATTTCGCCACGAGGGTCAGGAGGCCGGACGACACGCCGTGCCCGGATACGTCGAAAAGGCCAAGGCCTTTCAGGGAGGCGTTTTCCTCGAAGAAGTCGAAGAAGTCCCCGGAGACTTCCGTCCACGGCCGGGAGGTAAAGGCGATATCAAAGTAGCGGTCTGCCGGGGGGCTTCCCGGCAGGAACGAGGCCTGTACGGCCGCGGCCAGGGCCATCTCCTTTTTCCTGGACCGCTCGTTCTCTTCAAGGGTCCTGTTCAGCTGTATCAGGTTTTCGTTCATCGCCTCCAGCTCGTTGTTGGCCGCCTCGATTTCATCGAACGCGTCCTCGAGCTCCTCGGTCCTCTCCGCCACCTTCTTCTCGAGGTTCAGGTTGAGGTCGAGCAGCATGCCCCTCGATTCGCGGAGCCTGTCTTTCATCTCGTCCACGTCCAGGATTATCTGGCTGATCTCGTCATGCACCGGAACCTCCCGGGGATGGCAGCTCAGGTCGCCGCCGCCGATTTTTTTCAGCAATTCCGTGACGATGCGCGTCCGTTCTATAATCGACCTGTTCAGGAGTATCGGGCTGAAGATTCCGATTATGATTGAGAACAGCGCGAAGATGCCCAGACGCGCATAGAGCAGGGTGCCGGCTACGCCCGCGATCTCGACCGTTATGTAAAAGAAGGTCAGGATAAGGAGCATGGGCAGCAGCACGGCGGTGACCGACAGCGCGGTCAGGCGCTGGAGGAGGCCGATGCGGCGCGTGTAGTCGACAGGGGTTTTCTCCGTGAAGGCGCCCCGGTCGAGCAGGCCCTGGACGAGGATCTCCGTGATCGAGAAGTAGGATATGATGCCCAGGAACGCGCAGATGGCCACGCCCATCCACAGGTTGACAATCTGCGGCCTGCTCAGGTCGACGATGATCGTAAAGGGAACGATCGCGTTAGCCATGAGGAAGATCCACCTGAAAAAGGCGCCGACCGCGTGAATGACCGGGAGCCGCACCAGACGCTTCTTCGCCCGTTCGTATTCTTCGGGAGCGACGGCTTCGCCGTTCCTGTACTTTTTCAGGTAGCGCATCACCGGCAGCAGAACGATCCAGTTGTTGACCAGGACAAAGATGACGCCAAACACGAACGCGGGCGGCCATATTGTATTGAAGATGGCATACTGTTCCTGGCTGAGCTGGATATTCGACCAGACATAAAAAAGAACGCCCGGTACCACGATGAAGAAACTGTATGCTTCTGTATAGAGGTTGAAGCGAATATAGAGGGTTTTGAAATACTTCATGTCCTGTGTCTGCTCCATCGTGCCTCCAGATACGCCGAAGAATGATGATGCCAGCGGAGGGAGGGGAGGTAAATGCGTCCCATCCGCGACGGCGGTATCCATTGCTTTTACAATCGGTAAAAAAGGCGCTGAACCATAGGCTTTTTCCATTCTCATGGCCATGGCATAAATTTTGACAAGACGCACGGCTATCAGTATACTTTTATCAGTGATGAGCGCAGCGGGTCGGCATCTGCGTTTAAATCCGAAACAAAAAGTATTCCAGGAGGTGCATATGACAGAGGCATCGGTACAGGCTCTTCAAGGCCTGAGGGACCTGAGCATGCTGAAATGGTATGTTATCCCCATTCTCGCGATCGTGCTTTACATCTATACGATTGAAATTAAAAAGGCGCGCGAATCGGGTAACTGGGACGCGATATTCGCCGGGCTCACCCTGTTCGGCATGGATTTTATCAACGAGACCTGGAACGGCTGGGTGTTTCACCTGACCCAGCGTTCCGCCTTCTGGACCACGCCCGGCGATACGGCGCTGCGCACCCTAGTGGGATGGAACATAGAGATCATGTTCATGTTCTCGATAGCGGGCATCATCTTTTACCATACCCTGCTGCCGAACAAGGAGACCAGGGTATTCGGCCTGCCGAACCGCTGGTTCTTCGCGCTCCTGTTCACCGCGTTCTGCGTGTTCGTGGAATGCGTGCTGAACTATGGCGGCCATCTGGTCTGGGAATATCCCTGGTGGTACCGGTCGTTCGCCGGCGTCTGGCTCATCTTCATCTTCGGATATTTCATATTCTTCGCGGCGATAAACATCATGCTCGGCCTGAAAACAGCGAGAGGCAAGATCCTGTTTGTCGGCGCCATTTACGCCATCGCCATAGCCGGGAACATCATCGGGCTGGGGATACTCGGCTTCACGTATTGATGATGCGGCGAGCCGGTGCTGTTGGGATGTGCGCTTTTCTTATTTTTTCCTGGCCACTATCAGGTTTGACTGGCCGTGCCCGAAGAGGATGCCGTACCCGAAGTTAAAGGGCAGGGAATCGGCGCCTTCGGCATAGCGCTTCATCAGGTCGTTCTGGAAGACGGGGACGCAGTTTCCCAGGTTCATGGCGGGCCGGTATATGCCGTAGAGGGACGTCTTCCATCCTTCCGTGAAGAACCGGTAGGGAATGCCGGAGTCGTCCTGCACGATAAGGGCGCTGTGGTCGAGGACAAAGTCCCGGACCGGGCCGAACGTCGAGAGGTGGAGCAGATATACCGCTGATTTCAGCAGGGTCTTGACGCCCCTGAGGCGGTTCAGGTACTTCCCCTCGGGCGTATCCGGATCTACAGATGCGGGGCTGATGCGCATGCGCAGATAGACCAGCTCGCGCGAGCTCCCATCCCTGCCCCTGAAGCCGATCCGAAGGCCGGTGACTTTTCCCCGGGAATGCGACGCATTGAGGTCAGCGGCCGGGGCCAGCCTGCCGGATTCATCGATGAATACGTTGTCAACCGCCTTCACGGTCAGCCCGAGCCGCGCCATGAAAATCAGCAGTGCGGGCGCGGTTCCCGGCAGAAGCGTATTGGTCATTTCCTCGGCCATTATTTTAGATTGAAAGTAGTTGTTAACGCCGTACGCGTAGATGCTCCGCTGGATCGGGACCAGCCCGTTGATGAGCCGCCACGACTGGTGATCGCGCAGCACTGATACATCACCCTCGGGCTCCATGGCAATCATGAGATATCTGCGGGCATGGGGAAAGAGCGCATACAGGTTGATAAAATCTGCGCCGCTGAGGGGATAGAAGGCCGTTGCCCGGAAGTAGAGCGTCGGCACATTTTTTTTCCGCCAGGGGATAACGAGGTCCAGGGTCTCTTTCTGGATCCTGCTCCAGAGATCGTCCATGAATCGACGGTGGTACTGGTAGTGGGCCGTTGTCGTTTTCTGCCGCAGAACGCTTTTGCCGGAGACCTCCATACCCGCCAGGTACCGCGCGATATCGTTCCAGTAGGGATCTGACGCGCCGACCTTTGCATGTCGCGTGCAGGTGACGTTAAGACCGATCGCGAGTATCGGCAATGCCAGGAGAGAAAGAGCGAGAACCGCGCGAGCGATATCGACCTGACCGCGTCTGATAAGGCTCCGGCCGTAGAGGCGTTTCGCCTGTTGCCGGCCCTGCAGGGACTCACGCTCATGCCATGCGGTTTTCATGGCTGCCAACTATACAGCCGGCCTTTTCTCTTAAAAGCATTTTTTTAACAGTCGCTGGAAAAGGAAGGAAAAAACAGCGTTTGCTCGATTACTTGTCGCGCAGGATATGGCAGGAGCGGCCCGGATGCTTGTCGAAGTAGTCCTGGTGCACTTCCTCGGCAGGGTAAAAGGGCCCTGATGGCCGGATTTCGGTAACGGCCTTCTTATTAAATACTCCCGATTTATCGAATTGTTCTTTTGATTTCTCGGCGGCCCGCTTCTGCTCTTCAGAATGGTAGAATATGATGGAGCGATATTGCGTTCCAAGGTCCGGTCCCTGACGGTTGAGCTGGGTCGGATCATGGAGCCGCCAGAAATAGCCGAGAAGCTCGGCGTAGGATATGACCGCCGGATCATATTCCACGCGCACCGCTTCTGCATGGCCCGTTGTTCCGGTTGATACGTCCCGGTAGGACGGGTATTCAGTGCTGCCGCCTGAATAACCCACGGTGGTGTTCACCACGCCCCTGATCTGCTTGAAGATATGCTGTACGCCCCAGAAGCACCCGGCGGCAAATGTGGCTGTTTTTATGTGTTCCGGCGATTTCTTTTTTTTAAACAGCTTTGCGTACTCTGCGTAGCCCTCCTTCTCGAGGTCCTCTGCCGGGATAAAGCGGAGAGACGCTGAATTGATGCAGTAGCGCAGTCCCGTTGGCGCGGGGCCGTCGTCAAATACATGGCCCAGGTGAGAATCGCCCATTTTGCTCCGCACCTCGGTCCGCACGGCCAGGAGGCTTTTATCCGCCTTCATGACGATGTTTTCCTTTTCAATTGGCCGGGTAAAGCTGGGCCAGCCGGTGCCGGAATCGAATTTATCGAGCGAGCTGAACAGGGGTTCTCCTGATATCAGGTCAACGTAGATACCGGGCCGGTGGTTGTCCCAGTATTCGTTTCTGAAGGGGGGCTCGGTCCCGCCTTCCTGCGTTACCCGGTATTGCTCCGCGGTCAGTTTCTTCATAAGCCTGTGTTTGTTATCCTTGCTCATGGCAGAAGACCCCTTTGTGCAAGAAGAAATTGCGTATGATATTCCTGCAAGAATTAAAATTGCCGCTATCGATTTTATCCGGAGTTCCATTAAATCCTCAAATATATACTAAAATACTAAAACAATTAGCGTCCCGGCAAGTTTTTTTATATGATATGGAATGAAAAAACAAACGATTGCGACGGCTCGGCCCCGCGCTAAAAAAAGCTTGTCATTTTCATTATATCCGGGGTGATTATGTGAAGAGGGTGACATGAAAAACATCATATACACATTCTGCCTGTGCGCCGCTATAATGATTGCATATGTTCCTGACTGCCTGGTTGAGGATCACGTTCCGACCGGCGTGAATCCTATCCTGGAAGAATCGGACAAGGATTCAGGGCACCGGGACCTCACGGGCGTTCCCGCCGGAGAAGCCAGGACGTATCGCGACAGCGGGCTGATTATAACCGTAATAAAGCTGCCGGACGAGATGAGCGGGCATAAAACATTTGAGGTGACGGTAACGAATCAAAACGCAATAAAAAAGTCTTTGAACGGGAGAATATGCCTGTTCGACCTGCGTATCAGGCAGGCCGAATGCGGTTCGGGCGAGTGCCCCGTGTACATGGAGGTCCCGCCCAAATCGAAAGTGACGAAAAAATGGGATTGCAGGGAGAAGTCATTTTTCTCCGCCTGGACCTTCGTAATAGTGCGGGTCTACGATTATTGAGAATATGCTCATGATACGTCGTGTATTCCGGGTGGTAGTGACATGAGTGGAAGGGTTGATGAGGGCGTCGTCAGGGGGGTCCTGGAATCGTCGCACCGCGAAACCTGTATACGCGGTGAAGACGGAAAGGAGTATTTTGCCGGTGAAAAATTCTGGCAGGGCTATCTTCTCCACTGGACCGGCGCAAGGGTGTTCGCGCGCCGCCTGCCCCAGGTGGATTACGATACCGGTAAAAGGATTATCATCGTGTGGCCCTGCGGGGATGAGCCGCGGCCGCCGTACATGGAGCTCTATTACAACGAGAGGCTGGTGAAATATCCGGCCTCGATCTTCGGGCACAACGCAATCAACATAAGCGGGACGGTCTATAACTTTTCACACCTCATCAATGAGAACGAGGCTATCAGCGAGGAGGAATATCTGTACCGCCCGGCACTCGGAGAGTTCGCGCCGTCTCCCCACACCGGACGCTTCAGCGTCTCCGACCGCGCGCGGCCCTATTATGACAAATTCGGGAGAAATTTCATGCGGACAATACACGTCCTTCATGTCGAGGGCGTCGATACCGGGCGGCTCACGGAAATATTTTCCGCCGAGATCGACCGGATACATCGCACCCCGCCGCCGGCGGGGCGGCCTGACAAGTACCGGGACTTCCATTTTCTGAGAAGAAGCTGCACGACGATTATCCGTGACGGGCTGCGCAGATACGGGTTCAGCGCCATACGCGGCGTTTTCCCGCGTGACATGTTCGTCAGCGCCGCGTACGAGATCCTGGGGAGCCGGGATCACTCCATCCGCGCGCGCGCCTATTGCATGGAACAGCTCAAGGTGGAGGAGTCGCCCTATAGCGCCGCTACCCCGCTCCTGAACCCTCTCAATGCATGCCGCGTGAGGAAGATTTACGGCGCGCGCGCCCTGAAGGGGTAAGTGTTCGCGACGGTCCATTTTACGCGTCGTGAAGAAAAAGAATGCGATCGCGCGTCCCGCCGGCTATTTTCCTTTTCGCATCATCCGCCCGGGGAAGAGCGGGAATGTCTTTCGAGCGACGAACCCCGACTTGAAGGCCCGCACTTCCTCGATGGTGACAAAGGCCTTGGGCTCCATGATGCTGACTATCTCAAGGAAGTGCTTAAGGTTTTTTTTCTGGACCAGGGAGTAAATGAGCGTGACAGGGCCTTTCATTCCCACGCCGTCGACAATGGTCACTCCATACCCTTCCTCGCGCAGCAGGAGCGGCAGTGCTGAAATCTCCTTGGTGGTGATGATCCGTATCGACTTGAACCCGAAAGGGAGCTTCTCTTCAATGAGCATGCCGACGTAATTGCCGGCGGCAAAGCCTGCGGCGTATATAAGGTAGCTGTAGACGTTCTCGAGGCTGGCGAGCGCCCTGCTGATGGCGGTAAGCCATATCAGGATCTCGAAAAAGCCGAAGAGCGGCGCGACATACCGGTATCCGCGGGAAATAAGGACGATCCGTATCGTGCCGATTGACACGTCGAGTATGCGCGCGAAGAAAATATACAGCATGGTGAAAATTTCCGCTTCTGTCATTTCCCCTCATCCTCCGGCCGGTGTGGCGTCTTGAGACGTCCGCAGACACGCGAAGGCCGCAAGCTCACGGATTATAGTAGATCAATCAATGCGCTGATTGTCAAAAATAAATTTTACAGCGTCGGAATTTTTCAATTGATGTTTTTGGGCATGCATCCTTTAATAAGCTATTCCGGTTATCTGGCGTGTCATTCCTGGAGCCCGAGCGATGGGCGATTGTCGCCGGTGCCCGGAAAAAGTATCGCGCATGCCATTCCCGAGGGGCGCATGAAGAGCTATAAAAAAAGATTTCCCTTCAAAATCGGCACCACGTCGTATATACTGCCCGTCAAGGAAGAGAGCGTCGTGTCAAACGTGAGCTTTCTCAAAGACAGCTTTGACATGGTCCAGCTGCTCTTCTTCGGCAGGGAATATCTCGAGGAGGTCATGTCGCGCCGGATAATTCTGGACCTCGGGGCCATCAGAAATAACACGGGGCTTTCCTATACGGTCCACCTGCCGTCCGACCTCGAGCTGCTTTCAGCTTCAGAGCGTTCACTGGGCTCCTCGATCGACGTGATAGAGCGGATTTTTACCGAGACCGCGCCGCTCGGCATAGAGGGATATGTCCTGCATGTGGACAGACTCGAACGCGGCATACCGAGCGTTGGACTTGACGCAGCGCATGCGGAGCTTTTCCAGCGGGCCATCGACGCGATTACGGACAGGCTGGGCCCAGACGCCGCGGCGAATATCTATATAGAAAACACCACCTACGATCTCGTTTATTTCAGCAGGGCAATACTCGGGAATCCATGCCGGGTATGCTGTGATGCGGGACACCTGCTGTTGCACAATCATGACTTCCGGAAATTTCTTGAAATATACGAAGGGAAGATCGCGCAGGCGCATCTGCATGGCGTTGCCGCAGGCAGGGACCACCAGGCCCTGACCGGGGCGGATGAAATTTTCGCCGGAGGCGTTGCCCGGTTTTTACGACAATTCGCCGGGTCAGTCATCATCGAAGTGTATAATCTTCATGACCTGGTCAAATCAATGGAATATATCGAGAGGATTGTGGAAATATAATGTCTGGAAGCGGTGTCGGCATAGTTGTGTGATCCGCATTCTGTAATTCGGGAACCGGATTCGTGAAAGTGATAAACAATTTTTTCACAGGTGGCGCGGTATGAAAGGAGCGCGGAACGGCATGCCCTGTGATGGCGGGTATGATCTAAATTCGGGTATTTAAAAATAAAATTTACTGGACATGATGGATATTAGTTGCTAGGTATGCTGTTAGCTATAGATTCAATAATCTTTAAATGAAGTAAGGTGAAGGAGGACTATTTATGAAAAGATCTGTATTAGTTCTATTGGTCGCTCTCTGCACCATCGGCTTTATCTTTAAGCCCTCCACGTCGCAGGCTGTTGAGGCGAAGGTGGGCATTAATATGATGGGCGACTGGTGGAAACCGGCATTCCTGCCGTTTGAGCAGGAGGCCGCGGCCAAGTTGTTTGGGTCAAACAGCAGTGATGAGCTGGAGGGATCGTTTATGTTCGGGCCGATGTTCTGGGTGAATGTCGCCAGCGGATGGAACATCGGCGGCCAGCTGCTATTCGGTCTCAGCAGGAACAAGTTCGAGTACACGTCGCTGGCCGGCGATCTGGATCTGCTCCGGTGGCTTTCGCCCGGCTGGGGCGGCTTATTCGGAGCATATTTCGACATAGGTGAGTCGAAATGCCG
>JAFGJX010000108.1 GCA_016928865.1 Spirochaetota bacterium
TATTTAAAACTATTTACTGCCTTTTCGCCAACACAAAAATATACAAGCCCCTGACACGTGCGAAAATGGCGTGCAACTAAAATTGTCTGAATTTCAGTGATAAATCAAATAGATAGTGTTTTGTGATGTGAAGTCAAACGAAAAAAAATTTCAAAATAACAAAAATAAATTTAATTAATTGAATGTCCCATTCGTATAACAATTCAAATACTGTACAAGAGGAGTGAATTGTTAGATATGAATAGAATGCTGGAGATATTACTCAAAACCTACTCATACCGCAGGAATCCTAAATTCATCTCAAATGATGAAATATTCGACTTTTTTATAAAAAATCGCAATAAAATCGAGTATCAGGATTTTCTCGAAATCAGAAGCTATTTCTCAAATAAACTTGGAGTGTATCGCAATGTGTTTGCGATTATAGCTGAATGGTATAAAAAGCCTTCTGGCAGCGAATCTATTTCGGTAATTGATGGAAGTTATAAGGATAAGCGAACGTATCCTCGATTGTATAATGAATGCAAAGATACGATGCGGCTGAAGAGATATTCTCAAAAAACAATTAAGATATATCTTGCAGCCCTGATGGCTGTTAATCATTGGTGTGTTGAGCATAAAAAGGCGCTGATTGATGATGTTGACGGAAACCTGCTCAGGGGATTTTTCAAATATCTGACTGATGAGAAACAGGCTTCGCTTTCAACCATGCGTATCCATCGATTTGCCGTTTCATACTATTTTAACCATATCCTGAACAGGGACATTGACCTGTCGTACGTTGAAGGCCTCAGGGACTCAAAGCACCTGCCTGTTGTGCTCTCCCGGGATGAGATTCAACGCATACTCGGCGCCATTGATAACCTGAAACACCGCACCATGCTTGCGCTGATCTATTCATCAGGGCTTCGCCTGTCCGAGCTGGTGACACTGAAGGTAAAGGACGTCAATATCGGTGAGCTGACGATACATGTCAGGGAAGGCAAGGGGAGGAAGGACAGGATAACGATTTTTTCCGAGAAGATCAGGGATGATGTGGAGCGTTTCATGACAGGGAAGCTGCCGGTCGATTATCTGTTTCTCTCTACGATAAAAGACGATCGCGGCAGATACCGGCGTCTTTCCGGCAGGACGGTGCAGAAGGTTCTCGAGAAGGCGCTGAAGCGGGCGGGGATCAACAGAAAGGCAACGCCGCACGATCTGCGCCACAGCTTCGCCACGCACCTGCTGGAGAGCGGCGTGTCGATGAGGCACATCCAGATGCTCCTCGGCCACAAGAACATCAGCACAACCACGATTTACGCGAAAGTGAGCAATCCTCAACTGAAGGGCATCCGTAGTCCGCTGTAGAGCCGGTCTTCATTACGTATTGTTGCACAGCTTTTTCCTGGCGCGCATGGTACATCTGCTTTGTCGCTGATGGTGGTAAAGCGCGACTGCCGGGGACTGTTTGATTTTTCAGCGTTTTTGTCCGATTTCCGCGGGCCGCGAGGCCTTTCCCCGCCGCGAGATACATCTATGGGATCTAGTCTGGGAATTGTTCCGATAAGAGCATTTACAGTTGTGTAAATCTGCCCCATGCGTATATGACCAAACATGCAAATGTCATAATCCTGTTCACAATATGGACGTCCGGCTCATAGAAGTATAACAGACGTATTGGCACTATGCCGGTAAAAATCAATATGAGAAATATATCCCCATGACTGGTTGTACCCGCAACTCGCACTGACGTTACAAACAGCTCCCAGGACTGGAAAAGGCATATGCTTACAATTGGAATGATGGTGACAAAGTATCGGGTATAGTTCGGCATGCTTTTTTTCAGATCAATTAAGGGAAACACTTTCTCGGTAAGGAATTTCGAGATATAGTAGAGAAGGATTAATGCGGGTGTCATAATCAATATTTTCAGTAGCAGGCCGGCGTCTTTATTGTCCAGGTAGTATTCGAGAGGAAAAAAGATCGAGCAGAGCAGCAGTATCGACGGCAGGTAATTCGAAATTGCGTTGTCGAAATAGAGGCGTAATTGCTTTTCCAGCGTATCACTCAATCCGGTAGTCATGTTCTCGAACCGCGACTCTATAGCCAGTGAAAATCCAAAAATGGCGGAGATTAAATATATAATAATAAAGCTGAGTATCGGCAGGTCAAAACAGGCGTACGCTATCAGGGGCAGCAGCATCATGTTCAGGAAAAGGGCGCACCATACCATTGACGACCCGTATCCCCAGGAAATTTTCACATCGCCTTTTCGGTAAAAAAATATGGTCTGGGCGACCCTGAAATATGAGAAAACCGGCAGGCCGAGCATGTAAAACATGGTGATAATTGACAGCGTGAATATTATTATTTTCACGTATATGGCATACTCGGAATCAAGATAATAATTGTAGTCTATCACCGTGTATTTTGAAACAATAAAATAAATGGCATACGTTATCAGTAGTAAAAATATATTTACCACAAGGTCGGAATAATTAAATTTTGATTTTTTCATTATCACTATACGTGACTGGTCGCAAAACTGGGATCTCGCGCTCGCAGGAACCTCCTGCCGGCGCATACCGGTAACTTTTTGTTATTTGATAATGCAATAGATCAGTTGTTTGCTAATTTACGGAATATAACTTCTATCTGTTTTTTCCCGACTTCACCTTTCGAGATATTAATCATTGCATCATATAAAAGTCCTCTGGGATCATTGATCTCAATGTCATTGAATTCTAAAAACACCAGGGCGGTAACCAGCGCCGTCCGTTTGTTCCCATCAATGAATGGATGATTCCGGCATATGTGCCACGCATATGCGGCCGCCATTTCAAATATATTTCTATGCAGGTACTCCCCATTGAAGGTAGATTTGGGTAGAGCTAAAGCTGAAGTTAACAGATTAATATCTCTGATGCCTGCGGGGCCTCCATAGAGTCTTATTTGATCTTTATGTATTTCTATAACTTCTGCTAGCGTAATAAATTCAACCGGTCTCTGGGTCATCTGGCCAATTTTCTTAAAATGGATTCGTGTTTCTTATTAATCTTTCCCAGTGCTTTTTCTAGCCTGTCCATTCTTTTGGGGTCGCGCACCGGCGAAATTATAATGTTCTGGCCGTCAGTAGCGATCTCCAGCGGTGTTTCAGGATCAATGTGCAATAGCTCCATTATAGGCTTGTCAATTATCAGTGCGGAGCTATTCCCATGTTGCACCATTTTTTTTATCATACGGTACCTCTCCGTTGTGTATATACAATATATATACGATTTAAATTCATGTCAATAGTAATATTTTATATACGCCGGTAGATCGAGGAGCGGTGGCGCGGGGGGAGGGGGTGTCCCCTGCCTCTCAAATATGCCGACCCGCCCCGGACAGGGGCAAAGATCCAGATATTCACAAAAAGTTAATATCTCCCCGTATCGGGACGATATATACCATAGAGACGCACCGACTTGGGTGGACCCACGCACGGGCGTGTCAGGCGGTTCTGACAATGTATAAAAGACTCGCGGCATCCATAATTCTGGCCATATCAGCGTTATTGTTCATTCCCGGGTGCGGCAGCCTGGGACTGGGCGGCTGGTTTTCCAGGATGGACGAGGGCAGCCGCATTGTCCGCACCGCGAAGAAATATCAGGGCGTTCCGTACCGGTATGGCGGTGAAACGCCCCGGGGGTTTGACTGTTCCGGCTATGTGATGTACGTGTACAAGCTGAACGGCATCCTCCTGCCGCGGTCGGTGCGGGGTCAGTACCGCGCCGGACGGCCTATCGGGATCCGGCAGGCGCGGCCGGGTGACCTGGTCTTTTTCAGGACTTCCCGGAAGCGTCGGCTGTCGCATGTGGGCATATATATGGGCGACAGGCGGTTCATTCACGCGCCCCGGACCGGCAAGCGGGTGACGGTTGCCGATATGAGAAATCCGTACTGGAAAAAACGGTATATCGGCGCGGTCACGTTTTTACGAAGAGAGATGATGTAGATGCGTCAGGCGTGACAGTTTTTGTTTTTTTGTCGGAATTTTCGTTTCTATAGCTAATAAAAGTATAGTAATATAATTCTTGACAGGATTATCGCAGATGTTAAATTTGCGGTGACTGGAGTAATTGGATATTTTATGCGAATTGGGATTTATCCAGGATCCTTTGACCCTTTAACAAACGGGCACCTCGATATAATCGAGAGGTCCAGGGGGATTTGTGATAGACTGGTAGTGGCAATAGCGATCAATCGCGAGAAACAACCTCTTTTCACAGTCGATGAGAGGTTAGAGATCATAAATCATATTTATAAGGATGACAGCTCATTAGAAGTAGTTTCTTTTTCGGGTTTACTGGTTGAGTTTTGCAAGTCACAGGGGATTCATTATATCATTCGCGGGGTACGGAACATTACAGACTTCGAATACGAGATGACAAACGCCTCCGTGAACAACAAACTCGCACCTGAAATTGAAACGATTTTCCTCATGACTAAAGGAGAATATGCTTTTATTTCTTCGAAAATGGTCAAGGAAATCGCGAGCTACAACGGTGATCTCACCAGCCTGGTTCCGCAATTCGTCATACAGAAGATCCAGAACAAATACTCCTCCATCCGGCGCTGACCTGCGGTCAGCGGTAGTGCGCCGCCGTAACGGCGGCATCACGGGTGACCCCCGCGTTTCCGGTCTTTCGAAACGCGCACGGGCATTGGTCCCCGGGCAGGGCGCGCGTATGGCGCGCTCCCGGGGGATATCACTGTGGGGACAGGAGGTTTACCATGACAGTGTTGACAATTGTGCTATTGATAGCTCTCCCGATCATTGGAATTCTCGGATACGCGTTCCGCGCGTATCTCGGCAGGATAAAGCTCAGCTCCGCTGAGGCGAAATCGCAGCGTATCGTGCAGGACGCGATCAAGGACGCCGAGAACAAGCGGAAGGAGCTGCTCCTCGAGGCGAAGGACCAGCTGCTGAAGGAAAAGAACGCCATGGAGAAGGAGGGCCGCGACAGGCGGCAGGAGCTCCAGAACATTGAGAAGAAGCTCCAGCAGAAGGAAGAGACCATCGACAGGCGCCTGGGCGACATCGACAAGCAGGAGAAGGTGCTGAAGATCAAGGAACAGGAGACGGTCGAGAAGGAGGAGGAGCTCCGGAAGGAGTTCGAGCGTCACAAGAAGGAGCTGGAGCGCGTCGCCGGCATGTCATCCGAAGAGGCGAAGCAGGTGCTTCTGAAGAACCTGGAGAACGAGACCAGGTTCGAGGCCTCCAAGATCATCAACAAGATCGAGGAGGAGGCGAAGCGCGCGGCGGAGAAGAAGGCGAAGGAGGTCGTCATCACCGCGATACAGCGGAACGCCTCCGACTACACGTCTGAAAGCACGATCACCACGGTGTCGCTGCCCTCAGACGAAATGAAGGGAAGGATCATCGGCCGTGAGGGCCGCAACATCCGCACCCTTGAGAACCTGACGGGAGTGGACATGATCATCGACGACACGCCTGAGGTCGTGGTCATATCCGGTTTCGATCCGGTGCGGCGCGAGATAGCGCGCCTGTCGCTCGAGCGGCTTATCCAGAACGGACGCATCCACCCGGCGCGCATCGAGGAGGTGGTCGAGAAGGTGACCACCGAGATTGAGGAGAACATGCTTGACGAGGGCGAAAAGGCGGCCTACCAGCTCGGTATCACCGGCCTCGCGAAAGAGGCGCTCTACAGCCTGGGCAAGCTGAAATACCGGTCGAGCTACGGCCAGAACGTGCTCTCGCACAGCATGGAGGTCGCCAACATGGCGGGCATCATGGCGGGCGAGATGAAGCTTGACGTGCACCTGGCGAAGCGCGCCGGCCTCCTGCACGACATCGGCAAGGGGAGCATGGTCGAGGGCGAGGGCGCCCACGCCATCGTCGGCTCTGAGCTGGCAAAGAAGTTCGGGGAGAGCGACAAGTGCGTGAACGCGATCGCGTCGCACCACAACGACCGCGAGCCCGAATCGTTCGAGGCGGTCCTGGTGCAGGTCGCGGACGCGGTCTCTGCGTCACGGCCGGGCGCGCGCAAGGAATCGCTCGAGACCTATCTCAAGCGGCTCGACAACCTGGAGCAGATAGCGCTCGCGTTCAAGGGCGTGGAGAAATGCTACGCCATCCAGGCCGGCCGCGAGCTCCGCGTGATCGTTGACAACTCCATCGTCAGCGACGAGAAGGCGGAGGGGATCGCGCGTGAGGTCGCCACCAAGATCGAGTCGGAGCTCAAGTATCCGGGGATCGTGAAAGTGACGGTCATACGGGAGACCAGGATCATAGAGTACGCGAAATAATATGAGTCAAACCATCAAAATACTCGCCGTCGGCGACGTGGTCGGCCGGCCGGGGCGCCAGATTTTAAAGGACAAGCTCCAGGGGATCGTGGACACGCACCGGGTAGGCATGGTCATCGTCAACGGCGAGAACTCCGCCGGCGGCAAATCGATCACGCCCGACATCGCGAAGGAGTTCTTTGCCGCGGGCATCGACGTCATCACCACCGGCAACCACATCTGGGACAACAGCGAGGCGCTGAAGATCCTGGACGAGCCGGCGCTCCTGCGCCCGGCCAATTATCCTCCCGGGCTGAAGGGCCACGGTTACCATATCATCGACCGGAAGGGGTTCAGGATCTGCGTCATCAACCTGCAGGGCCGGCTCTTCATGGAGCCGATCGACTGCCCCTTCCAGAAGTTCGACGCGATCTATGAAGAGGTTCGGGACAGGGCTGACATCATCATCGTCGACCTGCACGCGGAGGCGACCTCGGAAAAGCGGGCCTTCGGCTGGCACGTCGACGGCAGGGCGTCGGTCGTGTTCGGGACCCACACCCACGTGATGACCGCGGACGAGGAGATCCTTCCGAAGGGGACCGGGTTCATAACCGATATCGGCATGACCGGATCGTTCAACTCGGTCATCGGCGTCAACAAGGAAAATTCGGTGAGACGGTTCCTCACCTTCACCAGGGTGCGCTTCGAGGTCGCTGACGGGAACTGCAAGGTCAACGCGGCGGTGTTCGAGGTGAATAAAGAGGGACGGACAGAGGCGATTACCAGGATTATTACGTAGGACTGCCCCCGCAAGGGGCAGGGGGGCTCGGAATGCTACTTGAAAAAATCAACGGCGTCGCCGACCTGAGAAAGTTGTCGACGGGCAATCTCGACGCGCTTGCCTCCGAGGTCCGTGAATATATCCTCGAGGTGATCTCGGCCAACGGCGGGCACCTGGCCTCTTCCCTCGGCGTGGTGGAGCTGACCATCGCCCTGCATTACGTCTTCAATACCCCGCGCGACAAGATCATCTGGGACGTCGGCCACCAGTGCTACGCCCACAAGATACTCACCGGCCGGCGCGAGGCGTTCCGCGACATACGCCGCTTCGGCGGCATCGCGGGCTTCCCGAAAATGCGCGAATCGGAATACGACGCGTTCGACACCGGGCACAGCAGCACCAGCCTGTCGCTCGCCTGCGGCGCGGCGGTGGGCCGCGATCTCGCCCGTAAGAAAAACAAGGTGATCGCCGTGATCGGCGACGGGTCGCTGACCGGCGGCATGGCGTACGAGGCTATCAACCAGATCGGCCACACCGAGAGCGACGTCATCATCATACTCAACGACAACGAGCATTCAATCAACGAGAACGTGGGCGCCATGTCGCGCTATCTCACCCGGATCATATCGAGCTCGACCTACAACCGGTTTCGCCGCAAGTCGATGGAGATCGTCAAGGGGATACCGCGGATCGGCGAAGCCCTGTTTACCTTCATCTCCCGCTTCTTCGAAAGCTTCAAGAAGATGCTCATCCCCGGGCAGCTGTTCGAGGACATGGGCATCAGGTATTTCGGTCCCATCGACGGGCATGATATCGTGTCCCTGATCGGGACGCTGGAGCGCGTGAAGCGGATCGACTACGGGCCCAAGATCATCCACGTTATCACAAAGAAGGGGAAGGGCTACCTGCCCGCTGAGATGAACCCGGCCCGGTTCCACGGCATCGGTCCGTTCGACCGCGCGACCGGGCTCACCTACGGGGAGAAGACGCTCTCCTATTCCGAGATCGCGGGCAAGACCCTGGCCCACCTGGCCAGGAATGATAAAAATATCGTCGCGATAACAGCGGCCATGAAGCTCGGGACCGGCCTGTTCGAGTTCGAGAACAAGACGCCGGACCGGTTCTTTGACGTGGGCATCGCCGAGCAGCACGCGGTCACCTTCGCCGGGGCGCTGACCGCAAGCGGAATTAAGCCCTTCCTGTCAATCTACTCGACCTTTCTGCAGCGGGCCGTTGACCAGCTGATCCACGACATCGGCATCATGAACCTGCCGGTCAGGATCCTGATAGACCGCGCCGGGGCCGTGGGACAGGACGGTGAAACGCACCACGGCCTCTTCGATATCGCCATTATCAGGAACATCCCGAACTTCATTCTCCTGGCGCCGTCAACGGGCGAGGAGCTCAGGGACATGATCTATTTCGCGTCACGGCACGACGCGGGGCCGGTCGCGATACGCTATCCCCGCGGCGGCGTGGGAGCCGATGACTTCACCTTCGAGGAGGGACGGCGGTTCGTTCCCGGAAAGATCAGGAGGCTCACGGCGGGCCGCGATCTCGCCATATTCACCTTCGGCGACATGGTGCCGGTCGCGCGCCGCGTGCGCGAGCTCCTCATTCCCCGGGGCGTCTCCACCGCGGTGGTCAATCTGCTTACGATCAAGCCGCTGGACATACCGGGGATCGAACGAATCCTCCGCGGCGTGCGGTACGCCATCACCCTGGAAAACGGCATGGTGTCAGGCGGGGCCGGGGAGAGCATCCTCGCGTCCGTGCGCGCCGATTTGCGCAAAAAGATACTCCTGTGCGCCGGGTTCCCGGACCGCTTCGTCCCGCACGGCAGCAACGCGCAGCTCTTCCGTGAGGCCGGCATCGACGCGGAATCCCTGGCGAAACGGCTCCGCAGGCTTATGAGATAACGGCGCCGCACGGGCCGTGCCGCTGCTGATATGAAAAAGACAAGATTGGATCTGTACCTGTCGCAGTCCGGCCTCTCGCAGACCCGCGAGAAGGCGAAGCGCGAGATCATGGCCGGCTGGGTGAAGGTGGACGGCGAGACCGTGACCGATCCCGCCAGGCCCGTTGCCGGGTCCGAGCGGATCACGGTGAGCCGGCCCGGCGGCCTGTACGTGAGCCGGGGCGGGCAGAAGCTCAAGTCGGCCCTTGACCGCTTCGGCATATCCCTCGCGGGGCGGACGGCCGCTGACCTGGGCGCTTCCACCGGGGGCTTCACCGACTGCATGCTGAAAGAGGGCGCGGCGAAGGTCTACGCCGTGGACGTGGGATACGGCCAGCTCGACTACTCCCTCCGCACCGACGGCCGCGTGGTCGTGATGGAAAAGAAAAACGCGCGCTCTCTCCGCAAAGAGGATTTTCCCGACAGGGTCGATTTTATCGCCGCGGACCTTTCCTTTATCTCGATTGTGAAGGTCTTCGACGCGGTCCGGGAGGCGTTCGCCCCGGTGGAGGGGGTTCTTCTCGTGAAGCCGCAGTTCGAGGCCGGGCCGGGCGAGCAGAAGAAGGGCGTGGTGCGCGACCGGGAGGCTCACCGGGCGATACTGGCGCGCGTCATCGCGGCGCTCGAGGAAAAGGGCATGGTCATGAAGGGCCTCGCGCACTCCCCGATCAGGGGCCCGAAGGGCAACATCGAGTTCCTGCTCCATTTCGAATGCGGCACGGGCGCCGCGCCTCCGTTCGCCTCCCCCGAAGAGCGTGATGACTTCGTCCGCGGCGCGGTCGATCACGCGCACGAAAGCCTCGCATGATAAATAATTCTTGACCTTCGTTAATAAGTATAATAATTACTCAAGTGATATGAAATACCTGCATGTGTTATTGTTCATAATCGTCATTGCGTCCGCGCAGGCGGCGCACGCCTACAGCACCGGGGGGGTCATCGCCTGGCCGGTGCCCTATTGCCCGGGCTGGGGCGTCTTTACCGTGAACGATTATTCCGGCGTCCCCTTCAACAAGGTGAGGATGAAGGTCTACAACATCGACGGCGAGGAAGTGAATTCCGGCCTGTTTCCCGGCTACCCCGTGATATGGAACGGCAGGGACAGGCACGGCAGGCGCGTTGATCCCGGCGTGTACCATGTCAGCATCGAGGCCGAAAACGTCCTGACCGGGCTCCACGGCGCAAAGACCATTAGCATCCTGGCAGGGGGCGGGAGCAGCGGTTCGTTCACGCGCGGCGGCTGGGTCGGCGCAAAGTATATCGGCATGGGCAGGAGCGGCGAGGTGATCGCGGACGATGTCTATTCCATTTACTGGAACCCGGCCGGCCTGACGGAGCTGCGGCATACCAGGCTCATTACCGAAAAGGAGATCCGGGAAAAGGCAAAGACGGGCGGGGTCAGCGATATCACCGACGCCGACCTGATCAAGTTTTCAGAGGAAGATAAGAGCTTCACCATACAGACCGGGGTAAGCGGGACCATGCTCGGCTTCGGCACCAGGGCCGGCTTCTGGGGCATGGCGGTCAACCTGCCCAGGGGCGTCATGGGTATGGGGGTCTACCTGCTGCACACCGGCGGGATCGACCGGCGGGATTTTAACGGCGTGAAAACCGGAAACCTCGGCTACCTGGCAACGGCCGCGTACCTCTCCTACGGCGTATCGCTCGGGGTTTCCTCCTTCGGCGTCACCGTCAAGGGCCTGTACGAGCGGATCGGCAACACCAGGTTCATCGGGTGCGGCGCGGACGTGGGCACGCAGGTCTACGTTCTGCCCTTTCTCAAGGTGGGGCTCATGGTGCAGGACCTGGGGACCGGCATGTACCCGCTGGACAGCAGGTACGACGTCAGGCAGAAATACGTCTTTACGTATCCGACGCTCAAGCTGGGCATGGCCATAATCACGAACAGGAATTTCACCCTGACCGCCAGCGGGATCAAGAAGCTGGACGAGAAGCGCTTCGGCTACAGCGTCGGCGCGCAGTACGATATCATGAAATGGGCCTCGGTGTTTATCGGCATACACGACCTCGTGTTCTCCGCGGGGCTGACCTTTCATATCGTGCAGTTCGACGTCTCCTATTCGTTTACGATGGATACGATCACGCTCGGATTCAATCACAACGCGTCGCTCACGGTGCTGTTCTGAGGAGGTGCTGGATGGAATGCTGCCGCATCATGGGGATTCTGAACGTTACGCCCGATTCGTTCCACGACGGGGGCCGGTATTTTGACCGCGCCCGGGCGGTCGCGCGCGCGTACGAGATCAGGGACGAGGGGGCGGACATCATCGATATCGGGGGCGAGTCGACGCGGCCCGGGTCCGAGCCGGTCGGGCCTGGCGAGGAGATCGACCGGGTCTGCCCGGTCATCGAGGCGATCGCCGGGGATATCGGGATACCCGTCTCCGTGGATACCAGCAAGTCCGCGGTGGCGCGCGCCGCGCTCGCTGCGGGCGCGGCGATCGTGAACGACATCAGCGGGCTGAGCTTCGATGACGCCATGGCGGGAGCGGTCGCGGAGCGGAAGGCGGGGATCGTGCTGATGCACATACAGGGGCGTCCGGCCACGATGCAGAACAATCCCCGGTACGACGACCTGATAGGGGAGATCCGCGGCTTTCTGGACGAGGCCGTACGGCGCGCCGTGACAGCGGGCATCGCCAGGGAAAAAATAATTGTCGATCCGGGGATCGGTTTCGGAAAAACGCTTGAGGATAATTACCGGATTATACATAATCTCCATAAATTCAAGGAACTGGGCCTCCCGGTGCTCGTGGGCCTGTCGCGCAAGTCGCTGATCGGGAAGCTGTATCAGCGCGAGGAGGACCGTCTTCCGGCCACGATCGCGCTGAACGCGGCCGCGATCATGAACGGGGCGGACATGATACGCGTGCACGATGTCAGGGCACACCGCCTGGCGCTGGAAGGACTGGAAATGCTCAAGAGGGTTTCGTAACGGGATGATGGATCTGTTTGACAACTTCACGAGGTATTTCGCCATATTCTGGGAATATTTCCGGAACCTGATGGATATTCTGCTCGTCGCCTTTATCTTTTACCTGGTGTACCGCTTCCTGGCCAGGACGAGGGCGATCCAGCTCCTGAAGGGGGTCATGGTCATCATCGTCGTGGCCATTCTGGCGAAATTCCTCCATTTTGAGACGCTCGACTGGCTCATCACGAACATCGCGTCGTCGGTGGTGATCGCCATCATCATCCTGTTTCAGCCGGAGCTGCGGCGCCTCATCACCCAGTTCGGCCAGAGGAACTGGATCGGCTCTGATACGGGGAAGGAGCCGTTTCCCCTGGACGAGCTGGTGAACGCGCTGGTCTCGATGTCCGAGGAGCGGGTCGGCTCCCTGATCGTGATCGAGCGGAGCACCGGGCTCCGGAGCTATGCGGAATCCGGGGTCATGGTGAACGCGGACATATCCGAGGAATTCATCCGCACGGTCTTTTTCCCCATGACACCGCTCCACGACGGGGCCATTATCATCCAGGCGCGGCGCATCACCGCCGCGGCCTGCTACCTGCCCCTGAGCGATTCGAAGCAGCTGAAGAAGCAGCACGGCGCCCGGCACCGCGCCGCCCTGGGGATCGCGGAGGAGACCGACGCCCTGGTCCTCCTCACCTCGGAGGAGACCGGCAGCATCAATATCATGGTGAATGGCAAGTTCTTTCCCAAGGTCAAGGTGCCCGATCTTAAAAACATGATACTCTACTATATGAATCCCAAGACCGCGTACGAGGAGAAGTACCGGATCCCGACAAAGAAGAGCGGCGAGTGAGAGATGGAAACCCTGAAACAGAAAGTATATGCCGCGATACGAGAAAAGGACTTCATGGCAAAGGGGGTCTGCCTGCTCCTGGCGGTGATCCTCTGGGCCCTGATTATAAACGGAAAGACCGCGGTGGAGCGGCACCGGATCCCGATCGTGGTGAATAACCTGCCGGCCTACCTGCTGATTTCGGACATGCCTGAGAAGTACGCGCTGATTGAGATAGAGGGCACCAAGGACCAGCTCAAGAGCTTTAACCTGAAAAATGTCAGGGCGCTCGTCAGCCTTGACAAGGCGGTCGTCGGCGGTCCCGCCAGGTACGAGATCACCCTGGAAAAGAACCAGGTGCCGGAGGATGTCGCCGTGTCGCTTGTTCGCGGGGACGTTGAGATAACCGTCGAAAAAAAGGAAGAGCGGTGGATCAGGGTGCGCCCGAGCGTCACGGGCACCGTGCGTAAAGGGAAGGTCATCCTCGACAAGCAGGTTATACCGGAGCGGGTGAAGATCGCGGGTCCGAAATCGGTCGTTGCCGGCATCGAGTCGGTCGAGACGGAAGACGTTTCCGTAGAAAGTGCCGCGGCCAATATCCAGCGCCAGGTGGGCCTGAAAAGGGACGAGAACGCGGGCGTCACCTTCGGCGAGACGATATTCATTGTGAAGGTGACGATCGCCGATCTGAAAGACCTGATCCCGCTCACGGTCCCGGTCGCCGTCATCAATCCCGCCGGGGAATACGAGTACGAGCTGCGCGATCCTGAGGTGCAGATCTACGTCCGGCCGAAGAGCGGCGCCGTCGTGACACCCGAGGACATTGATGCGTATGTGGACGCCGCAAAGATAAATATGAGCCAGGCGATCGGAGACTATCCCGGGGAGCCGGTCTACCGGGACCTCCCCGTGATTGTTGATTCAAAGCTGGTCGGTCCCGGCGATATCGTCTCCATCATGCCGAAACGGGCGCTGTTGAGGATAACAAGAAAGGAAAAGGCGGGAGAAGAGTAAGGCATGTCAACGGTAAAGCTGTGCGTCAATATCGATCATATCGCCACGCTTCGCGAGGCGCGGGGCACGTCGTATCCGGACCCGCTGGAGGGGGCGCGGATCTGCGAGGAGAGCGGGGCGCACGGGATAACCGTCCACCTGAGGGAAGACCGGCGGCATATCCAGGACCGCGACGTGGTGGAGCTCAAGAAAATCGTGCGGGGAAAATTCAACCTGGAGATGGCGCTTTCCGATGAGATTATCGCCATCGCCAGGAAGGTCAGGCCTGATCAGATAACCCTGGTGCCAGAAAAAAGGGAGGAGATCACCACCGAGGGCGGCCTTGACGTGGCCGCTCATTTCGAGCGGATCAGGTCGGCGGTGAAGGCGTTCCACGAAGACGGCATTGTCGTCTCACTTTTTGTCGAGCCGGACAAGGACGCCGTGTCGCGTTCGAAGGAGACCGGCGCGGATTACATCGAGCTGCATACCGGCACCTACTGCGTGCTGGCCGACGCCGTCGGCGGCGACCTGTCAGGGGACCTTCCCTCAGGCGTGAAGCGCGAGCTCGACCGGATCCTTCGCGCCGCGGAACACGCCCGCGAGCTGGATATGGGACTCAACGCCGGTCACGGGCTAAACAGGCACAATCTCGCTCCGGTTCTCGCTGCCCGGGGGCTCGACGAGCTGAACATCGGCCATTCCATCATAGCCCGTTCCATTTACGTGGGCCTGTCCGCCGCGGTAAAAGAATTGCTTGCCATAATAGCGGGGTAGGCTGAAATGTCCCCCTGGGGCCTGCCGCGCGGCGGGGGCTTACATCGGCAGACGCAGGGAGGGAGATAGAATGTTTATTCTCCAGTTATTGAAGCTAGTACTGTTTATCGCGTTCATATATATGCTGTACAACCTGATTCGCTTCCTGTTCGGGCTGGGCAGGGCGCTCCGTGAAAGGCGTGAGGCAGAGGAGAAACGGGCGCGCCAGAACATCCGCGAGGACGGGAGGCGGTTTCACCCGGGGAACGGCAGGGGCAGGAAAGAAACAATCGAGCTTGACCGTGACCAGTACAAGGTCGAGTGATTACCCAAACTCTCAGAGGAAGACGCTTCATGATTCGTGTTATGGCGCACATTGCCGCGATCGTCTGTGCGGCTTCAATCGCCTCCTGCGGCCTGCAGGGGACGTTCGGCTTCAAGAAATTCGGCCAGGATGCGTACCACCGGCTCGACGGGGTCCCGGAATTCGCCTCGGACGAGACCGTTGAATGGGCGTACGTGTTCAGGAAAAAATACGGCGAGCGCACTATCGGGATCGTGTACCAGAAAAAGGAGCTGGTCTGGGTCGAGATGCTCACCGGGACCGGCAGGATTGACGAGTTCAACAGGATCGTGTACGGAACCATACGAGACTTCCCGCCGGGCGCCTACCAGATAGTGCTCACCGATCTCAAGAACGACAACAGGCTGATAGCGACCAAGGAATTCGTTATTTACGAGCGGGATGCCGGGGAGGATTAGTAGTAACCTTCCCGCCAGCGAGGTTTTTCAGCCCTTCTTTTTTCATCGCATCAAATTTTTTCGTCACGTGTTCAATCGCTTCGTCCTTCGTTTTCGGGACCCTCTGCCCCGTGTAAACCAGGTACGCCCCGTACAGGATCATGACCGCAAGCAGCACGATCGCCGCCTTGACAAGCTTTTTAATGACCGAAAACAGAATAAGGATGCTGAAGAAAACCGCGACCAGGAGGAGCGCCTTGTTGGCGGTGAGGGCTGTTATTATGCTTTCCATATCGCAGTTACGAATGGGGATTAGCGAGGGAGGGATTCGAACCCTCCACGCCGCGGGTATGAGCCGCGTGCTCTAACCATCTGAGCTACCTCGCCATCGATTAGCGCGGGCAGGATTTGAACCTGCGACCTTTGGGTTATGAGCCCAACGAGCTACCAGCTGCTCCACCGCGCGATATGACCGACAACCTATCGAATAGGGCGATAGTGTCAACATTTTTTTACCGCAGTATAAATAAATGCTTTCTCACCGGTAATATACCCTCTCCTGTTTGTTGTTTCAAGACAAAGTAAGCGTCGCAGGATTTTTTCTTGTATGCTGACATGTTCCTGTTCCGATTGCCGTGCAACTTTTTACAACGACTTTACGAACAGAGTTCCTATCATCGGGTATTTCACGGGTTTTCAACCGATGCCTTTCTGGATGCAACTGCTGTCCTGCTATAATCCTGAGGGGCAGGAGTCAAATCGGACCCGGAAAATACAATTAACATTGACAAAACTGGATATTTCAGTATACCGATTCACATTTGCTGAACGTAATAGACCTGTTCATATAGGCCAATGAAGCGTCGGAAAAAAGAGTTGAGCGGCCGAGGACTGTTTGAGTCTTCACTGTTTTTGTCCGAGTTCCGCAGGCCGCGAGGCTTTTTTCCGACAGGTGATGAACCTATTGGTGCAGGCTATAAGGGGGATCGGGCTGTCCATGTGGAACCCGCTTAAATATATCGGCAACAGGAAGGTGGGCCTCGCGCTCGGGAGCGGCGGCGCAAAGGGCCTGTCGCATATCGCGGTCATCGACTACCTCGGCACGATGGAAATTCCCATAGACATGATTGCCGGGTCAAGCATCGGCGCCATCATCGGGGCGCTGTACGTCTACGGCTCCATGGAAAAATTCAAGCAGGACATGCTCCGCTTTTCCCTGCGCGACCTGCTTTCATTCATGGACCCGGTGGTGCCGCGTTCGGGCCTGATCGAGGGCAAGGGATTTGTGCGGTTCATGGGCCGGTATATTCCGCGCGACGCGAGGATCGAGGACCTCAATATCCCGCTGGCGGTCCTGGCGACGGACTTTTTCTCCGGCGTTTCGGTCGTATTCCGTGACGGGAACCTGCTTGAGGCGCTCCGCGCGAGCGTGTCCATTCCAGGGGTCCTGGTGCCGGTCAGGCACGGAGACAGCCTGCTTGTTGACGGCGGCGTCGCGAACCCCCTGCCGGTAAACATTGTCAGGGGTATGGGGGCGGGCATTACGATAGCGGTCAACCTCCACCCGCGTCTCAAAAAGCGGGGGCTCAGGCATTACGTTGAAACGCCCGTTGCCGCAACGGCCGGCGGGGGAAAGCTGACAGGCACCGGGAAGAGCGGCGGCGCGCTCATAACGGACAAACAGGCGGCTGGAACGGCCGGCTGGATCAGGGCCATGGAGCAGTGGCTGCGTCCAGAGGGGAGAAAGAGGGAACGGGACATGCCGAATATTTTCGAGGTCATGGCCGGGTCCGTTGATATCATGGAATATGTGAACACCGCGCTTCTTCTGAAATATAATTCACCGACGGTCCTGATCGAGCCCGATGTCACGGACGTGGATACGCTCGATTTTATGGACGCGGAACGAATCTTCGAGCTGGGCCACAGCGCCTGTTCCCGGGCGCGCAGGACCCTGCTCCGGAAAGTCGCGGCGTGGGTGTAGCGGGGCGGTATTCAATGACGGGGAAACAAGACGACATCGCTGAACGGTACAACAAGCTGTGCGATCTTATCATCACGTACAACAGGCATTACTACGAGCTCTCAGCGCCCCTGGTTGACGACGCGGAGTACGACCGGCTCATGCGCGAGCTCGTCGATATAGAGACGCGGCGTCCCGATCTCCGCCGCGGGGATTCGCCCTCGTCGAGGGTGGGCGGGTTCGCGTCCCCGACGTTTTCGGAGGTGCGCCACGATCCGCCCATGCTCTCCCTGGGCAATATCTTCTCCCGCGAGGAGCTGGACGACTTTGACGCGCGATGCAGAAAGAGCGGCGGCGAACCGGCCTATTCCATGGAACTGAAGTATGACGGCCTCGCGGTCGAAGTGGTGTATGAGAAGGGGCGCCTCGTGCAGGGCTCCACGCGCGGCAACGGCGAGATCGGCGAGGACGTGACCCGCAATATCGCCACCATCAGGAGCCTGCCGAAGACCCTGCGGGGCGCGCCCCCGGAGTACCTTTCGGTGCGCGGCGAGGTTTTCATGCGGCACGGCGAGTTCGAGCGCCTGAACCGGGAGCGGGAGGCGGGCGGCGAGCCGCCGTTCGCCAATCCGCGGAACGCGGCGTCCGGCTCCCTCAGGCAGCTCGACCCTGAGATTACGAAGGGCAGGAGCCTGGATGTCGTGTTTTACGCCGCGGGCAGGGTCTCGGGCGAACCCGATCTGCGCGACCAGGCGTCGCTCTTCGAGACGCTGCCGTCCCTGGGGCTTCCCGTGAGCCCCCAGGCCGCGACCGGGCCCCTGGACGCGCTGGTCGATTATTACGCGCACTGGCTTGAGCACCGGCACGAGCTTGACTTTGACATCGACGGCATTGTGATAAAGGTGAACGATTTCTCCCTGCGCGAGCGCATGGGCGTCACGAGCAAGGCCCCCCGCTGGGCCGTGGCCTGGAAGTTTCCGGCCCGCGAGGCCCTGACCGAGCTCGTATCGGTCGATTTCCAGGTGGGGCGCACCGGGATCATCACACCGGTGGCGAACCTGCATCCGATCAATATCGGCGGGGTCATGGTGAAGCGGGCGACGCTCCATAATTTCAAGGAGGTGGAGCGGCTCAACGTGCAGATCGGCGATATCGTTAAGGTGATCCGCTCGGGGGACGTCATCCCCAAGGTCACGGCGGTGGAGCAGAAGGCGGGCAGCGCCGATATCGTTCCGCCCCGGGCGTGTCCCTCGTGCGGACAGCCCCTGCGCCAGGAGGAGATCTATCTCCGCTGCGTCAATCCCTCGTGCGAGTCGAAGCGCATCGAGTCGCTCAAGTTTTTCGTGTCGAAGGACGGCATGGACATGGAATATTTCGGCCCCGAGCTCGTGATGCGCCTGTACCGGGCGGGCAGGCTCAACACGATCGCGGATTTTTACAAGATAACGAAAGAGACGCTCCTCGACCTCGAACGAATGGGCGATACCCTCGCAGACAAAGTCCTGGGCTCCATTGACGTGCGGCGGCGGGTGCCGCTCTCGCGTTTTCTGCAGAGCCTGGGGATACGGAACGTGGGAGGGCATGTCGCGGCCGTCATAGCGGCGGGCGTGCGGAGCCTTGACGCGCTCGTGGAACTGGGTGTGGACGACCTGATGAAGATCCGCGAGGTCGGGCCGGGGGTGGCCGAGTCGGTCCACGCGTGGTTCCATGACGAAGAGAACCGCGCGCTGGTCAGGGAGATGCTCGGATCGGGCCTCGTCGTCGAGGAGGAGAAGGCGGTCAGCGCGGCGGGGAGCCCTGTCAGCGGGAAGACCTTCGTGGTGACCGGCACCCTCTCACGCTTCAGCAGGCAGGAGGCGGAAGAGGCCATCCGGAGCCGCGGAGGCAGGGCCGCCGGCTCGGTGAGCGGGAAGACCGACTACTTGGTCGCGGGAGATTCACCCGGCTCGAAGCTCGACAGGGCGCGCGCGCTCGGCGTGAAGGTGCTCACGGAAGAGGATTTTATAACAATGATTGGTGAAGGCGGCAATGAATAAGCTACTCGCGTATTTCAAGAAACACTATTACCTTCTGACGTCGGTGCTGATTTACTTCTCCTTTCCCTCGTACGACGTATGGTTCATGAAGGGGTTCCCGTTTTTTGCGTGGATCGCGCTGGTCCCCCTATTCATTTACGTGCGCGGGAAGAGCGTCAAAGAAGTCTTCCTGTCGTCGTTCATCGCCGGCCTGGCCGGCAATTTCCTGGCGTACGAATGGATCGGCAATTTCGGCGCTGCGGCTACCGGCGGGTACGCGGTCATCGTCGCCTTCCTGATACCGGCGCTGACCGTTTTCTTTGCGATAAAAATCACCCTGGCGGAGATCATCGCCCGGCGCTTCGAGCCGCTTCGCGTCATCGTGTATCCCGCGGTCTGGATCATCATCGACTGGATACAGTCAATCGGGTTCCTGGCATACCCCCTGCCGTACTGGGGATACAGCCAGTACCCGTGGACCTCCTTTATACAGATCGCCTCCATCACCGGGATCCTGGGGATTAACTTCCTCATGGTGATGGTCAACTACCTGGCGGCCGAGCTTGCCGGCGCGCTGCCGGCGGCGCGGGCGTCCCTTCGCGGGTCCCTTCGCATGAAGGAGACCCGGCGCCTTGGCGCCGCGCTCGCCGTTGTCCTGGCCGCCGCCGTGTACGGCGCGGTCGTTCTCGCGGTCAACGACCGGCCCGCGGGCAGGGGCCTGCGCGTGGCGATGGTGCAGTCGTGCATATCCCCGTGGGAGGACTGGGAGCGGAACCGCTTTCACTACCTGGATGAGCTGAAGCGATACACGAAAGACGCGATGGCCGAAGATCCGGATTTCATCGTCTGGTCCGAGTCGGCCACCCTGGAGACCATCGCGTACGACTACGAGCGCGGCACGCTGAATGACTTCCAGAGGGAGGTCCTGGGGCAGGCGCAGCTCTACGACCGGCCGCTGCTCACCGGCGAAATCGGCATTGCAGAGATCTATGTGGACCCGTACGTGAGGCGCTACCCCCAGAACAACGCGGTCCTGATCAACCGGTACGGCGAGGTGGTTAAGACCTACGCCAAGATCCACCTGGTGCCGTTCGGGGAGTGGTTCCCGTACGAGAAGTGGCTGCCGTTCGTGAAGCGGATTACCCTGAGCATGGGCGGGTCAAGCTTCGTGCCGGGAGCGGAACCGGTCCTCTTTGAGGTCAACGGCCGGAGCTTCGGCGTGCTGGTATGTTACGAGGGAATCTTCTACCGGCTCTGCAGAACGTACCGCAACCTGGGAGCCGAGTTTTTCGTGAATATCACCAATGACGGGTGGACCGATACCTTCCGCGGCCACATGCAGCATTTCTCCGCGGCGAAGTTCAGGGCCGTGGAAAACGGCATCTGGTACCTGCGGGCCGGAAACACGGGATACACGGCGGTCATCGATCCGTACGGCAGGATCACTAAGTCGTTCCCCATTCTCACAAAGGGCTACCTCGTCGGCGATGTTGACTTCTCCTTCAACCACCGGACCGTGTATTCGTCGATCGGCGACGTCATTCTCTATCTCTCGCTTGGAGCCATCCTCATGCTCGCGGGGATGCTGATCGTCGAAAAGGTCCGCGCGCTGAAGAACCGAGCCCGATAAATTTTTTATTTGCAATACTGATCCGTTTTATATATATTTATATATCGTTGGGCGAATGACACGCCGCTTGTGATGCGAGGCATCACTGAAGCGCGCAGTATAATGCAATCTGTTTCAAAACGGCAGGCTTCGCCGGATCTCGTCTCTCGTCGTGCCGGCGAAATTTACGAACCAGGGGATCAACAGGCCATGAGTCACGGTGAAGAATTCAAGGTTATGGATTGCGCTCTCATCTCCATATCGACCGGGGAGCAGGCCCAGAACCTCAGGGAATTGCGTGACCGCCTGAAAACGACCCATCCCGGGTGCATCTACTATCATTTCTGGGCCAACCTTCTCGGGCCCCGGTTCGATGACCCTGAGTTCCAGAACGATTTCGCCGTATGGTCGTGGCGCTATCTGCACGATAAAAAGCTCGCAGAACAGCTGTCCCTGATCGATCCTGCCGCGTACATGGATATTGAGGAGCTGAGGCGGGAGATTATCGAAGTAATCGAGCAGCGGCTTTCTGAGAGCGAAATCGTTCCCTGGGCTCGAACCGGCGACCAGTTCTACTTCAAGAGATCCCAGATCGTCATTTTCGACACCGGTATCCGGGTGCGCGAGCCGAAGGAGTTCGTGGACGTTATTCCGCGTCTTTCACTGGGAACTATTTTTTATCATTTCATCGACGCCCGGCGCCGTACCGAGAATGGGAAAAACGATTTTTCCACGTGGCTCGGCGCTTACGCGGGGGAATATGACGGCCTTATACGGGTCCTGGACGATATTGATCCGTATTTTACTACGCTGAGCGATTTGCGCCGGGAGATCGCCGATGTCTTTGACGGCAGCTTCCTGACAAACGGGGGATGACCATGACCGCCTTGCTTGACCAGTATGCCGCCATTGTCGGCAATGACGTGATCGATCATCTGAGACAGCTTGCCGCGCCCCTCAGGGGGATGAAGATCGTGCATGTCAACTCGACCCGCGAGGGGGGCGGAGTGGCTGAAATACTGAACCGGCTGGTCCCCCTGCAGAATGAGCTGGGAATGGACGCGTCCTGGGAGGTGATCAGCGGCGACAGGCGCTTTTACCAGTGCACGAAAAAAATGCACAATGCACTGCAGGGGAACCGGGACGATATCTCTGACAATCTCCTCCGACATTATGAAAAGATAAATTTTCTCAACAGCGTCGATTTGAAGTCGAAGCTGGAGCAGGCGGATTTCGTGTTCATCCACGATCCGCAGCCCGCGCTTCTCCTGCGCAATTGCCCGGGCAGGAAAGGGAAGTGGGTGTGGCGCTGCCACATCGACGTCTCCCATCCGTACCGCCCGGTGTGGAAATATCTCCGGCAGCATGTCGAGTTATACGATGCCAGCATCTGGTCGCTCTCGACGTTCGCCCAGCCGCTGTCGCATCCTCTCTACCTGATCCCTCCGAGCATCGATCCCCTGGGCGAAAAGAACGTCGATCTGTCCGAGGACGAGGTGAACGGCTTCCTCGACCGGTTCGGCATTTCAAAAAAGACGCCGATCATCACCCAGGTCTCCCGGTTCGACAGGTTCAAGGACCCGATCGGCGTGATCCAGGCTTACCGGCTGGTGAGGAAAAGCGTGCCGGTGCAGCTTGTGCTCGCCGGCGGCGGGGCGACGGACGATCCTGAAGGCGCCCGCGTGCTCAAGGAGGTCCGCTCCTTCGCCGGGAGGGACCCTGACATCCACCTCCTCGAGCTTCCGCCTGACGCGCATCGCACAATCAATGCCCTGCAGCGCGGGTCTGACATCATCATCCAGAAGTCGCTGAGGGAGGGTTTCGGTCTTACCGTGACCGAGGGACTCTGGAAGGGCAAGCCGGTGATCGCCGGCGATACGGGAGGGATACGCCTGCAGGTGATAAACCACCACACGGGTTTCCTGGTGAATTCGCCAGAGGGTGCCGCCCTTCGCATTCGCTATCTGCTGAAGAACCGCGATATTCTTAAAACGATGGGAGAGAAGTCGCGCCAGTTCGTCCTTGAAAATTTTCTCATCACGCGCCACGTGCGCGAATACCTGACGCTCATTGTGGCGCTGATATACGGCTCGGCCGAGAGAATAGAGCTCAACCTGCCCTCTCCGGGGGCCACCGTCTCATGAGGGCGCCCTTCCGGCAGGGCGGCCCGCGCGCGGTGAAATGAAAATCGTGTACGCGTCATCGGAGGCGGTGCCTTTCGCCAAGACTGGCGGTCTCGCTGACGTGGCGGGCGCCCTTCCCGCATGGCTGGGCCGCCTGAAACAGCGTGTCATCCTCGTTATTCCCCGGTACGGATCGATCGATCCTGAAGCGCACGGACTCGCGTACCAGGGCTCATTCGGCGTTCCCTTCGCCGGCGGGGTCGAGCAGGCGGAGCTGTACCGGGGCTCGATCGGCGGCGACCCCGCGGTGCCGGTCTGCTGCATCGGGAACCGGGGTTTTTTTGACAGGAGCGGACTCTACCAGGAGGGCGGGGCGGATTACCCGGACAACGCGGAGCGCTTCGGGTTCTTCAACAGGGCAGTGCTGGAAATGTGCGGGTTCCTGTCATTCAGGCCGGACCTGATCCACTGCAACGACTGGCAGACCGGCCTCATCCCCGCGTACCTGAAGACCCTGTATGCGGACGATCCGTTTTTTTGCGCCACCGCCACGCTCTTTACAATCCATAACATCGCCTATCAGGGGCGGTATGACCCGGAGCGTGTCTTCAGGGCCACGATGCTCCCGCGCGGCATATTCAATGTCGAGGGTGTTGAATTCTGGGGCGCTTTCGGCTTTCTCAAGGCGGGGGCCTATTACGCGGACGCGTTGAACACGGTGAGCGAGACGCACCGGAAGGAGATCCAGACCGAGGAGTTCGGGTTCGGTCTCCACGGGCTGCTTCGCACCAGGTCGAAGGACCTGTACGGAATCATGAACGGCCTTGATTATTCCGTCTGGGACCCGGCGCACGATCCGTTCATCCCCGAAAACTATACGCCCGCTTCCTTTGAAAAGAAGGCCGCAAGCAAGGCGCTGGCGATGCGGAAGCTCGGTATCACCGGGGGTGCGGATACGCCGCTCGTGGCCGTCATTTCACGGCTCGCCGCGCAGAAGGGGCTGGACCTGGTCGCGGGTATCAGGCAAGAGCTCGGACATCGCAACCTCCGCCTCGCCGTCCTGGGGACCGGCGAGCCGTATATACATCAGGCGCTTGCGGAGATGGCCAATGAATTTCCCGGCAGGGTGGGGGTCCACCTGGGGTACGACGACGGGATGGCTCACCTGCTCTACGCCGCCGCTGACATGTTCCTCATGCCGTCGCGGTACGAGCCGTGCGGCATGGGCCAGCTAATCGGCCTCAGGTACGGCGCGATCCCGATCGTGCGCGAGACGGGCGGTCTGGCGGACGCCGTGCTGGATTACGATGCGGCCGGCCCCGGCAGGGGAAACGGGTTCGTGTTCCGCGAATATTCCACGGCCGCCCTTCTGGAGCGAATCGACCGGGCGCTCGCCCTGTACCGGGATAAAGTATCGTGGCGCGAACTGACGCTCACTGCCATGAAGGCGGATTTCGGCTGGGAATCGATCGCGAAGAAATATCTCGCGCTGTACCGGAAATACGTAAAACGGGTCAATCCGCGGAAACAGCGGCCGGGCTGACCGGTGCCCCTGGTATACTGCTAGTATTCGGGCGGGAGCTGGTTCACCTGCGCGAACGTGAAAACCGGCCCGTCCTTGCACACGAAGTATTTCCCCACGTTGCAGCGGCCGCATTTCCCGATCCCGCACTTCATCCTGTTTTCGAGGGTGGTGAAGATGTTGTCCGGGCTGAAGCCCAGCTTGGTCAATACCGGCATGGTGAGCTTGATCATGATGGGCGGTCCGCACAGGAGCGCGATGGTGTCCGCGCTCGAGGGCGCCGCCTTTTCAAGCACGGTCGGGACAAACCCGATCTCGCCCTTCCATTCCTTCGTTTCGCCGCCCGGATCGACCGTGGTGATGAGCTTCACGTCGCTCCGCTTCTCCCATTCATCGAGCTCGTGCTTGTAGACCAGGTCCTGGACGGAACGGGCGCCGTACACGACCGTGACGTCCTTGAAGTTTTCCCGTGTATCGAGCGCGTTCCAGATGACGCACCGGAGCGGGGGCAGGGCGATGCCGCCCGTGACGAAGAGAAGGCTCTTTCCCTTCCATCTGTCGATGGGGAAGGTGTTGCCGTAGGGGCCGCGGAAACCGATGGTGTCGCCGACTTCCTTCGACGCCAGTGCCTTGGTGACGCGCCCCATTTTACGGAAGGTGCATTCAATATATCCATCGCGCGTCGGCGAGGACGCGATGCAGAAGGTGCTCTCGCCTTCGCCGAACACCGAGTATTCGCCGAACTGCCCGGCCAGGAAATTGAACTGCTTCCCCTCTTCCTCGTTGATGAATTCCAGGCGGAAGGTCTTGACGTCCGGCGTCTCGTCGATGATGGACGCGATCCGCATCAGATAGGGTTGGTACACGTTTTTCTCTTCCATTACCGGGCCTCGACAATATCTTTAATGTGCTGGAGTATGTTCATGTCCACCGGACAGGCGCGCGAGCACCGTCCGCACCCGACGCAGCCGACAACCTGAAGCTGGTCCGGCTGGTACGAGAACTTGTGCATGATCCGCTGCCGCCATCTCTGGCTCTGCACCTCGCGGGGATTATGGCCCGACGTGTGAAGGGTGAACTGGCCGAAGCCGCACGAGTCCCAGCAGCGGAAGCGCATGCCCCGGGTGCCGTCGGTCTCGTCCTGGATGTCGAAGCAGGTGCAGGCGGGGCACACGTAGCTGCAGGTCCCGCACCCGATGCACCGGAGCGACTGGGTGATCCACACGGCGCCGTCGAACGCGCCGGGGAGCTTCTTCTCCAGCGCGCCGAGGTCGAACTGCACCGGCACGTCGGCAAGGTGCTTCTCCTTTACTTCGCTTCCTGCCGCGGCGAACAGCGCGGGGGCGATGGAAACGACGGCTTTCCCTTTGTCCGTGAGTATCTCGGCGAGATAGGTGTCTCCGTCTATCAGGGTCAGGAGGATGTCGCTCCCCTCCGTGCTGCCGGGAGATCCGCCTACCGATGTGCAGAAGCAGTACTCGTCGCTTTTCGCGCAGCTCACGGCGATGATGGTCGTGCTGTCAGATTTCTCTTTATAGAGCGCGTCATTATAGTCTTTCAGGTAGACCGCGTTCACGACCGCGATGCTCCGCGCGTCGCAGGGGCGGACGCCGAACACCACGACCGGGGAGGGCTTTGCCGGGCCCTCTTCAAGGGACACGGTACTCTGCGCGGTCGTAAACCGCATCATCTCCTCGCAGCGGGGGAGAAGGGCCTCCTTGGCTGACAGGGTGGTCTGCACGTAGTCTGCGGCTACCGCGGAATAGCCGTCAACTTCCTGGAAGAGGACTGTTTCCCCCTTCCTGACCGGGGCAAGCACGCGCTTTCCGTCCGCCATCATTTTTTTGAACAGATCGTCCAGGGAGCTTTTCTTGATTGTTTTCTTGTCTGTCATGATCTTTTACCTGATGAAGTCTTCTTTGTCGTCCGGTTTGAACGCGGCAAGCGCGTAGTCTTCTTCTTCCCCGAAATTGTCAGCGATGTCCGCGATGATCCGCTGGTTCAGCAGCCGCAGCGGGATGCCGACCGGGCAGGCACGCGTGCACTCGCCGCAGTTGACGCAGCGCCCGGCAAGGTGCATGGCCCGCATGATGTGCCATTCCAGGTTTCCGAGATCGTGCGACGGCACGCTGATCCACTGGGGCTGGTTGACCTCGACCGTGCAGCGCGCGCAGTAGCACATCGGGCAGCTCGCGCGGCAGGCGTAGCACTTGATGCATTTCGACGTCTCCTCCATCCAGAAGGCCCACCGCTCTTCGCGTGTCATGGCGTCGAGCCTGTCGACCTCGGCCTGCTCTTCCGGCGTCAGCTTCAGCGGGTTGGCGCGCACGTATTCCTTCAGGGCGTTCAGATCAGGGAGGTCTACCAGCTCGTTCGCGTCCGATATGCCGATCACCGCAACGTCCGAGTCCTTGAACTGCTCCTCGTACATGAGCTGCGCTATGGAGCGGAGCACCGGCATGCGGGCCACGATCGCGGCCCTGCCCAGGGCCCGCACCTCGTGCTTCATGAGGTAGCCGGCGAGGTTCTGCACGCACCGGCCGTCCATGATCAGCCGGCCGGCGTCTTCAGGCTTCTGGATGAATATGGCGCGGACCCGGTCCCCGGTCCCCTGGCCGTAGCCGATAACCACCTGCACCGCGCCTCCCGAAAGGAGTTCTTTCGCTTTCTGTATGATCTTATCCTGCATGTTCGGTCCTCCAGCTCGCGCGGATCGGCGCCAGGTTCTTGTATTCGTCATACGGGCCGAGCGCCCGGATCTCCTTCACGGCTGTGTTGACGACCTCGGCCCATTTTGCCCCTTCCGCGGCCGAGACCCAGGAGAAGATGATCCTCCTGGCATCGACGCCCATGAAGTTGAGGAGCGACCTGAACAGGATCCAGCGCCGACGGGCGTGGAAGTTGCCCGATGTATAATGGCAGTCGTTGGGGTGGCAGCCGGACACGATGACGCCGTCCGCGCCCCTGGCAAAGGCCTTCATCAGGAGCATGAAGTCAATCCTTCCCGTGCAGGGCAGGCGGATGATCCTGACGTTCGTGGCGTGCTTGATCCGGCTCGTGCCGGTGAGGTCAGCGCCGGTGTAGGTGCACCAGTTGCACACAAAGGCTATGATTTTCGGTTCGAACTCGGCCATGGTAGTACTCCAGTAAACTTATATCATTTCAGAACCCGCTCTTTGAAGGGGGCTACAGCGCCATCAGCTCCGCGAATACCTGCTCGTTCGAGAATCCCTGCAGGTCGATCGCCTTGACGCGGCAGAGCGCGACGCAGGTGCCACAGCCCTGGCAGAGGCCCGGGTTTATCTTCGCGGCGCGCTTGACCACGACCCCGTCGCGGTTCTTGATCTCTTCCATTTCGATTGCCTGGTACGGGCACGCCGGAACGCACAGGGCGCAGCCGGTACAGGTTGAATAGAGCGGCGGCGCGATGCGGTTGACGACCGCAATCACCGGCTCGCGCGTCAGCTCGCTCTGCGAGAAAAGCGCCGCGACCTTGCTCGCCGCGCCGGACGCCTGCGAGACCGTCTCGGGAATATCGCGCGGCGCCTGGCAGGCGCCGGCAAGGAAAATGCCGGCGGTGTTCGTTTCCACCGGCCGCAGCTTCGGGTGCGCCTCGGCGAAGAAGTGGTACGGGTCGTAGCTCACATGGAGCTTCTGGGCCAGCTCCTCGGCGCCGTCATTGGCCACGGCGGCGCTGGCCAGCACTACCATGTCGGCCCTGATCTCGATCGCCTGGTGGCCGAGCAGGGTGTCGGCCCCCTTCACGATTAGCTTTCCGTCCTCCTCGTATATCCGGGACACGCGGCCACGTATGTATTTCACGTCGTCTTCCTCAATGGCGCGACGGACAAACTCCTCGTACATCTTGCCGCCGGCGCGGATGTCCATATAGAAGACGTAAGCCTTGCCATGGTGCACCTTGTGCTTGTAGAGCATGGCGTGCTTGGCCGTGTACATGCAGCAGATTTTCGAACAGTAGGGGATGCCCTTGGCCTCGTCGCGCGATCCGGCGCAGGCGATGAAGACGATGGTCTCGGGCTCCGTGCCGTCGCTCGGCCGCCTGATAGCGCCCGAGGTGGGCCCTGAAGCCGAGGCTATCCGCTCGAACTGCAGTCCCTGGATCACGTCCCTGTACCTGCCGTACCCGTATTCCGGGAAGTGTTCGGCGCCGAGCACGTTGAAGCCGGTGGCCAGCACGATCGCGCCGATATCGACCTCGATGATCTCGTCCTCCTGGTCGTAGCGGATCGCCTTGGTGGGGCACACCTTTTCGCACACCTTGCATTTCCCTTTCAGGAAAAACGTGCACTGGGTCTTGTCGATGACCGGCTTGTTCGGTACGGCCTGCGGGAAGGGGACGTAGATGGCGGACCGCATTCCCAGACCCTCGTTGAACTCGCTCGGTATCTTCTTGGTCGGGCATTTCGTGGTGCAGAGGCCGCAGCCGGTGCACAGCTTTTCATCCACGCAGCGCGCCTTCTTGCGTATCCTCACCTTGAAATTGCCGATGAAGCCGTCCATGCTTTCCAGCTCGGAATAGGTATACAGGGTGATGTTCGGGTGCTGGGCCACCTCGACCATGCGCGGCGTCAGGATGCACTGGGAGCAGTCCAGGGTCGGGAAGGTCTCGGAGAGTTGTGACATGTGCCCGCCGATAGACGGCGAGCGCTCCACCATCACCACCTTGTGGCCGGCGTTGGCGATGTCCAGGGCCGCCTGGATGCCGGCGATGCCGCCGCCCAGCACGAGCGCGGTCTTGGTGACCGGCACCTTGATGGAATAGAGCGGCTGGTTTTTCTTGACCTTCTCGACCATCTTGTGCACCAGGTCGATGGCCTTGAGCGTCGTTGCCTCGCTTTTTTCGTGCACCCAGGAGCAGTGCTCGCGAATGTTGGCCATCTCGCACAGGTACGGGTTCAGGCCGGCTTCGGCGCAGGCGCGCCTGAAGGTCGGCTCGTGCATGTGCGGCGAGCAGGCGCTCACCACGACGCCGTCGAGCTTCTTTTCCTTTATGGCGTCCTTGATCATGGTCTGGCCCGGGTCCGAGCACATATATTTGTAGTCGACGCTGTGGACAACGCCGGGGACGCGGGACATTGCCTCCGCGACGCCCGCGCAGTCGACCGTGGCGCTTATATTTTCACCGCAATGACATACGAAAACACCGATCCGTGACATTTACGCTTCCTCCGTCTGCTCAGTTTGCGCGGCCGGCGTCGGTTTGGTTGCTGCCGCCGCTTTCGGCCTGGGCTCGGCCTCGACTTTCACCTTTTCCGGGTATCGCACCTTCACCGTGTGGCGGTGCAGGCCCAGCTCTTTTTCACCGATTCCCATGGCGAGGCCGACGGCCTCGGTGATATATAATACGGGAATGTCATACTTGCGGCCGGCGGCCTTGTTTATGAAGTTCCTTCTCATATCGAGGTTTGAATGGCACAGCGGGCATGCCACGATGATGGCCTGTGCGCCGCGGTGTACCGCGTTGCCGATGATCTTGCTCGAAAGCTTGCCCACGAGGCCCGCGCGCGTTATGGAGTGGGCGGCGCCGCAGCACTCCACCTTGAAGTCCCACTCCACCGGTTTTGATCCGAGAAGGGACATGATTTCGTCCATGGAGCGCGGGTCTTCCGGGCGGTCGAAATTGGTCACCTTGGGAGGCCGCACCAGGAGGCAGCCGTAATAGCAGGCGACGTCCTTGTCGAACGGCGCTGTTATTTTATCCGTAAAGGTGTCAGAATATTTTTGCAGAAATTCGATGATGTTGATCGGCCTGACCGTTCCCCTGAACTCCATCCCGGTCATTTCGCACACCCGCGCCTTGAGCGCGGCGTCCTCCATGAGCTCGTGCCGCGCCATCATCAGGCGGCTGTAGCACGCCGCGCAGGGCACCACCAGGTCCTCCAGTCCCAGCGATTCCGCCTGCATCAGGATGCGGCCCGGCAGGGCGACGGAAAGGTCGTGATCGAGCGAGTGGGCCGAGGAAGCGCCGCAACAGTTCCAGTCAGGAACGTCGACCAGCTCGATCCCCATTTTTTTGACTATGGCCCGCAGCGACTCGTCGTATTCACGGGCCGTTCCCAGCAGCGAACAGCCCGGGTAGTATGCTATCTTTATCATTTGGCCGCCTCCGTGCGGGCGTTGCCCGATTTTTTAAATATCTGCGAGATGTTTTTCCTGTTTTTGATAAGGTGAGGAAACAGTTTCAGCTTTCCTTTGAAAAAGAGCGACGGCGCCATCAGCACATCCTCGAGAAAGTGCCAGCTGCGCAGCTTGTAGCCCATGATCATGCCCACTTCGTAAAGTCTCCCGACATATCTGATGGAGTCCAGCATCGTTTTGTGGAAGGAGAGAAAATCCGCCGCGCGGGGATTCACTTTTTTGAGGCGGGCCGATTCGCTGCGAAGGAAGTCCATCATCTTCGGGATATCGACCTCCTGGGGGCAGCGCGCGTAGCAGACTTCGCAGGTCAGGCAGACCCAGGGCGAGTAGGCGCGCAGGACCCTGTCCTCGCTCCCCTCCAGGCCCAGCTGGAGAAGGCGGAGGATGTGGCTGGGCGTGTAGTCCATCTCTTCTGCCATCGGGCACCCGGCCGTGCACTTGCCGCACTGGTAACAGCGTGTCGGAGATACGCCGGTGGCATTATTCAGTTTGTGGGCCAGGCTGTCTGCGTCATGGTGGTGAGTGGTGGCGCTCATGGCAATCTCCATAATATTAGGTGTGCTTAACAATTACTATGGTTACAAGATAAACGGGTGCGAACATGTCCTCTACAGTTTGGCCACTCGGGAGAATGAAATCATTCTTTATATGCTTGGAAAGCCGTGAAAATGCACGGCCGCACCATAGATACAGTAACAAGTGGTTATGAAAGCACCTATGTTATAGGTAGCTTAAAAAGACGGGGATTTTTGTCAATGAAGAAAATTTGTATATTATAGCTTATATTGCACAATATTTATATGCTGTACGCGGAAACTTCACGGTGTATAATATAAAAATCGATGGCGCCATTATTTTATGGTTCAAGGGGTGCGTTGCTACTCGGATTTTTTTTTCTGACCGCGCACCGTGTTCACCTGGATATTGATGATATCTTTCAGCGGCGGGAGAAAGATCATATTCAGCGCGCTTCTGAGCCATTCCCTGAACTGGGCGCTTCCCGGTTCCATCCCCTGCACCTGTGCCACGCAGGGGCTCGAACCGAGGAGCGCTATGGCCAGGAAGACAAAGCTGTTTATATAGATGCTTACCTGCTGGGCCGTGCTCTTGATGGGAATGATCTTCATGAAAAGCTGCTGGATCTTCTCAATAAGGTCCGGGAACTGTTGGTAGCCGGGAATCTGCGTTATATGCTCCGCCTGTGTTATGTTAAGCGCCAGGAGCCTGAGAGGTTCCGGGTTCTCCGCGTTGTAATCCAGCAGCCGGTCGATATACGATGTCAGCGCGTCCGTTATTTTCAAGTTTCTGATCTCGTCGAACCATTCCTCGTTGCGCCTGATGAACTCGCTGCAGATCTCGCTGGTGACCGTTTCAAAAAGGCGGGCCTTGCTCGGAAAATAATAGTTTATCAGGGGGTGCTCGATGCCGGCCTCTTTGCCGATCATTCGCATGCTGGCGGTGTGATAGGGATATTCTGAAAAGACCTTTCTCGCCGCACGTGTGATGGTCTCCCTCGTGCGGATGCCTTTTTTGTCCCTGATGTTCCCGGTCTGTGTTTTCGTTGTCATGTATGTTTGCAAGTATGCGGTATATGCACTGTACCTCTTTCTCAGATATAAAAATATGACGGGAATGTCAAGTGCTTTTTTACCGTTTGGTAAACATGGCGTCGGGCGTGCCGGCCGCCGGTATCACGGGATTCCCGCGGCCGGCCGAAGCTTTCCGGTCATTTAAACAGCGGGCTAAGATAGGCGAAGCTTTCCTGGACGGATCCTATGGTTTTCATGTTTTCCATCGCGATAATCCTGTCCCAGTTTTCCATGATCTCCTCCGCAGTGACCTCGCTCTTGCCGAGGCCCAGAATCACGCCGTCGGAGCACATGATCGCGGTGCGGCTGTACCATCCGCCCATGCAGTTGAATATCATGCCGGATTCTTTGCACTGCTCTGAGCAGAGATAGGCCACCAGGGGCGAGATATAGTCCGGCTTCAGCCTCTCGTATATGGGGGGCGGCATGACTTTTTCGGTCATCCTCGACGCCGCGTTGGGCGCGATCGCGTTCAAAAAAATATTGTTCTTCGCGCCCTCGATCCTGAGGGTGTTCATCATGCCGATCATTCCCATCTTCGCAGCGGCGTAGTTGGCCTGGCCGAAGTTTCCGTACAGGCCGACGCCTGAGCTGGTAAACACGATACGTCCGAAGTTATTCTCTTTCATAACGGGCCAGGCCGCCCTGGTCACGTTATATGAGCCCTTCAGGTGGACGCTTTGCACCAGGTCCCAGTCTTCTTCCAGCATCTTCGCGAACCCCTTGTCGCGTACGATACCCGCGTTGTTGACGACGATATCGACCTTGCCGAAGGCGTCGACCGCGGTCTTTACCATGTTCTCCGCGCCCTGCGTGGTGGCGACGGAGTCATAGTTCGCGACCGCCTTTCCCCCCGCGCTTTTTATCTCCTCGACCACCGCATCCGCCGCGGACGTGCTCTTTCCGGAGCCGTCGAGGTTCGCGCCGAGGTCGTTGACCACGACCATCGCGCCCCGCCTGCCGAGCTCGAGCGCGTGCGACCGGCCGATACCGGCTCCGGACCCGGTTATTATGGCTACTCTGCCGTCAAGACTGACTTTGGACATTTCAGCCCTCCCTTTCATGAAATAATATTCGTTATCCGGCCCTCTCGGGAGGGCTCCATTCCATCGGGTGTGTGTTGCCCGATTTACGGCTGGCACTCAAAGATTCGCATGTTGATGGCTATGTTAGCAGGGCCGGGGGTAATGTGTCCACTACATTTACATACGGGCATGGCAAAGAAATTATTTGACAATTCACACATATGATGGGACTATACTCATGCATTGCCGGATTGAATACAAGTTATCCTGTAAAATTATGAGCAATAACACGTCGGCCCGGTATCTCGCTGTTCTTGTCGCCATGGTCATGGCCCAGTCCGGGTGCAGTGAAGTAAAAAAATCCGGTCTCGATGAAATCAATATGACCACACTGTCCGGCGTCTGCATGGCGTTTAATTGCCACAACGGGACAGAACTGCGCATATTCCCTCCGATAAGCGGTGGGCACCTGACGCATCTTGATTCTGCAAAGATCGGGTTTAAGCTGAATTGCGCTTCATGTCATAACAGGTATAAAAACAGTCAGGGAGGACTGCATAAAAATGGATTTATTAATGGATATAATTGGCTCTATGGAACGAAAACCCCTGGTGAAATAGTTTTATTTGGCGTGGATTTGACTGCCGCCAACCCGACCATTGCGTTTAATCACGCGGCTGGTACCTGCAGCGGAACCGGATCGGCATGCCATGGAGCTGCCGCGCCCGGCTGGTATTCCGGGTCTGCCTGCGCTTCCTGCCATCTCGATCCTCCTTTAAGCAAATATCCCCCTGCAAGCGGCGCGCACGCGATCCATCGATATAAAAACTATTCATGCCAGACCTGCCATTACAGCTATGCGGCGGATGATTCTCTGCACAATAATACAATCGTAAACGGGTATATATGGCAGACGAGAACGTCAGTGGGGGGTGATATCGTGATTTTTAGCGCAATCGCCGGGACAACGGCGTCATTCGATCATGATACAGGGAATTGCGCCGGCATAAGCTGCCATGGCATTAAAAACTGGTATGGATATACCGCCGGCTGCGCGGTTTGCCATCGTTACCCGCCTTTAAATCAATCCACTCCCACAGGCGGCCGCCATGGCACGCATCTGTCAGAAGAAATTTCGTGCCAGACCTGTCATTATAACTACCCGCTAAGCGATCCACTGCATAATGATGGTTATGTTAACGGATCGATTATGGATCCCAGGGCAACCGTGTTTGGCGATGTCGTTAATTTTTCAGTTACGGGGGTATGGAATACCGATACGCAAAATTGCAGCGGGCTGCCCGGGGGACCGTGTCATGGCAGTGAAAACTGGTATTCGGGAGATGATTGATTGAGATATGGCGATATGCTTGCGATCAGTCCGCATCACCTTTGTCTTACTCGTTTGTTTCAGCGTTCCTGCGCTCGCCTTCGTGGAAGAGATGCATGAGGACATGAAAGAAAACCTTCCCGCTGAAAAGCAGGATGAAGAATCAAGCCCGTCCATAGAAGGATCGGTGGAAACCGCGGGCAATGTCTATGCCACGTACAACCGGTATCGCAATAGCTCGAAGCTCCAGTATCGGGTTTTTGAAAATGTCACTTTTGACGCAACTTTCGACCAGAACTGGTTTTTTCGCTTCAATAGCAGGATCATATATCAGACGCAGAAGGGTGGTGCGACGGGAAACTGGGTCTTTAATTTTTTTTATGGCTATTTAGATTTCAGCGGCGAGAAAATCGGTTTCCAGCTCGGCCGCATCATGGATTTCAACAACCTTGTTTACCTCTGTTTTGACGGGCTCAATCTTGAGAGTACTATCGGGATTGGCGATCACAGACTCTCTCTCGACCTGTACGGCGGGTTCATCGTCAGGGACGACTATCTTGAGGAATACAGGAACCCGTGGGTCCTCCGCAGTTTCAATGGCACAGACTACCGGAATATATTCATCAGACAGAGGATGGGCGATTATATTGCGGGATTCAAGGCCGAATTTTTTGCCAAAAATGCCGGTATATTCGGGGTGGAGTACCAGCTCGTTTTTAACCGTAACGCCATTGCCGAACATTACGCATCGCTTAATTTTGACACGATGTTTTCAAAAGTGTTCAAGCTGTACGGCTATGGAACGCTTGACCTTGTTGAGCTCCGGCCGTCGAACACCCTCTTCGGGGTTCAGGTCGATCCGCTTGACCTTCTGTCACTCGTTTTTGAGCATGAATATTACCGGCCGGTGTTTATTAAGAACTCCTATTTCTGGACCTATTTTGAGCCGTTCGGAAATCAGGAGGCGAGTGCAACCCTGGTAATTTTTGTTTCAAAATTACTCACCATCGATATCAAGTATGGCGCTGTAATTTATGACGGCGAGCCGAATATCGGCAATGATGTTTCATGCAACCTTGAGCATCGAGACTTCTTCGGGTTCGGGGTCAGGATTGGCGCAGAGATGATTGTCGGCCCCGAGGGGAACCTCATTACCTGTCAGACGATGATAAAAAGACGGATCTCTGTCTTTGATTTTCTTGCAGGCGGGGGCGGTGAATTTTACAACGAGAAAAGCCTGGCCGCCGGGCTTTCAGCAGGATATTTCGCCACCCTCGGTGTCGATGTGGAGATAGTAAAATCGCTGGTGCTTTCGGCTGCCGGCAGTCTCGCCGGAAACAAGGATTACCGGTATGATGTGAGAGGGAACATCTCATTGAAATACTTGCTTTAAGGATGGAATGCGCGGGTGAATAATACGAAATGGCCAGTTGGCAGGGTGTTATGATAAAGTATACGTCGGGTGCAATCATTATACTCGTTCTGTCTGCGAGTGTTTTACTGTTTTCGTGGGATGGCCACATCTTTCCTCATAAACCCCATATTGCAGGCGGGATCGACTGTGCGCAGTGCCACGTAAAAATCAGGGAGAGTGTGTCGACCATAACGGGCGCCGATATCCCGAATAAGAAAACATGTGATGAGTGTCATGATGAGAAAGAGGCGTATGCGGGGAGAGTGAGGTACCGATACAGGCATGATTATAAATTTAATCATAAGCTTCATGTCGTCGGACAGGGCGTTAACTGCAAGGATTGCCACGAGGCCCTGTTCGAAAAGGACGCCCCGAAGCGCGAAGAAATTATTCCAAAAATGGAATATTGCTTCCAGTGCCACGACAATGTCTCCGCCAGCCAGTACTGCATGCTCTGCCATGAGAATCCAACCAGACCGAAGGATCATTATAAGCGGTGGAACAAACTCCATGGGAAAAGAGCGTCGGCGGATAAAAAGGAGTGTCTTCCATGCCATGCCGCTAGGAATGATTGTCTCAGGTGTCACCGGGGCGACAAGGCAATACACCGGTACCATAATCCAAATTATGAATTATCGCACAGGTATGAGTCGCGGCTGAGCCTGAAGCACTGCAGGTCGTGCCACAGCGAACGGCAGTGCCGGGACTGCCACAAGTCAAGCGGCGTGGCGTATGCATATCCGCCCCTCAGGCAGCGGCATCCTGCGGGATGGGCGAACCGCACATCCTCAAGCTTTCACGGCAGGAAGGCCCGCCGCAACATTGCGTCGTGCACGACCTGCCACATGAAAAATGAATGCAATTACTGCCACATCTGGATTAAAAGACGGTAGCCGTACTTTTCGCGCCGCCGCTATCCCGCCAAGGGCGGCCGCCTGCTGAACCAGGGCGCCGCCTCCTCAAGCTGGGCGGCCAGGCGGAAGAGGGTCGCCTCGTCGCCAAACGGCGCGATGAACTGGACGCCAACCGGAAGCCCCTCCGGGGTCCAGTGAAGCGGGACCGACATTGCCGGCTGGCCGGTAAAGTTCGCGATCTGCGTGAATGGCGTTTTCGAAAGATTGGCGAAGGCTATCTGCTCCGCCAGGCCGATCCTTTTCAGGATGCCCGCGAGGCGGAGACGATTTATGATTTTCGTGCCCAGCAGTTCCAGGCCCTTTGTCTGCAGTTCTCCGATCCGTACCGGAGGCGTTGCCATCGTCGGGGTCAGGTAGATGTCAAACCGCTCATGGAACCGCGCCATGGCCCTGGCAGCGCGGTCCCACTGCCGCAGGGCCTGTACCAGTTCCTCGGCGGTGCAGGATTTTCCCAGCAGGCCGAGAAGCCAGGTGGTCTCTTCGAAATCGCTTCTCCGGGGCTTTCTGCCAAGGGCTTCCACGCTCTTGGCTATGTCCGCGGCGGTCTCGCCGTAATACATGGTAAAGTAGGAGCGCGCCAGCAGTATGCCATCGAGGTCCGGCTTCGATTCCTCCACGCGGTGTCCCAGTCTCTCCAGGAGGCCAGCCGCGTTCCGCACCGCTGTCACGCATTCCGGATGGACGTCCATGCCGAGAGGCGAATCGGTGGAGAAGGCGATTGTCAGCTTTCCCGGCTTTGTCCTGATCTCCTTCAGGTAGGGGCGAGCCGGCGGCGGCGCCGCGCACCGCGCGCCCGGGTCCATCCCGTTCACGAAGTCAAGCACCGCGGCGCTGTCGCGGACCGAGCGTGTCAGCACGTGCTCCACCACCGCGCCCTGCCATCCTTCGCCGTTCACGGGACCGACCGGATTGCGTCCCCGCGTCGGCTTGAGCCCGAAGAGAGCGCAGCAGGAGGAGGGGATCCTGATCGACCCTCCGCCGTCGCCGCCGGAACCGAGCGGGACCATGCCCGCGGAAACCGCGGCCGCCGTTCCGCCGCTTGATCCGCCCGGGGTGTGGCCGGTGTTCCAGGGGTTGCGGCACGGGCCGAAGAGCTCCGGCTCGGTATAGGCCAGGAGCCCGAACTCGGGCGCGCTGGTCTTTCCCAGGATGACGAATCCCGCGTTCTTGAAGCGCCTGACCAGCTCGCTGTCGTAGTCGGGAATGAAGTTCCGGTATGCTTTCGAGCCGCACCGGAACGGGACGCCCGCATAGGGCGACACCAGGTCTTTCAGGAGAAACGGGACGCCCCTGAAGGGCCCGTCCGGCAGCCTTCCCGCAGCCGTCTTCCGGCCGATGTCGAACATGGGATGAATGACCGCGTTTATCGCCGGGTTCAGCTTCTCGATCCGGGAGATGGCTTCATCACACAACTCGGCCGGAGATATCTTCTTCTTTTTGACGAGCCCGGCCAGGCCGAGTCCGTCGTAGCGGTCATATTCCCTGAATCTTCCCATGTGAGCCTCCTGTGAATGCTTCCGGTTATTTACAGTGCGGACCTGATTGCCGCGTGAGCCCTGTCCATTAGCTCCTGAATGGTTTCATCTGTGTAGCCGGCGATGCCTATCGGCGGATGGATAACGATTTTCGCCTTCCCCGGGAACAGATCGGTCGTGTTCGGGGGCAGTATTTTTTCTGTTCCGGTGATGGTGATGGGGAGCACGGGCAGGCCGAGATCGAGCGCCATCTTGAAGGCGCCCTTCTTGAATTCACCGAGGGAGCCGTCCCTGCTCCTGGTGCCTTCCGGAAAGAAGATGACCGAGGTGCCATTGACGATCTTTGATTTCGCCTCGTTTAATGAAGCGAGGGCGCGTTCGTGGTTGGTGCGGTCTATGAAAATATGACCCACCTTTTCGCACCCGATGCCGATGCCGGGTACTTTCCTCAATTCCTGCTTCATGACCCATTTGAAGTCGATGCCCAGCCAGCCGTACAGGACGAAGATGTCGTACTGACTCCGGTGGTTCGAGACGATCACGTAGGATTGCTTTTTTTCGATATGCTCCCTGCCGGCAACCGAAACGCAGATGGGGGTCAGATATCCGTTCAGCCGCGACCATATGACGCCGCAGATGAAGCTGGTTATCCTCGGGTTTGTGACCATGACGAGAATGATGGTCAGAGAGCCGAAAAAAAGGGTCGATGCCGCGAGATAGGGGATGAATACAAGCCACTTGTACGGCTGGTAGAGAATATGGAGAACTTTCTTCATAGCTGTTCCTTATTGAATATGACGCGTTTGCTCCCCGATTCTTCAGGGTAATTTGCTCAGGACGAGCAGCGTGATATCATCCTTGTGCGGAGCGGTCCCGACAAACCGGTTAAAATCCCCGATAATGAAATCGAGGATTTCTCTGGCGGATCCGGAGGGCGCATTTTTAAATGCCCGCATCAGGCGTTCCTCGCCGTAGCTCTCCCTGTTTGAATTGAAGCACTCGGTCAGGCCGTCCGTGTATGCCAGCAGTGAATCGCCCGGAGCAACGGTGAACGTAAGGACGTCATACTCGCCTGAAAGTCCCTCTTTGCCCAGGAGCATTCCCTTTATCTCCCTGTCGTGAGGTTTTACATGGAGCACATTGCCGGTCTTTCTTCTTTTTATCATCAGGTCGGGATGGCTCGCGTTGACGTATTCAATTGAATTGTTATTCAGCCGGAGCAGAATGCCGGTCAGGTAGCTGTCGACCGACCCTATCTCGGCTATCAGGTCGCGGTTGATGTCCTCTATTGTTTTCGCGAGGCCCGCGCCGGTCATCATGTTGAAATGCCGGGAAATGATCGAACGGGCCAGCAGGGTGATGAGGCCGGAGGAGATCCCGTGGCCGGAAACGTCAAAAACCGAGACGCCGTTCAGCTTTCCGTTGCTTTCGTAGAAATCGTAAAAGTCGCCCGAGACCCCCATCATCGGCCGGATGAAAAACGCCGCGTCCCATTCGGCGCTAGCCGGGGGCCTTTGCGGGAAGAGCTGGAATTGAATGTTGGCGGCCAGGGCCGTTTCCTGCTCGGATATCTTCTGCCGGAGGCTCAGCTCCATGTTCGCCACTTTCAGCTCGGCTTCCTGCTGCTTGAGATCCGTGATGTCCCGTACCACGAAAACCATGCCCACCGTGTGCTCTTCCAGCTCGCGGATTGCGGTTGCGGCTATGCTCAGGGTGCGCGTTCTGCCGTCCGGCGCGGTATAGAGCATCTCGAGGTTGCGTATGATGCCGTCATCCAGAGAGTCAAGGAATTCGTCGGTAAAGTGTTTCCTGCCGATGATGTCAATCGCCCGCTTCCCGATCATGTCCTTTGCATTGATGTGAAAAAGGTCGCTGGCCGCTTGGTTCACCAGGTGAACGACACCCAGGTTGTCAACCGCGATAAGCGCGTCCGACATGGTCGATATGATCGCCTGCGCGGCGAAGGTGGGCGTAATCTCGATCACCCGGTATTTCTGAATGAGCCATATGGCCAGTATGACGAAAACCATGAAGGGGATGTAGCCGAAGGGGTATACCGGTATCCCGTATTTCGCGATAAAATCAACGACGCCGATGGAGCAGACTCCCAGCGCGGCAGCCATCGCCTTGATGCGTTTCTGGTAGATGGAGCCCGGCGCCGCTTTAGCATGTTCCCTGTAGGCATGGAACACGCAGAGCGGTATTATCGTGAAGAAATAGATCAGAAACGGGATGCTCAGCCACCCGTATTTCGGATAGAATCCCCACCAGTAATGGTAGACTGATGAGATCATGGCGTCCGTGAATATGATCGCCACTGAAAAAGATGCGGAGATAACCCAGTTGAAGATGGCGAGGCGCTTCCATTGCTGGAAGATCCCGAGGCCACGGATAACGAACAGGTAGATGGCCGCCGGGATGCAGGGGACGCCGATGTACCCCGCCTTGGCCCAGAACAGGGCAACAACCTCGTTGTTGCTGGAATACATGAATGTAAAAGTCAGGAACCATTCGCTGAACGCCAGTGACACGATGAACAGGTCGACGCTCAGCAGGGAGAGGCGTTCGCGTATCAGCGGGATGATCCCGGTGATAAAAATACCAACGGTTACAACAGCGGTTGGTATGGAATAGGGACTGAAGGTGTAATTCGCTACATTGAGTACCTGTTCGATCATACAGGGCCGAATCCTATTCTGGTATGGTTATATCAATCAGATGAGACAGACTATACTGCATGATTTTAGAAAAAATGTCAATAAAAATGAAAAACCCCCCTGATTATCGCCACAAGGATGGAAATCGCAAAGATGATCCATGACCCCGTGCCGGGGGAAGACCGCATCCGGTCGCCTGTCCGCTATTCCCGGACCGCGCCCTGCGCCGCGATCAGGGGAAAGTCCTTCTCGTTGGGAATGGGCGTGCTCTTCGGTTTTTTCATGATAGCCTCCTTTATGCTTCCTGATCCGGTTATTGTATCTGATTGATGATGAAATCGGGCATGCCGCCGTTCAGGACCGCAACCACGTTCCGTATCGCCGCGGTGATTATCCGCATTTTTGATTCCTGGGTGACGCCCGCGATGTGCGGGGTGAGCACCATCCGCGCGTCCTTCATCGCGAGAAGGGGGTTCCGGATCCCGACCGGTTCCTCTGAAAAGACATCGAGCGCTGCGCCAGCGAGGCGCTTTTCTCCGAGCGCCCTGGCCAGCGCCCCCTCGTCGATCACTTCGCCGCGCGCGACATTTATGATGAAGGAGCCCGGCTTCATCAGGGCGATCCTGTTTTCGCTGATCATGTTCCTGGTTTCATCCGTGAGGGGGCAGTGGATGCTGACGATGTCCGATATCTTCAGCAGCTCTTCGAGATCGCGGAAGGGGATGCCGAATTTTTTTTCTTCATCGGCGGACAGCCGCACGGGATCGAAGTACGCGGCGCTGACGCCGAACGGCCCCAGGCGCTCGGCAATCGCCTTCCCGATGCGTCCCATGCCCACCAGGCCCCAGCTTTTGCCCTGGAGGTCGAAAGAGCCGATATCCATCTGCCGCCATTCGCCCGCCGCGGTAGTGCCGTGCGCCATGATCAGGTTTTTAAGCAGACAGAGTGCGGCGAGCACCACGTGCTCTGCCACGCTTGTCGTGTTTGCCCCGGCGGTGTTCGCCACCGGAATGCCCGCAGCGGTGAAGGCGTCAACGTCGATGTTCTGATACCCGACGCTCGGCTGCTGGACCAGCTTCACCTTCTTCGCGGCGCGGGCCATCCCGGCGGTGAGGCTCCTGACAAAGGTGTAGTCCCCGAAGATGATGTCCGCGTCCTTCAGCAGACCGATGATCTCGCTGTCCGGCAGCTGGTATGCGCCGATGACCTCGAAGCCGTCAGGCTCCGCGCAGCCGTTTCCCTTGATCATCATGGTCAGCAGCTCCGGACCAAGGGTGCAGAGCGAAACAATTCTTTTCTTCACTGGCCACCTCCATATATGTGGTGAGTCACCGCGGGCCTGCGCGATCATCACCCGTATTGTATCAATGTTCCCTGCGGTACCCGAGCCGGGTTGAAATCTCGAAGCTGACATACTGTACCGCGTTTACAATCTCCTCCCTGTTCTTTTCGATGGTGAACGAGTTCCCAGACACGGAGAAGGCGGCAAGGCAGTGTCCCCGGCTGTTGAATACCGGCGCGCTTATGCACGAAAGCCCGGTTACGGATTCCTGGAGGTCAAAGCCGATCCCTTCGGTGCGAATCCGGCCGAGCTCGGCCAGGAAGTCGTCGCGGGTGCCTATGGACCTGTCAGTCAGCCTCGGAAAGGTGAAGTCGCGTATAATCGCGTCCCGCTTTCCCGGGTCCATGTAGGCGAACAGGACTTTCCCGATGCCGGAGGTGTGGAACGGGATCAGCGACCCTGGCTGAGGGTACACCATGAAGCGCGAGGTCGGGTCGGTACGCAGCACGATCACCACGTTGTTTCCCACCATCATCCCCACCTGTACGGCCTCGTTGAACTGGCGGCACAGATGTTCCATCCAGTCGCGTGCCTGCACTGCGAGGTCCATGGTTGAGATATATTTCATGCCGAGCTGAAAAAGCGTCGGTCCCAGCATGTATTTGCTGGTAAGCTGGTCCTTCTCCAGATAGCCGATCTCTTCAAGGGTCCGCACCAGGCTCTGGACCGTCGGCTTTGGCAGACCCAGCAATTTCGCCATTTCGGTGATTCCGTACGCCCTGGATTCCTGCGTGAAGAGATTCAGAATTCCGGCCGCTTTTTTTAGTGATTGTATTGATCCGGGCATTGTTTTAATTGTATGACAATATAATACAATTTATGATATTGTCATAATGAAATTGTTCTGTCAATGATAATCAGGGGGTCAGAGTAAAAATAAAATAAATATATCCTCCATCGCATTGTCATTGATTAAATTTCGGCCTTCTCTTTTCCAGAAAGGCCCGGATTCCTTCGACCCCGTCTCTATGAGCGGCGCAGGTTGATAATCCGAGCCGTTCCGCTTCCAATTGTGTCTCAAATGTGCTGGAAAAGGAATTATTGAGCAGTTGTTTTGACCAACCAAATGAATGGAGTGAAATGTTGCATATCCGCGTAATTAATTTTTCAGATTCAGGGATCAGCTCCTTATCACTGACGATTTGATGTATCAGTCCGTATTCAAGCGACTTTTCAGGAGAAAGTGGTTCGTCGAATGCGATAATTTCCATCGCCCGGGCCATGCCAACAAGTCGCTGGAGTGAGGCGGTGCCGCCTCCGTCAATGGACAGGCCGTTTGATGTAAAGCCCTGTTTAAACAGCGCGCTTTTCGCCATGATCCGGAAATCGCAGGCAAGCGCCAGGGAAAAACCGCCGCCTGCGGCGATACCGTTGATTGCCGCGATTACCGGTTTTTTCATATTTCTGATTTCGGTTATTGACTGGTGGAATCGGCTTGATAGTTCATGAAATGCTGTGGCGGGGCCATGCGGGTGCGCGGAGGCCCATTTAAGGTCGCCGCCGGTGCAGAATGACCTGCCGGTACCGGATATAATTATCCCTCTAATGCTTTCGTCACAGGCAAGCGATATGATGGTGTTCGCAAATTGGGTAATCGTGTCAAGGTTGAATGAATTATAGGTCGGCGGATCATTAAAAATTACTTTTGCAACAGTGCCGTTTGTTTCATGAATGATGGTTTCCTTCATATGGTGCCTCCTGTTGTTCCTTGAGCTAACAGGCCCGAAACATGCCGGTCACAGTCGCACGGCCGGCACGGTCTGCCTTTTTCGTTATTATGCAAATTCAATTTTTTTGGTTATAATCGTCCCACCGTCAATTTTTACTGTTCTATATCCGTACCGGAGGGATTCAAGCTCAATTATTTCCGAATCTCTTTTGACCTGCACCAGCGCGGATTGAGTCACGTACTGGGTAATGCCGCCGATTGTCTGCATGTGGCTCGTGTGATAATGGCCGCAGAATAGCGTTATCGCTTTACCGGACTCGAGCAGGAGCCGGCCGACCTCTTCCCGGTTTTTCAGGTGATAGAGCCTGTCCATGGCGGTGTTTCCGCAGTCGAATACGGGATGATGGCTGAAGAGCACGATCCGCTTTCGGGCGTCAACGATTTGCTCCCCGAGCCAGCGCAGTTGAGCGGGACCAACGACTCCGGAGCTTGTGTCGATGAAAATGAACGCGTTATCGCCGGTCTCGATTGTGTAAGAGAGCTCGCTGCCCCTGAGACGCTCCGGCACGTCCGGTATCTCGCGGAACGAGCCCACTTCATCATGATTGCCCAGTGTGATGTAGTGCGCCATGCCCAAAGATCTGATCAGGTCGAAGAGCCAGCCGAGCGAGTCGCTGCTTCCAAAATCGCCGGTCATCACCAGGGTGCCGATGCCCCTGCTGCGTATATCATTCAGGATCTGTTGAATATTTTTTCTGGCGTCGATTCCGCAGCGTTTGGCCAGGGAGTCGTCGAGGTGCAGGTCGGTGATGTGTGCAAAAACGGCATCCATCTCTATGCTTCTCCCCGGGCACTATTTTTCTGAGGATATGTCCCTGCAGGCCGCGAGTCGTACCGCCGCGTGATACATCTGTCCGGATTTACTCTACCTGTCTTTCCAGTTCCACCATTTCAGCAGATCCGGATCGTGCTGTTTGTTTTCCGCAAAATAGACCGCGCATCGAAAAACATATAATACGCATTTATCCACAGGGGCTTTTCGTATCCTGCACAGCGAGTCGTAAAGAGTTTCCGGTTTTTTACCCTTCAGGTCCTCAACGCAGGTTATTCCAATATCGAGCAGGTCCTTTTCTATACTGGGTCCGATACCGGGCGCGTCCTGCAGGTTTGATCTGTTGTTTTTCATGGCTTGATACTGCATGGATGTATAAGGTCAGGGATATGGTTTTGCAAGAACATTTTCATTAATATGGGTCGGGCGAGGGCGGCGGTCTGCAATAAAGTACTTGCAATTATTCCGAAATACGGTTATGAACAGGCGGGAAGCGCTATCGTGTTGTGTTACTCATGATACACAGGGCGGCGCGCCGGTCCCGGCCATCGATATTAAAGAGAGGTGCCATATGGAAATTCAACTTCCCTGGGGTGCTGGATCTCTTCCCCTGAACGTGCCTGACACGTGGAACGTCATCTATCCGCGGCGCAAATCGAAAGAGAAGAATAAGAAGGTTGATGAAATCGCCCTGGTCAGGGCGTCGATGGCGAAGCCCGTGGGCGCGCGGCCTCTTTCCGCGCGCAGGCTCAAGGGGAAAAAGGTCGTGGTCATCGTCGACGACCTGTCCCGGCCCACGCCGGCGCACCGGTTTTTTCATCTGGTGATCGATGCGTTGAAGCGTGCGGGTGCGTCCGAGAAGAACATCACGGTAATACCGTCGATCGGGATCCACACGCCGCTGGACGAGTCCGAGATGGCGGAGAAGATCGGCCCGAAGAACCTGAAGCGGGTCCGGTGGGTGAACCATAACGCCTTTGACATAAAGGCCAGCCACTATTTCGGCACCACCGCGCGCCGCACGCCGGTCTACCTGAACAAGCACCTGCACCATGCGGACCAGATCGTGCTCCTGGGCCTGGTGGAGCCGCATATCTGGGCCGGGTTCGGCGGCGGGCTGAAGAACATCCTGCCGGGCGTGGCGTACGCGGAAACCATCGGCCTGCACCACGAGATCATCGCCGAGCCGCCCTTCCTGTTCAACCGGGTGGGGATGATGCCGGAGAAGAATTCGTTCCGCCAGGACCTGGAGGAGGTGCGGGGCATGATCCCCGCGGACATCTTCTGCGTGAACGTGATCCTCGATCATGACAAGAAGATCGTCGCGTCTTTCGCCGGCGATCCGGTTGCCGCGCACCGGGCCGCGGTGGAATACAATTACCGGGAGATGGGGCTGCACCTCGACCGGCAGGTGGACGGCATCATCGTGAACTCGCGCCCCATGGACATAAACTTCAAGCAGGGGATGAAGTGCGTGGGCAACTCCCTGCCGGCCCTGGTGCCGGGCGGCGCGGTCATGGCCTTCATGCGCGCGGAGCGGGGCCTCGACGACATCAAGACCGACGCGGGGCCGGTGCCCCTGCCGGTGCTGAAGGCGATACTCCGGGCCATTGGACCGGCCCGGGTGCGCGGTCTCATCGAGAAGACGCGCAAGGGGCTCAACGTGGAGGAGAAGTTCCTCGTCTACTACTCGCTCCAGCTGGTGCGCCAGTACGAGCTCTATTTTTACGTGCCGTCGCTCTCGGACGCGGAGGCGAAGATGGTGAAGTTCTTCGTGCGGTGCATGGA
>JAFGJX010000109.1 GCA_016928865.1 Spirochaetota bacterium
CGGCTGCCCCGGCAGGCAGCTGATCCTTTCCGGCGAAGGGGACGCGGACGCAGGAATTTTCGTCATCGGCATGATTGCCGGCGCCGCGGTTTCCCACAACTTCTCACTGGCCGGAAAGCCGGACAGCATCATTGAGGGAGCATACACCGTCGGTGGAATCGGGCCCTGGGGTCAGATAGCCGTTATTGCGGGAATCGTTTTCTGCCTGGTAATCGGATTTACAATGCGTGAAAAATTTACGGCTGCATGATATACCGTGCGACACCGGAGTTTATGCCATATACACCAACAGAGTAAAGGAGCCTGCCATGACTGAGCATATAATCGACGCCCGAGGCCTCTCCTGCCCGCAACCCGTAGTCCTGACCAGAAAAGCGATAGACGCCGGACTCGCGTCATTTGAAATAACGGTCAGCAGCGAGGTATCCAAAGAAAACGTTCTGAGGGCCCTGGGCAACAGCAATTACAGGGCGGAGATTTCACGGGATGGCGATGATATCATCATCAAAGCATCCAAGTGACAGGAATGATCAATGGACTATTCAGTAATACTGTTCCATTCGACGAACCATGCCATATGGACGTCAAAGCTCCTGAAAAAGTCCGGATTCTACCATGCAATGATCCCGGTGCCCAGGCATCTCAGCTCCGACTGCGGATACTGCGTAAAAATTGAAACAGACCGCGCTTCGGAGATCGAGCCGATGCTGCATTCAGCCGGTGTTGAATTCCAGAAGATCCTGCCTATCTGATCGCCGGGGGGGGGGCATCCTCCAATCCCCGGTCGCGCACATCACAAAATGCGCCATGCACAGCCACTATAACAAACGAAGGATATTACAGACTCGCTTCATACCCGCGGGTAATCTTCGGCAGACTGGCCTTTTAAGCAACGTACATAATATCTACAGTAAAAAGCGTGGCGGCTCAATATGTATAATTTTTATCTTGCAATATACAACCCTTTCATGTCGCAATTATTGCATTATGCAATTTTTATGAAGTTTATTATATAAAAATCATATCCAGATAAAAAAAATATTTCATTAAATAATTAAAAATCCGGATAAATATACAACTTTTATCAGCATTAACCAGCCATAACAGAATTTTCCAATTTTTAGAAAATCCTGGCACACTCCTTGCATTATAATATACCATGAACACTGAATTAATAGCGCTGCCGGTATTCCAGGAACGCATTTCACCTCTCATGGATGTATCAGATCGATACGCAATTTTTGAAGCATCCGAAGGAACTGTCAGGCACAAAATTGATATATCACTGAACGCAGAAAGCGAGCTTCAGCGCGTTGAAAAGCTCAAGGAGATCGGTGTAAACACGATCATATGCGGCGCGGTGAGCGGCTGCATCGCTCGGGTCATAGACGAAAAAGGAATACGCCTGATCTCCATGGTTTACGGGCCTGTTGAAGAGATTATTGCGCATTACCTTGCAGGTTCTCTCGCAACCTACTGCCCGGGGCCAGCGGCCTGCGGGAAACGGAGGGGCGGCCGCCGCAAACGATGCCCAATATCTGAAAAGGACACGACGCGATTGAAGATGAACGAAAAAACAAAAACGGAGGAAGAATGATGAAAATCGCCATATCAGCATCAGGGAAAGACATGAAGGCTCCTGTTGATGAGCGCTTCGGCAGGGCTCCGGGTTTCATACTGTTTGACGATACAGCCGACAAATTTGAGTATATTAATAACAACAAGAACCTTGAAGCTGCCCAGGGAGCCGGTATTCAATCCGCAAAGACCGTAATAGATTCCGGAAGCGTTGTCCTTATTACCGGGAACGTCGGTCCCAAGGCATACGCCACCCTCTCATCAGCCGGCATTGAGATATATCTTACCAGCGGTGGCACTATTGAAGAGGCTATAGCCGCGTACCGCGCGGGAACGCTTAAAAAGGTCGATAACGCGAACGTGGAAGGCCACTGGTAATCATTTATCGAGTTAATCTCATTAATCCAGTACACATATGCGAATAACCATAATGTATTTAATCAGCAAAATTAATACTGACGCTTCTATCAGAGCCTCCTGCATAGATGAACGCGTTTGCCGGCGGCGGGAAGCCGCCGCCGGCGGACGCCTCTTCTATACGGCAATGACACGGGGATCCATATGAAGACAAAAATTACCGTGCTCTGCGAAAACAGCGTCATTGCGCCATTCCCCCTCATCGGTGAGCATGGATTTTCATGCCTCATCGAATCTGGAGGGGACGCCACCCTGTTTGACACCGGGCAGGGCTTCGGCCTCATGCACAACATGAAGGCCCTCGGCATGCGTTCCGATCATGTCAGGCGCATCATCCTCAGCCACGGCCATTACGACCACACCGGCGGCCTCATACCGTTCCTCACGAGCAGGAAGGATAAGACATCGGTATACGTGCACCCGGATGCTTTTCATCACCGGTGCAAGGTCATCCAGCTGCCCGCCGGCACCATTGAGACGCCGATCGGCATGAGCGCCTCACGAAGCGATTATGAAAACGCCGGTGCCGAATTTATACCGGTCCAGGGGTTCGTTCTTATAACTGAATCCATCGCCGCGATTTCGGAAGTCGCACGCCCGGCAGACTGGAAGACCTGGGACACGGTCCTGAAGCGGAAAATCAACGGGGTCATAGAAGACGATCCTTTCAACGACGACCTCTCCCTTCTGATACGCACCGAATCGGGACCGGTGGTGCTGCTCGGGTGCGCCCACGCGGGCATCGTCGAGATACTGAACGACCTTTCTGAAAAGACCGGCCACCGCGAGTTTCACGCGGTAATCGGCGGCACCCATCTCGCAAACGCTCCTGAAGACTACGTTGGTCTGGCCATGGACACACTGAAGGCATACCGGGTGCGGATCGTGGCCGTCTCACACTGCACGGGGCTGAAAATGGCCTGCAGGTTTGCGGCCGAATTCAAGAATGAATTCGCCAACGCTTCAGTCGGCGGCGAGTTTGAATTTTAACGGAGACGGATGATGAACATTGCCATAGCAAGCGGAAAGGGGGGGACAGGGAAAACGACTATCGCGATGTCGCTGGCGGCCTGTTGCGCGAGAAACGAAATCAGCGCCGCGCTGCTCGACTGCGACGTGGAGGAGCCGAACGTCAACCTGTTTCTCAAGGCGGAAATAGAATCTACGGAAACGGTGAACGTCCTGATCCCGAAGGTTGACGAACCGCGTTGCACCGGGTGCGGCGAATGCGAGCGGATCTGCGCCTTTAACGCGATCGTGCTGGTCAAGGGGAAGCCCCTGATCTTCGCCGACATGTGCCACTCGTGCGGCGGCTGCTATCACGTGTGCCCCGAGCGCGCCATAGAGGAGATCGAGAAGCCGATCGGCGTTATCGAGTCGGGGACCGGGGGCGGAATAGCATTTGCCGGCGGCAGGCTCTCCATCGGCGAGGCGATGTCGCCGCCGCTGATCCGCGCGGTGAAGCGATGCCATCCCGAAGCCGAGACCCGCATCATTGATTCGCCGCCCGGCACCTCGTGCCCGGCGGTTGAGGCGATGCGCGACGCCGACTTCGTGGTCCTGGTGTCCGAACCCACGCCCTTCGGCCTGAACGACCTCACCCTGGCCGCCGGCGCGGTGCGGGCGCTCGGGCTTCCGTTCGGCGTGGTGCTGAACCGCTCCGACATCGGCGGCAAATTAATATTGAAAGAGTACCGTTCACGCGGATTCGAAATCATCGCTTCCATCCCGCACTCGCGTGCAATCGCGGAGGGGTACTCGCGGGGCGACTGCGTGTCCGTCATCATCGAGCGCCATCGCGCCGAAATAGAAAAAATCGCCTCGTACGCCGAGCGATACAACAAAAAGGGGGCCCGGACATGATACGGGAACTGGTCATCATAAGCGGCAAGGGCGGAACCGGGAAAACCAGCGTGGCCGCCTCGCTCGCGTGCCTGGCGGAAAACATCGTGATCGCCGACTGCGACGTTGACGCCGCCGACCTTCACCTGGTGCTCGGGCCGGACGTGCGGCAGACAACCGTGTTTGAAAGCGGCGCGAAGGCCTTTATACAAAAAAGCGACTGCACCTCGTGCGGCGACTGCCTGAAGTACTGCCGTTTCGAAGCGATCAGCGACGACTTTGTCGTGGACCCGATCGCGTGCGAGGGATGCGGGGTGTGCGCGCATTTATGCCCGGCCGGTGCCATTGAAATGCGGCCCCACGCGTCCGGGAGGTGGTTCGTTTCAGATACACGACAGGGCCCCCTCGTCCACGCCCGCCTCGGCATAGCCGAGGGAAATTCCGGCAAGCTTGTCACGGTCATCAAGAAAAAGGCGCGGGAAATCGCCGCCGAAAAAGGATACAACCTCGTCATCGTAGACGGCTCGCCCGGCACCGGGTGCCCGGTCATCGCCACGATGTCGGGAGCGACGCTGGCCCTCATCGTGACCGAGCCGACGGTATCCGGCATCCATGATCTGAAACGGGTCCATGAGCTGGCGCGCCATTTCAACATCAAAACCGCGGTATGCATAAACAAGGCGGACATCAATCCTGACAACGTAACGGCTATCAGGGAGTTCTGCGACCGGAACGGAATTCCCGTTCCGGCGGCCATCCCCTATGACATTGACGTGACCCGCGCCCAGATAGCCGGGAAATGCGTGGTCGAGCACTCAAACGGCCCGGCCGCAGCCGAGATCAGAAAGCTCTGGAGCGAGGTGCGGTATGTCCTTTCCTGAAATCGTGATGAAACCGATAGGCATTATTCACACGCCCTTCAAACGGGTGTCTGACGGCATACCGATACAGGGCCGCCTGCATCCCGGGGCTGAAGGCCATATCGACCTCTTTGACGAATACCGCGATGCCGGCCGCGACCTCGATGGCTTTTCCCATCTCTTTCTGCTGTTTTACATGCATGTCAGCACCGTGGAACGGATGATCACTAAGCCGTACATGGACACGGTGACGCGGGGCGTATTATCGACGCGCTCCCCCCACCGGCCGAACCATCTCGGATTGACCCTGGTGCGTCTGATCGGAATCGAAGCGGGAAGCCTGACGATCCGCGACGTCGACATGGTGGACGGGACCCCGCTCCTGGACATCAAGCCATACAACCCCCTCTTCGACGCCGCTTCAAAGGGAGAAGAGGTCAAAACCGGCTGGATGAAAAAAATTTCCCTTGACGATTCGGTTCGGGGAACGACAAAGACTAGAAGCCATGAAGAATGGCTGCAGGAAAACGAATGAAAGAACGCTTAACCACAGGGCAATTATAAAAACTGGAGAAACAATCATCATGAGCAAAAGGAACGAAACAGGAGCCGCGGGACCCGTCGGAGCCGCAGGCAAAGACGCGATGGAAAAGGCCGCCATCCGTGAAACCATGGGCCGTATAGCCCACAAGATCATCGTTATGTCCGGGAAGGGAGGCGTGGGAAAGAGCACGGTAGCGGTCAACCTCGCCGTGTCCCTCGCGGATAAAAAATTCAAAACCGGTCTTCTCGATATCGACATCCACGGGCCCAGCGTACCCAAGCTCCTGGGCATGGACAAGGGCCAGGGACTGAGCGCCCGGGGGAACAAGATGATCCCGATCGAGTACAACGAGTACCTGAAGGTGATGTCTATCGGCTTCCTTCTGCAGGGACGGGACGACGCCATTATCTGGCGCGGTCCGTTGAAATACAGCGCCATCAAGCAGTTTCTCAGCGACGTCGAATGGGGCGACCTCGACTATCTCATCGTCGATTCGCCCCCGGGCACCGGCGATGAGCCGCTCTCGATATGCCAGCTTATCGAAAACGCCGACGGGGCCGTCGTGGTCACCACGCCCCAGGACGTGGCCCTCATCGACGTGCGCAAGTCGGTGAATTTCTGCAGGCAGCTCAACATGCCGGTCATCGGCGTTATCGAAAACATGAGCGGCTTCACCTGCCCACACTGCGGCAAGGAGACCGATATCTTCATGAACGGCGGGGGCCAGAGCATGGCTGAAGAAATGGTCGTGCCGTTCCTCGGGAAAATTCCTATCGAGCGGCACATCGCCGCAAGCGGTGACAGCGGCAGCCCGTTTCATGTCGGTGATACGGCCGGAGACACCCCGGCGCACAAGAGCTTTTTAAAAATTGTGGACACACTATTACAAGGAGTAAAAAAATGAAGATTGCAATCCCGGTAGCGGACAATAAACTATGCCTTCACTTCGGGCACTGCGACCAGTTTGCGGTGTTCGACGTGGACGACCAGTCGAAAAAAATAACGGCGCGCGTGGCCCTTGACGCCCCGCCCCACCAGCCCGGCCTCCTGCCGCGCTGGCTCGCAGAAAAAGGGGTCAAGTGCGTCATCGCCGGGGGCATGGGCTCCCGCGCGGTCGCCATCTTCAAGGAGAACGGGGTGAACGTCGTCACCGGAGCGCAGCCCGGCGATCCCGAAGCCATCGTCAACGACTATATCAACGGACGCCTCGCAACGGGCTCGAACGTCTGCGATCATTAAACCCGGGACCGTGGAAGAGCTCGGCGTTGAACTGGTTCTCGGCGGAGACTGCTGCGTCGAATGCGCGGCAAAACGCGCGTACAACAGGCTGGTGCTTGACATCATGGAAGCGGAAGACGCGCCCGGCCCTGAAGTGGAAGCCCGGCTCGACCTTCTCCTCGACTTCCTGAAGCACGCAGACTTCGGCGCGCTCCGCTCGTCGGACGAGCGGCTTGCCGGGGAAATCGACGCGCGCTGCCGGCTGTATCGCGGCTCCGACGGCGCACCGTCCGTATCCATAATTGAAGCTGACGGAAAATAAATTCCAGGAGGGACGCTCGTGCCGACATACGACTATCTCTGCTCATCATGCGGAAACAGGTTCGAGCGCTTTCAGAGCATAAGCGGCGCGCCTTCTGAATCATGCCCGTCATGCGGCGGACCGGTAAAACGCTTGATTTCAGCCTCCGGCCGGCTGAGAATATCACATATGTTCAATACACCTGGATTATTGAAAAAATTTCTGTTATCGGCAGCGTCCATTCTGTTCCTGGTGCTTATCTCATTTCCCGTCGCGCACGGAAGGGAACGAAAAACCTACATCGACTACCGCGAATTCGCGCGCGCGAAAGTCGAAAAGATTGAACGGATCCGGATCGGGCCGAAAGAAGCGCCGCTGATCGAAGTGCGCGTGCATCTTCGCGTTCTGAACGGGGACAAAAAGGGGAAAACCTACGTTTCAGTCTACCGCGGAGAAGACGACATGCCGAAAGACATGTTCTACAGCCAGGGGAACACCGTTTTCATCGGCATCTCAAAGATGGGCGACGCCGACGAGGTGGAACAGATCTCCATTTACGATGTCGACAACACCGCCGGCATAATCATCCTCGGCATACTGCTGGTCGCTTCGATAATATTCGTGGGCAGGCTGCGGGGCGCCCTCTCCATGCTCTCTCTGGTGGCGACCATCATCCTGATCTTCTACGTGCTTATCCCGCTGACGCTGAAAGGATATTCGCCGCTCCCCATGGCGGTGGGGACCGCGCTCTTCGCGATCCTCATTACCATACCGATCATCCTCGGATTCAGGACCAAGACCCTGGCGGCCATTCTCGGCGCGACATCCGGCGTCCTGCTCGCGACCGGTCTCGCGCTCTTCTCCGGCTGGATCATGCACCTTTCCGGCATCGTCACCGGCGAGATGATGACCGTATTTTACGCTTCGCAAATCGATGTAAACCTGCGCGGGCTTGCCCTGTCCGGCATCGTCATCGCCGCCCTGGGGGCCATCATGGACGTGTGCATATCCATCGCCTCAGCCGCGGAGGAGATATTCCGGGTCCATCCCGACATCGCGCTGAAAGAGGCGTTCAGGTCGGTCATGACCGTCAGCTCCGACATGCTGGGCGCCACGGTCAACACCCTGATGTTCGCGTACGTGGGGAGCGCCCTCCCCCTGGTACTGCTCATCGCGATGCGGTTCGATCCCGGCACGCCTCTTATGCTCGTGTTCAATTACAACCCGGTCCTGTCGGAGCTCGTCAAATCAGCCATCGGCTGCATCGGGATGTTTCTGAGCATGCCGCTAACCGCGCTCATCTGCATTGAGCTCAACATGCGGAAACGGGGAACGCCTGACCGGGAACGGGCGCGGTAGAGCGCCCCCATCATGGAATCAGGCGCAGTAAAATCATTTTTTAAAAAGATGTTGACATCGCAAACGCCGCACTGTCTTTAGCCGACATAATATTTTATGTGCAACGAGACCCTATGAAATTAGAAGACTGCAAAAATTGTCCGCACCATATCGATTACAGCCAGGGCCAGATCCACTGCCGCTACTGGGGCACCAACATCAACAGCGTGGCCACCTATGCGGACCGCAACGGCGAAATTAACGTGGTGGGCTGTCCCAAGGAAAAGTAAGAGCGCTCGGCTCTTTTTTCCGACGCTTCACCGGCCTATCGGGATAGTTTCCAGACACCCTATTTCGACTTCTTTTTAACGGTCGAAAACTTGAACGGCACATACAGCGGGCAGAAACCGATCGCGCTGGTCACGATAAATATCAGTGCGATAATGCCCAGTATAATTGCGGCTGTCCCGGTAATCTGGCCGGTGTAATACAACACCCCGACAACCGCTGCAAGAACCAGCCGTACGACCCTGTCCGCCAATCCCATATTCTTTTTCATGACAACCTCCATGAAATAGTATTTTAGCATTATCTAAAATATCAATTATACCGGGCTTCGGCAACAAAATTCTTGGTGTCGATGCAGGCTTTGTAGACGTTTCCGGATGTTTTTTAGCGTAAATTCGCTTCGCACATGAATATTTTTCATGGAAACCGCATCATTCATTAACAATTCAAATTTGCATTGACTTGACATCAGCTCCCGATAGAATACTGTACTGAAATAAATTAAAATTGTTCCCGGTGTTTATATGAAAACAATAGCCTACTTTGACGCAACCCACGACCTGCCGGAAGAGATCATCATGGCGGCAGGATTCTTGCCGTACAAGATCCTGGGCGACGTGCATACATCCAACGAGCCGGCGGACCGGTACCTCCAGGCCTTTTTCTGCCCCGCAGCGCGAAGCTTCCTTACCGAGGCCATGGCCCGGTCCGGTGACTGGGAGGGCATCATCCTCGCCCAGGGCTGCAACGCCACGAACCGTCACTTCGACATATGGAAGCGCCATGTGACCACGCCCTTCCTCCACTGGTTCAATGGCCCCTCCCGGGACGACGCGCTCGCCCACCGGTTTATGAAAACCGAAATCTGGCGGCTCATCAATGCCCTGGAAAGGAAATTCTGCGCCGGCATAACAGATGAAAAGATAGCGTCCGCCATCAGGGAGTCGAACGTACTGAAGAGGCGTCTCCAGTCCCTGTCCGCGCTCCGCGGCACAAAGGACATACCGAACCGCGAGTATTTCGAAGCCCTCGTCAGGAGCATGCAGCTCCCCAAGGCCGATGCGATTGAGGAGGTTAACGCCGCCATTGCCCGGGCGGAGCAGCGGGGCCCGTTCCCCTCGAACAAGAGGAAGGCCCTGCTAACCGGCTCGGACGTGACCTACGGCGAGTTCATGGACTTGATAGACGAGGCCGGATTCAGGATCGTGCGTGACGATATCTCCGAGGGCGAACGCTATTACGCCACCCTCATCCCGGAAGAAGGGGAGCCGGTGGACGCGCTTGCCCGGTATTATCTCACCATACCGAAGCCGGCCACCAAGGTCGGCATCAGGAAGCGGATCGACTACCTCGAACAGGCCCTTGTTCAATCCGGGCTCGACACCGTCATCTCGCAGAACATAAAGTTCTGCGAGGCCTTTGCGTACGACTCGGTCCTGGTGAACAACGAGCTCAAGGCGAAAGGACACCGCGTGCTCCACGTGGAGCGGGAATTCACGCCGGGGCCCGACAACCAGCTCATGAACCGGCTCGAAGCATTTTCAGAAATGTTATAGGTGACAGCAATGAACAGCAACAAAACAGCGCCGGCCGCGCCGGAAACCGAACAGATACGGATCAAGACAGTGCCGCACGCGAAAGCGATCAAGTGGCCGATGATCTGGTACCTGCTGATGGGCCAGATCTATACCCTGCTCCCCTGGAAAAAGACAGCCTGGACCTGCGCCGGCTTTCCGGTCGAGCTCCTGTGGGGCTTCGACATCTTCCCCCTCCACCCGGAGAACATGGCCACCGTGGCCGCGGCGCAGAAGCAGTCGCAGCGGCTGATCGAGCACGCGGAGAGCATGGGCTACTCCCGCGACCTCTGCACCTACTGCAAGACCAACATCGGCGCCGTCGACACCAACATCAAGACGACGCTGGGGGGCATCGCGAAGCCCGACATCATCACCTGCACCAACACCATCTGCGACACCCACTGGAAGTGGTTCCAGATACAGGCCGAGAAGCTGAAGGTCCCGTTCTTCATGTTCGACTGCCCGAAGATCGTGAGCGGCACGGACGAGCGCACCATCGAGGGATACATCAACTACATGGTGGACCAGTTCTATGATTTCTTCGAATTCGTGAAAAAGCATACCGGCAAGGAGCTGAACGTCACCAGCATGATGAAGGCGAGCGACGATTCAGAGCTGATGAGCGTGATCTGGCGCGAGATCTTCGAGTACCGCAAGTGCGCGCCCTCTCCCTACAGCTCGGCCGAAACCTCGGCGTCGTTCTTTCCGCTCGTGGTCATGCCCGGCAAGAAGATCGGCATCAAGTTCTTCGAGAAGATACGCGACGACATCAAGAAGCGCGCGGAGACCGGCGAGGGAACGCTCTCGAGCGGGACTGAACGCTTCCGCCTGCTGTTCGAGGGGATCCCCTTCTGGTACCGGATGCGGTTCATGTACGACCTTGCCCGCTACCGCGCGGTCGTCACCTACGAGCCGTACACCTTCTCCTTCGCGCCGCCCAAGCCGTTCGGCAAGAACTACTCGGAGTCGCTGCGGGACGTCGCCCGCGTCATGATGGACCTTCCCTACTCCTACAACCTGGAGAAGCGCATCGTCTACTTCGAGCAGGCCATACGCGACTACCGGATCGACGGGGTCATCCTGCACGAGAACCTGTCGTGCCGGCCGTCGAGCACCGGGATGATAGACCTGAAAAACGCGATCCAGGAGGACCTGGGCGTGCCGGTCCTCATCATCCAGTGCGACATGAACGATCCGCGCGCCTATTCAGAGGCGCAGATGAAGACCAGGATCGAGGGCTTCATCGAGCTGATGGAGAGAAACCGCACCTAGGGCGCGGCTTCCGGCCACGCCCTATTTTCTGATAACGCCGTCCAGCTCCAGCGCCTTTTCATGGATGACCCTGGTAAAGTCTATGATCTGGTTGTTGCTCTGCGAGATTTCCATCGCCATCTCAGCGAGCCGGTCGATGGTCTTCTGGGTGAAGGCCATCGAGTTCTTCTGTTCGTTCGTGGAGGTGACGATGTCCTTCGACATCCGGTCGATGACCCGCGTCTCCTCTATCACCATCTCCAGCGCCCGGTTCTGCTTCACCATCATCTCGCGCAGGGAGGCCACGCCCCCGCCGATCGCGTTCACCATCGTGAAGATGGCGTCAGTCGATTCCTTTGTCCCGGTGACGATGCGCGCGCCCGCCTCGATGTCTGTTATGATCCTGGTGATCTGCTTCCCGATCTCCTTCGAGTTGTCAGACGTCGCCTGCGCGAGCTTGCCAATCTCGTCCGCGACCACGGCAAAGCCCCGGCCGTAGTCCCCGGCCCGCGCCGCCTCGATCGCGGCGTTCAGGGAAAGCAGGTTGATCCGGTCGGAGATATCGTCGATCATGGCGATGAACCTGTTGATCTCGGCGCCGCCGGTATTGATGATCTGCATGGTCTCGGTCATCTGGCGGAGGCTGTCGCCGGTGCTGCTGGCCGATCGCAGGATGTTGGCGACCGCATCATCCACCTTCTGGCTCTCCTGGATGAGGCCCTTCTGCGCCTCGTTCAGGTCGTCGACCAGCCGCTTGGATTTTTCGCCCTCCTCCACCTGGGTTGTCGTTGCATTATGGATCGCATCCACGGCCGCGGAAAGCTCCTCGAAGGTTGACGACATCTCCTCACTCGTGGACGCCTGCTCCATGGAGAGGTCGGAGAAGCGGGCGGTTATCGTCTGCAGCTGATCGCTCACCCTGATGAACTCCTCGGTTAGGCCGGTCGCGGTGCCCACGATTCCCTCGAGATACCGTGCGCGCTCCCGGGCCGTCTTCTCGTTCTCCTGCTGTTCCAGGAGCAGGCCCTTGAGGTCCCCGCGCAGGACGTTGATCTTGTCCGAGAGCGCGAGCGAAAGCGAAATAACCACGAAGGTCGACCCGATCTGTATGCCCCACTCGGTGATGAACATCTGCGGCAGGACCCCGAAGGACTTCAGCACATATACCACCACGCCCGCGACAAGGCAGACAAAGCCGATCGTAACGAACCGGGCGGGCCGGGACCCCTTGAACAGCGCGATCCAGCCCGATACATGAAGGATCGTGGCGGTAAGGCCCACCAGGGCGGTGGCGATCCGGATGGCCACGCCGTAGGGAACGACCAGCGACAGCAGCGTCCACAAGGACAGCGGCGCGATGACGCCGAATATCGATACCCAGTGCATGATCCGGTAGCTCCGCTGCAGGCCGATGATGTCCCAGACGAACAGGCCGGCAGTGACCACGGTCAGGCACATGAAAAAGGGCACGGCGCGCGCGCCCCACCAGGTCGAATTCGGCCAGAGGTACTGGAAGGAGTAGCCGTTTAAGGACATCTGGAAAAGGATATACACGGCAATGAAGAGGACGTAAAACACGTATCCGCGGTCCCTGCTCGCCACGAAGATGATGAGGTTGTAGACGACCATGATCAGCATCAGCCCGTAGTATATCCACATGACCGGCAGCCGCGCCTGGTTCCGGTCATGATATGCGTCCGGCGACATCAGGGTCGGCGTGAAATTTATTGAGCTGGTTGAGGCGATCCTCAGGTAATAGGTCCTCGCGCCCGGCTTTTCCCGGAGCTTGAAGATAAAATTCTTGTCTTTGACCTGCCGCGAGTTAAAGGAATACATGTTGCCGGTTTTAATTACGGAGTACTCTTTTTTACCGGGGACGTAGAAATCGACATAGTTTAGCAGCGGATAGCTGATTTCAAACAACACGTCAACCGTCTCGTCCGATCTATTGTCCGTCGAGAACCTGAACCAGTAGACCGATCCGGTAAACCCGAAATTCAGCGATTCCTTCTCCGACCTGCGCCACGCCCTGCTCCGTCGCGCGTCATCGATTGTCAGCCGGCCGTCCCGGTCTTCCAGGTATTCCACATGGCGGCCAATGGCCTTCATTTCAAAGGAGGCGTCGATGGGCACGCTTTCGATGGCGGACAGCAGACGCGGGAATGATAGAATACAAACGGCGATAATAATGCCTGTACGGATCATGTCGCACCCTCACACTCACTCAGATTGTCATGGATACGCCCCGGGGACAATCCATGATTAGCAAGCATATATGACAAGGGACATCCCCTATCAGTTTCCGAACAGGACGAGGCCTGCACCGGGCGGGGCCGGACCTGCGCCTAAACCCGGGCACGACCGCATACAGAAATGAGACATAGCGACGGCATGACGGTACGACAGTATTTGCAATAAACAGCCTTGAATGCTCTCCGAACGGGAAAATCAAACCATCTACCGGGGATAATTGCAACAAAAAAAAAGAGGCGCGGTCTGGATTCCGTGCCTCCACATATAAGCACCCTATGGAGGGGTTAGGGTACGTAATAAGCGCGATAAAAGATCAATTTGCGAGCAGGGCCTCGCGGCCGTTCTTTTTAAACTCTTCCTTGATTTCGGAAAATTTTTCCCATGTCATTCTGTGATAGGTGTTTCCGCCGCGCTCCCGGTAATAGATGTGCATGTCCGGATTGCACTCCAGGTTGAAATGCTCCTTCTTGTAGGGCTTCACCATGATCTTCTGGGTGTCGGTTACCGGGAAGCACTCGATGATGCGGATATAGTCGGGCATCCACTTGGGGTCCATGCCCCCCTCTTTCTGCTGTATGACGAGCCAGGTGTGCACCTCCTCGGGTTTGAACTCGTGTCCCTTCTTGAGCTGCAGGGTCACCATCACGCGCTCGTCCGCCACGTGGCAGGGCGCGCCGTAGGCAACGGCGCAGTCCACGCAGGGGATCGCCTGCGCGAAATGGAGCACGTTCTCCGCCGAGAAGTTTTCTCCGTCCTTGCGGATCCAGTCGTCGGTACGGCCGTTGAAGTAGAGGTAGCGCCTGCCGTTGATGACGCGAATGTGCCCCAGGTCGCCGGAATGGTAATTTCCGTTCCTGAACTTCTGGGTCGTGGCTCCTTTATTGTCGAAATAGCCGTCGAACCTGAGGTTGTCGGTCCCCACCTTCCGGCAGATCTCTCCAACCGCCTCGTCATAGTTGAGGAGTTTCCCGTTTTGGTCCGTGACGCCCGGCGGACACTCCTTCCCTTCCTCGTTGAGGATATACACGTCCTTCGGAGCACGGCCCACGCTCTCGACCGGGTCGCCCGGCCGGTTCGCGGTGGTGATGACCGCCTCGGTGGAGCCGTAAATTTCATAGATATGGTCCATGTTCAGGTAGCGCTTCAGGTTCACCCTGTCGATGACCGAGGCCCCGTTCCCGTACGCCACGCGGAAGCGGTTCTTCGGGTGGTTCGCGAGCGCCTCCACGATCGCGTCGCCGCTCCCGTACTTCTTCTCGAGCGCGTCGATGATGTAGTGGAGCGGCTGTCCCACGTAGTTCAGGAAGGCAACGCCGTGCTCCAGCATGTCCTTCTCGAACGCGCTGGCGCTGAATTTCCTCTTGAGCACGAAGCTGCCTCCCACGATAAGCTGCGGCAGGATGCCGATGTACCAGGCGTTGGAATGGAAGAGCGGCATGGATATGTAGCCGCGGTCGCGCCTGCCCAGCTTCACCGCGGACTGCACCACGAAGCCCGCTCCCACGAGCTTGATGTGGGTGCAGGGAACGCCCTTCGGCATTCCGGTGGTGCCGGAGGTGTAGATGACGATGACCGGGCTGAAGTTGTCCACGCGGACCCGGTATTTTCCCGGCGCCTTCGCCGGCGCGGCATCCACGGCCAGCGCCAGGCTCCTGAACCCGGAGCTTTTCACCTCTCCCTCGTCCCCGACGCAGTAGATGTCGTCCCTGCCGATAACCGTGATCCCGTCAGCGACGTTATCGATCTCGTCAGCCGAATTCACGTTCGTGACCAGGAACGATACCCGCGCCTGGTCGATCACCTTCGCCAGGGTCTCGCCGCGAAACCCGGTATTGATCGCGAAGAGCACCGAGTTGCTCAGGCCGGCCGCAAAGGAGGCGAACACGTATTCAGGGGTATTCTCCATGTACACGCCGAGCGAGAGACGGTCATGGGGACCGAGCTTCCCCGCCTCCACCAGCTTCCGCCGCTCGTCCAGGAAGAAGTTTGCGTATCGCCGCGCCTGCCTGTACGCCTCGCCATAGGTATACTCCCTGCCCTCGAAGATAAAGAGGACCCGGTTCTTCCGGTGCGCCATGAGGCGCATGGTGAGCTTCAGCATGTTCTGGAAATTGACGGACCAGAGAAAGGTGCGTATAAACGTCTTGAGATTCATGGTGCGACCCCTGCGAATGAATAATGGCATTTACACAACTCATCCACACAGGGAGAACCTACGGAGATCCTTCCCGGATGGATAAAGCATGTATTATTATATAATTCATAACACAGATCGGGCCGGTATTCCTGTCAAAAACAATCCAAATTGGATTTGCGATGCAGGGAAATGCGGTAAAAAGGGGCATCCGACCGGTGATTTTTGTGATTTTTTGGTAGAATATTTCGGCCGAAAGGCTCTCGCAGGAGCTTTATTTTTTCTCGCGGAGGCGCAGAGTTTATATGGTTTGCTTATTGTATAAGCATTCTTCTGTAATAATCGAATTCAGGTAGATTATATTATTTTTAGTATCGCATCAAACAGGACGGGCAAATCTTTATGCACTGAATCCCATATAATATTTGGGTCAATTTTGAAATAGCTGTGAGCAATAATATTTCTCATGCCTATCATGCCACGCCAATCAATATCAGTGTGTTTGTTTTTTATTTCTTCAGGGATCTTGACAGCAGCTTCGCCGATTATCAAAAAATTCAATAAAATCGAATCATAGGTTTTATCATCATTTTTTAAGGATTCAATAGTACAGCCTTTGCTATAATTCTGTATCTTTATGATGGCTTCCTTAATATCAGCCAGATATAGTTTATACTCCCTCAACCCATTCAACCTCTTTTAGAACTTTTTCCTTAATGATGGGTTTAATACCGTCAACAGTCACCAGGTCAACCTTTTGATCAAGAAAACCGGTGATTGAATCGGCCAGATGAACATACTGGAAAAGGGTCACGGGACCTGAAAAATCAACCACGAGGTCTATATCACTGTCCGGCTTCTGTGTTTCATGCACATACGAGCCGAATATTCCTATCTTATTGACATGATACTCGTGCAATATATCCGCATTCCGCTTTATTCTATTTTTTATTTCATTTTTAGTAAGCATGGTATTTTATATTTCCAATCGAGAAATAATGTCAACAAAGAAATTCAGTATCATTTATTTCACCTTATACCTTGAGACATTCCTTTTGCGTAGAGAAGATATAAACAATGCAGGCTCAGCGGCTCCGCGAGAGATCTTTCTTTAAACCTATTTGTTTCGAGTAACGGGGGTCGGGGATCGGGCCACCATCCAGGCTCCTCGATCCTCCCCCTTCGCCACTCGGACCTCTTAACTCGCCCCCCTACCCCTATCCTTATTTAGCTAAAACCCAATTTTCTTCTTCGGCCTGGATTCAGTCGCGATCAGCAGTTTTATCGCTTCGAACACGATCCTGAACTGCCCGTCGTATTTCTTTTCCATGTCTTCGATCTTGCGGCGCAACTCCTCATGTGACGAATTGGAACTTGAGGTGCCAAAATGGCACCTCAAGTTTTCAAATTCATCTTCGGTCAATTCAAACATGAAATCATCAGGGAAACGGCCAATATTTCTCCGCACCTGC
>JAFGJX010000110.1 GCA_016928865.1 Spirochaetota bacterium
AATGCTGAGCGTGAGCTATGCCGGACTGTACCCGGTGCTGGACGCCTCGGTCTTTTACGGCGGCCGCTCGTCCACGTACGATATTTCAATGTATTACGGACTTATGGAAGAGACTGTTTCATACCGGTGGCGGGAGTTGCGTCCGTCCCTGGGGATCACCCTCCCCTTTAACCTGACCCGCAGCAGGTTCGACACGAAGATTTCGGTCGGCGTCAGGGGGAGCTATATCAGGGTTACCGGCATGAACTTTCCCGCGCGGTATTACACGCCGGAGCGCAACCACAACGGGGGATTCATCCCCCTGACCTATTATGCGAGTTTCTACAATGGATACCGCTGGTTTGCAGACATCAACCCGGTATGGGGCCAGTCGGTCGATATCGCGTACCGACACACGCCCTTCAGGGGAAACACCGACGGCGCCCTTTTCTCGATAAGCGGCACGCTCTGGTTCCCCGGCATCCTCAGGCACCACAGCCTCTTCTTCCAGGGAGGATTCGAGCGCCAGTACCCGCATGACTACCGCTTCCCCGCACGGATGCGCTTTGCCCGGGGATACACATACGAATTCTCAGAAACGACATGGAAGGCGTGCGCCAACTACCTGTTCCCGCTCTTCAATCCCGACTGGAACCTCGTGCACGTGATCCATTTCAAGCGCTTTTACGCCAATCTCTTCGGGGATTACGCCATGCGCGAAAAAGCATATTACCGGTCCGCGGGACTCGAGCTCTACTCTGAATTGCGCCTTTTCACTATCGAAACGCCGCTGATCCTGGGAGTGCGCGGCTATTACCGCTTTGACCGGCACCATGAGTACAGGCATCCATACGGCTTCGATTTCATATTCGGCTTCGGATCAATCTCCGCCGGCTCCTTCCAGGCGCAGCAGTATCTGTAAGGGTTAAAATTGAGCGGAATCCTCACTGACAGTTTCCTGAAAAACTCTATCCATATAGATTTATGTCTTGACTATTTCAAATTTATATCCAGCATCAATAATGACGCATGACAGGCATGCGGCCATAATAATCAACAGGAGTTACGGCCAGGATGAAAATACTAAAAGGTGTTGCGGCACTGTTTGTAGTCGGGTTTGTAATGATAATGGCACCCGGTTGCAAGAAAGGCAATTCGTATGTCGATAAATTGAGCGATCTGGAGAAAAACGCATGCGCATGCGCGGATAAAGACTGCGCTGACAGGGAATTCAAAAACTTCCTGGCCATCGTCGAAGACATGAAAACGACAAAGGCGAGGGTCTCCAATGATGATGGACAGAAGCTCGGGATGAGTACGGCAAATATCGTAAAATGCCTGATGTCTAAAGGCATATCCCCTGTCGACATCCAGAAAGAGCTTCAGAAATTTAAATAACATCACCCGGATGTCCGCATCGCGCTGTTCAAGCAGCGCGATGCGGTATGGCCGGATCATAAATTCATACTCCTGCGGCCTTTTCACAGAATATCCCCATATTTTACCAGTTGTATACCCCGCTGACTCATATGCGCCGCTATGAAAATCAGAGTGAAAATCAAAAAAAATTTATACTATACATATTTATTGCTAAACATATGTGTATATATGCCGATACTGATACTGTCACAATGATAGTAAAATATGGAGCAAAAAAATGATAATCAACAGAACAGCGGATTTTATCCATTATTACCATGCGGTTCACAGTGCCGGTGAACGGACTCCGCGGTTTCTCAGAAGGGTTCCGTCTGAAGAACGGGGCGTCGACAGGATCGATATCTCGCCGGAGGCCATGGACCGCCTCCACGAGAGGAACAGCTCGTCTCTGGCGCGGGCCGGCTTCCGGCTTTCCCTGGCAATCGGAGAATTGATGATGATGGCCGAACGCAGCGCGGACATGGAGCGACGCCAGAGGACAGAGGAGCTTCGGGATCGCGTGAAAGACGGTTCATACAATTTTGACGCGCCTGAAGTAATTGCTGCAACAGGGGATGCAATTGCCGGCCTTATGGAATAAGGCATGACAGGGAGGCGTGCGTTCAAAGGCGACAACCCGGCTTTCTGCTACAGATCGGGCCTGTTCCTCTGGCCGGTAATAAAGGTGATGACGCCCCGCTCCACGAGGCCCTCAAAACCTGCGTTTTCCGGCTTCATGGCGGAAGCGGGAAGTCCCGCCGCCAGCTTCGGGTCAAGGGCAAAAAGCCGCTCGAGGTCAATGATATAGGAGAGATGTATGCCCGCCAGCTGGTCCTCGATGAACACCGACACCATGCCGTCCGCAAGGGAATAGGAGGCAAAGTAATGGCTCCGGGTATCGTCAAACATGATATCGATCCCATTTTCCGCGAGGATGGCGCGTGTCTCGCTGATGTTTTCCAGGTGTACCGTGAATGATTCGTCCGCAGTTTTCCTTCCCCCTCCCACCAGGTGCAGGCACCGCAGGTCGCTGGCTGCGATGTCAAATCGCTCTCGATAGATATCGATCATCTCATCGATCTGCTCCCGCGCGTCCCGCGTGGCAATGATGCCGTCCGGGCGCTTGCGCGCGATCATGATATGGTTCGCCGCCGCGACATACCGGCTGTTTTTGCCGATGAGCACCGTGGAGATGCAGGACCCCATGACAAGGGTAATGGTCTGCCCGCCGGTGATGAAGCGTACCTGGTTGGGCGCCGGCATCACATAGGTGCTTTGCTTTTCATACTGTTCACCGGCATCCTGCATCGTGGTCATGGTTTCCATACTCTGTATATTTTTCTGCATCGCTCTCATGGTTGACGGCGGGCGGCAGGGCCCTCCCTTTCTCTATCGGACGACAGCATGCCATCCCTGAAGCGATAACTCTGCTTCCGCACGGTCCGAAAAAAATGAAATGAATAATTCATCAATACAACGTGGGAGGCCGTTCAGTCAAGCAAAACATTCGTTGATGCCTCCGGCGCGCACCGGGACAAATCATTACGGCCTTCCTTTATTTTGCTTGATTTTATGCCGGCCCCGGCCGTATCGTTGACACGGAGGTGGCGCCAATGAAGAAAACCAGCATATTGTTAGCTGCCGCATTTTCGCTGGCAACTGTTTTCGTCCTGTCCGCGGGTTCATCCGCGAACCCGCTCCCCGTGTCGGACAGCGGGAATGGCGCCTTCCTCGCCCAGTATCTGGAAGACACCGAGAGCGGGGCCAGGGGCGGAAACCGAGGGAGAACGATCCGCGATCTCCAGGAGAAAGGAGGCGCTCATCCGAAACCCCGCGTCATAATCGGAGGCAGCGGCGGCGCGGAGGCGCGCGAAGGCTTCGCGAGCGTCATAATGTCCCTCCCCCTGGGAGTGCAGTACGATCGGTATCTCGTAACGGCCGCGCCGATGTTTGTATTCACGCACGCGCAATCGCTCAGAGCAAAAAAGGGGTGGTCCCTGGACAACCTGGCCAGGACAAAAATCAGAGGAAAAATTTACGAATTCGACATCCCCGTGCGGTTCAGCTACTCGTTCCTCGACATCGACGCCTTTCCCTATTCTCCATATGTATCCGCGGGAATCGGGTACAGCCTCCGCACCTTCCGGCTGAACGGCTCGTCATTCCTGAGCCGCACGAACCGTGATTTCACCCTCAACTCCCTGACGCTGAACGTCGGGTTCGGGTTCCAGGTGAAAATTACGGACAAGACGCGCTTCGATGCGGGCATTCATATCGTCACATACTTCAATGAAAGGACGGGCGTATTTAATTACGACACGACCGGCGCGTCCCTGCAACTAGGATTGATGACCTTCCTCAACTGACCGGCGGCATGCCGCGCACGCATCAGCGGCACGCGTCGTGTATCGCATTCATATACTCTGCCGCGAGTTTCCCCGCGATCTCCGAGCCGCTGAAAAGCCCCGCCCGGGAAAAGGCCCCGGGATTCTCCCGGTAAACGCTGTTCCAGCGGGAAAGAAATTGCTTCGACAGGGGAACATAAGACCAGTGCCATTTCTCCTCGCAATAGCCCGCGCCGCGCCCGGCAGTGTACGGCTGACAGAACCCGTACCGCGGCGCGTTTTCAGCCATCCAGCGGTACAGCAGGGCGCCGGCGCCTTTTGCATAATAAGCGTCGGACAGCACATTGAGGTCGATATCGGTGCCCCAGTGATGACGGGAGGTGCCGGGCATGGAGGAATATCTCAGAATCTCGACCGCCCGTTTCACCGGGTCCCGTATCTCCCGTGAGAGGTCGCGGCCGCCCACCCGGACCCGGCCCGTCCACTTGCCGTTCCAGATGTATTTTTGGTCATTATAGGTCCGGGTCGAGCTCTGAACCCAGAAGGGGGCCTTCGGGTGGTCCCTGCGGAAGGCCGCATATAGCTCCTTAAGCGCCGCCGCCGCCTCGCGGCGAAGCCGGTGCGGCCTGCCGTTTGTCGGAATGCCGAGATCGGCAAGCGAAACGAACAGCTCATGCCCCGATGGATTGAACCTGCCGGTCAGGTAATCGGCGGGGGGCGCCGCTCCGAACAGGGTCCGATCGTTTCCCTCACACGCGCACCGAAGCAGAAAGAGGAGAAGGAGAGAGCCTGATATGATGGCCTGTGATGCTTTCATCGCCGGACCCTTCTGCCGCCGCGGAAGCGGTCAGTATACGAACTTCCGCGCCCGGATGTTCAATATGATCCCCACGCAGATCATGGACATGAGCAGGTTTGAGCCGCCGTAGGAGACGAAGCAGAGCGGCAGCCCCGTCACCGGCATTATGCCGATCACCATGCCGATATTGACCAGGACATGAAAGAAGAATATGGTCGTAATCCCGCTCGCGAGAAGGGCCCCGAACTTGTCCTTGGCCTCGAACGCCGTCTGTATGCATTTGAACACGAGAAACCCGAGCAGCCCGATCATGACAATGCCGCCGAGAAAGCCCCATTCCTCTGCAACGACCGAAAAGATGAAATCAGAAGTCTTCTCCGGCAGGAATCCGAGCTGGGACTGGGAGCCTTTCAGGAAACCCTTGCCGAACAGGCCCCCGGAGCCGATCGCGATCTTCGACTGTATTATATTGTATCCCGATCCCTGCGGATCCAGGTCCGGGTTCAGAAACACCAGGATCCTTCTCTTCTGGTACACCTTGAAGAGGTTCTGGATGAGGACCGACGCCATGAGCCCGAGCGAAACCACCGCACCGGGGATATATATCTTCCGTAATATTTTTTTAACCGAGAAGTAATGAAGGACGAAAGCCGCGATGGTTATCGCGAGCATGACGCCGGAGACGAGGAGGAGCAGGTTCACGTCCTTGAAAAAATCGAGAATGAAATTGGAACCCTCGGCGCCGATCCACTCCCGGTAGGTGAGGATCATCGGCACGACCATGGCAATCGATGCTATGAGTACGATCGATATGAGATGAGTGATATCCGCGCCGCCGACGAAGAGCATGGTGAGCAGAATGGGTATGAAGATGATCGCCGTGCCGAAGTCCGGCTGCTTCAGTATGATGAGCACCGGAATAAAGGTCAGGATCGTCGGGATCACCAGCTCCCTGAGGCGCACGATGTCGCGCTCCCTGACCTCCAGATACTTCGCGAGAATAATGACCAGGCCGAGCTTCATGAACTCGGAGGGTTGTATGGCGATCACGCCAAAGTTAAGCCATGCCCGGGTGTTGCGCACCGGCCTGCCAAAGATGGCGGTAATGAGCAGTACGACGATCAGCACCGCGTAGATGTGGAGCGAAAATTCTCCCAGCGCCTGGTAGTTGATTATGGTGAGGCCCACCATCAGGATAAACCCGAAGATGAACCAGAGAATCTGCTTGCGGTAGAGCCCGTTGTTCACCTTTTCAATCGGATCAAAGCCCGCGCTGTATATCATCAATATGCCGATCACCACGAGGATGATGACCGCCAGAACCAGCGTATAATCGATCCTGCTCAATCCATCTTTACTGAATAGCATCGCTTCCTCTCGTTCCATTCCCCGGGCCCGTCACCGGTTCCGGGGAAGCTTCTTATTCCCCGGCCTTTTTCGCCGGCGCAACCGCTTCCCGGCGGTCTTCGCCGGCACCGGACGGTTCAAGGGGCGACGGCGCGGCGGCACCGCTCACCGCTCCCCTCTGTTTCTTCAATTCCTTCAGCGCCGGCGCGGCCGGCGTGAAATAGCCAAGCTCCTGCAGCTTTGTGAAAACCCGTTCCGCGACAGGAACGGCGCTCGCGGCGCCGGCGATGCCGTATTCCACCAGCACGACCATGGCGATAGCCGACTCGGGCGGACCGTCGTACGGCGCGAACCCCACGAACCAGGCGTGCTGGGAGAACTTCTCGAGGCGCACGGACCTGGTCTGCGCGGTGCCGGTCTTGCCCGCCACCGGCACCTTGAGGTAGCCAAGCCGCCCCGAGGTACCGCTCGTAACGCTGAGCCGCATCCCCTTCCTGACCGCCTTAAGGGTTAGCGGCGAGAGCGGGATTTCCCTGATCTTTTTTCGCGCGAACGACTTGATCACCCTGGCGTTGTCGTTGGTCCGTATCTCCCTGACCAGGTGCGGGCTGTAGACGATTCCGTTGTTGACGAGCGCCGCTATGAAATTGCACATCCCCATCGGCGTCACGTGCAGGAAGCCCTGTCCGATGGACATGTTCACGGTATCGCCGTCGAACCAGGGCTGTCCGAAGGCCTTGTACTTCCATTGCCGGGACGGGACAAAGCCCGCGACCTCGCCCGGGATATCGATGCCGGACTTCTGGTTGAGGCCGAAGTCCTCGGCGTAGCGCATGAGGACCGACGGTCCGGCCAGAAGGCCGAGCTGGTAAAAATAGACGCTGCATGACTTCGCGATGGCCCAGTAGAGATCAACGGTCCCGTGCACGTCATAGTCATAGAAAACATGGTCGCGGTATCCCTTCAGGACAAAATAGCCGGGACAGAAATAGGTTTTATCGGGAGTGGCCTTCTCGGTTTCAAGCGCGGATACGGCCGTGATCAGCTTGAAGGTTGACGCGGGCGGATATTTTGACTGTATCGTGCGGTTCAAAAACGGACGCTCCCGGTCGGTCTGAAGCCGTTTTATAATCGCGGCATTGTTTTTCGATATTATGAGGTTCGGGTCGAAATCCGGCTTGCTGACCATCGCGATGATCTCACCCGTATACGGCTTCAGAACGATGGCGGCGCCCTTCATGTCCTTCATCGCCTCGTACACGGTGTTCTGAATGTTGTAATCCATGGTAAGAATAATGTTATTGCCGGCCACGGGCCGCTCGCCCACTTCCTCCCCCTCGGTCCTCTGCCGCACGTCGACGATCCGACGCACGTAGCCGTCCCTCCCGCGGAGGAGCTGATCGTACCGTTTTTCAATGCCGGCCTTTCCTATCTTCTGGTAGTGCTTGTATCCCTCGGTTTTAAGCCGCTGGTACTCTCGCGGGCTGATGCTCCCGACGTACCCGATCACGTGCGCGAACATCTCGCTGAAGTTATAGACCCGTACGGAGGCGTCCTCCCAGTCAATATTGGGAAACCGGTCGGGGCGCGAAGCGATCTTAACGATGGTCTCGAATTCCACGTCCTCCTTCAGGACGATCCGCTCCCATGGGTTGCCGCCGCTTATCTCGTTTTTGATCTCCTCCCTGTCGATATTCAGGAGCAGCGCCAGCAGGTCGAGGACCTCATCGAATTTTTTTTTTGATTTGAACTTCGCCGGGATCGTGGTGATGTTGAACGACGCCCTGTTGGACACAATGACCACGTTCTTCTCGCCTTCCCTGAAATTGCGGTCATAGATATCGCCGCGGGCGGCCGGGATGGGGACGTTGCTCTCCATATTGAGCCGCGCCCTTGTCTGATATTCTTCTCCCTGGATGAGCTGGAGGTTGACGAGCTGGAGGACCAGGATGGAGAAGACCGCGACCGTGACCGCCATGAAAAAATACATCCGTACCCGGAACGCTTCCTGGAGCTTCGCCCTCAAGGATGACTGCATCAGCATGTTACCGGTACCCCTCTTTCTCCAGTTCTCCCTCGAATATCTTGTCGAAAATAAAGAAGAGCGGCGGGGCGAGCAGCGCGTTGTAAAACGCTTCCGGCAGTATGATGCTCAGGACCGAGGACGCGGACGCCTCGTTGAACACGTAGCAGAGAAAAAGGGTGATGAACCCCTTGACGATTGAGGCGGCGAACAGAAGAAGCGACGTGGTGAGTATATTGCTCTTGAACAGCGACCGGCCGTACATCCCCACCACGAACGCGATCGCAAACTTGGGGAAGGTGAGCATGCCGAGGGGCGACAGGGAAACCACGTCGTGGAGCAGGCCGCCGATGAACCCGGTCACCTCGCCGTAAAAGGATCCGAAGCTGTAGGAAAGATAAATTACGGCTATAAAGATAAGGTCCGGCTTCACGCCCGCGATGCGAAGCACGTCAAACGAAGGATGTCCCTGGACCAGCAGGGAGATCAGTATGATAAGCCCGGTAAATACGTACGTCAGGATCATTCGGCTTTTTCTTCCTCAAATATTTTAAACAGATCGCTGTCAAGGTCTTTCTTTATGACAAACACGTCTTCCACGAGATTATAGTCGATGACCGGCTTCACGATGGCCCGCTGATACGCGCTCGATTCAAGCGCGTACGACTTGATGACGGACCCGACAATGATGCCGGGCGGGAACACGCCGCCCTGCCCCGACGTTATCACCACGTCGCCGAAAGTAATGAACGCGGCCCGGCTGATGTAATCCATCTTGCACAGGTTGGAATTACCCGAATAGCCGCACAGCAGGCCCGGGAAGCGGCTCTCCTGGAGCTTCACGCCGATCCGGACCGCCGGGGAGATAATGGGCGCGATTCTCGACAGGCCTCCACGAACCTCCATGACAGTGCCCACGACGGCCAGCTGGCCGCCCTGATAGGCGATGACCGGCATGTTCACCCTGATGCCGTCACCGGAGCCCTTGTTTATCACAATGGTGCGGAACCAGTTGTCCGGGTCCTTCGATATGATCGACGCGGGTATCGATTTGAACTCGACCCGCTCCTGCATGGCAAGAAGATCCCTGAGGCGCTTGTTCTCCCTCTTGATCTCGCTCATCTCTTCGATCATCGATTCGTACTTCTGGAGCTTCGCGCGGGTCATCTTGAGCTCGTCGCGCACCTCGGTCAGTTCGGTAAACCCCGCCCATATCCTTGATATGCCCCCCTGTATGCCGTCGTACGCCTTCTGGAACGGCGACACAAGGGCGCTGACGATACCTTCGGCAGTAAGGGTAAACGTGCTGGATTGTACTGAAAGGGAAATTATGCAGAATAGCGTAAAGGAGATAAACGCCACGATGCTTTTATGTCGGATGATAAATTCCACGTATAACAGTTCTCTGCTGAATCCGGCATTCAATTGCCAGTTATTTCACCCCCTCCCGCCAGGGGAGAGGGAACAGGACACTGAAACGCGGCGCATGCGCGCCTATTTCAGATTCGCCCGGTAGAGGTGCTTGATCTCCTCGAGGAACTTCCCCGCGCCGAGAACCACGCAGGTCAGCGGGTTCTCGGCCAGGATGACCGGCACGCCCGTCTCCTTGCTGATGAACTTGTCCAGCCCCTTCAGGAGGGACCCGCCGCCGGTCATAACGATCCCGCGCTCGACGATGTCCGCGGCAAGCTCCGGCGGGGTCTTCTCGAGCGCGTGCTTGATGCCGTCGAGCACCTGGTCAACCGGCTCCTTCAGGGACTTGCGAATCTCCGACGAATCTATCTCCAGGGTGCGGGGAAGGCCTGATATCGCGTCCCGCCCCTTCAACTCCATCGTCTCGATCTTTTTCTCCGGGAACGCGTTGCCGAGCCTGAATTTCACTTCCTCGGCCATGCGCTCGCCGATGACCAGGTTGTACTGCGTCCGCATGTACTTGATGATGGCGTCGTCGAACTCGTCGCCGGCGATCCGGAGCGAATCCGCGATGACCATTCCGCCCAGGGAGATGACCGCTATCTCGGTGGTACCGCCGCCGATATCAACCACCATGTGCCCGGCCGGCTCATGGATGGGGATGTTCGCGCCGATGGCCGCGGCCAGTGCCTCTTCGATGAGGAATATCTCGCGCGCGCCGGCCTGTTCGGCAGATTCGCGCACCGCGCGCTTCTCAACCTCGGTAATTCCCGACGGAACGCCGATTACGACCCGGGGCCGCACCAGCGTTTTCCGCTTGTGCACCTTTGTGATAAAATACCTGATCATCTTTTCAACCGTCTCGAAGTCGGCGATAACGCCGTCTTTCATGGGCCGTATGGCGACGATGTCGCCGGGGGTCCTGCCCAGCATTCGTTTCGCTTCATGACCCACGGCAAGGACCTTCCCGGTGCTGGTCTGGACCGCCACGACCGACGGCTCAGAAAGCACAATACCCTGTCCTTTCACATGGACCAGGGTATTGGCGGTACCAAGATCGATGCCCATATCGTTTGAAAACATTCCATACAGCGAATCAAAAACCATGTATGTACTCCTCTGGCTGTTTGCGAACAATTTTTTCCATTCTAATAAACAAAAGCCCCCGCGCGGGGGTGGGGGGGGTCGATGGATAACCCCAGCTGGCATCAGGCTGCCGGATTAAAATCTTAAAATACCCGGCTTTTTACTACAATAAGCTTTATTTTTGTCAAGTGATTATCGTTATTTTTAAAATAATATCGCACAGCGCGGCAGGGCTACATGGTGCGCATCAACTCCTTCGCCTCAACATTCATTCCATCAGTCGTCAGGACCTCGCTCCATATCGCCCGCGCCTTTTCCTTCTCGCCCATCGCCGAATAGTTTTTGCCGATCCATATTTTCGGGACGGCGTCCCTGGCGTCTATCTTCAAAGCAAGGGAAAACTGATCGAGGGACTCCCGGTACAGTGTCTGGTTGAAATAAATCTTTCCCAGATTGATATGCACCAGCTTGCGCACCCGCTCGTCCGATGTGCGGGCGAGGACATTCTTATAGCTTACAATGGCCCCCGTGTATTTTTTCGCCATGCGCTCGGCCGTTGCGTAAAAGAGAAGCCCCTGCATGCTATCCTGCACCATGCCGTATTCAGAAAGGTATTTCAGGCCGTAATCCTCGCGCCTGTTGGCAATATTGACCGCGGAATAGAAGCGGATATTCTCGACATCCTTCTGTTTTATCGATTCACCCGTATTTTCTATCATGAGGAATATCTCGGCCGGAGAGTAATATTCGGTGTACAGGGCCGCTTTTGCGAGCATGAAGCTCCTGGCATCATCGAGGGCCCCATCCTCCAGTGCCGCCCCTTTCTTTATGTCCTTGATGGCCTTTAAAAACTCGGCCTTTGCTTCCCTGCCTACCTCAGAAACACGGTCATTGATATACAGGTCGGAAAAACCGCCGGGCAGGAAGGTTTCGCCTAAAAGATAATGCAGTTCACCAGAGACGAAGAAGGTCCCGGGATCGGTCATACGCTCCATTTTTAAGCGTTCGTAGGCTTCAGACAATGCGATAATGGCTTCACGCCGCTTATCAACATTCTGTATATGCCGAACTGTCGCGATCTTCTTATCCAGCTTGCTCTGGTTATATTTCCAGAACGCCAGATAGTGCTGATACCTCACGCCGATAAACACGGCGGACGAGACAATCAGGACAGCGCCGAGAAACTTGTATATCCCGGTACTCTTCTTTCTGCTCTTGTACCTGTCGTACATCTTATGCGGAACTCCTCAGGTATTCCTGATACGCGTCATCGACCATGCCGATCAGGCCGCTTCCCGGCTCAACGATAAACAGCTTGACCGCCTTGCTCCCGTGGAGAAAAAGGGCGAAATGCCTGCTCCCCGGCCTGAGGTCGCGCACCCGGTGAAAATCGTAACGGTACAGCTTTTTCCCCATGGAAAAGGTGATCCCGCCCTTTTCTACCGCAAGGGTCCCGCTGCCGATACGCTTGATATGTTTATACCCCTTGAGGGTCGGATCGATGCTTCCCGATTCATTGCTGTAATCAATTATATGAGAGCTGTCTTCAAACAAGACCGCCTGAAGGGCTGTTGGCCCGCCGGAGCCCTTCCCTTTACCCGCCGCGCCTCCCGGGGTACGGGCTGCGGCGCCCTCCCGTGCGTTCACTGAACGATTCGCGCGCCCCTCATTCTCCCGTACAGGGGCGTCCTGAGCGGACACGGGCGCACGCCGCGTATAGCGCTCAGGACGCACATGCTCTTCCCGGCGCTTTTTAGAGTCCAGTATGATCGAATACAGGAAGATAAGGATCCCGAGCAGGATAAGGGCTGATGAAAGGTATACCATAGCGTACCAGGCTGACGGACTCTGAACAGATTTCGCCATAATCTTTCATACTGAAACAGCGGCTGTCAAGAGTTTTTTATGTTCCACAGGCCGGCCTTCAGGTAGGGATTGCCGGCATGCGTGAAATCAGACGATTCATTTGCAAAGAACTCCAGGCGCCAGCCCTCCGGATGGTACGAGAGATATTCTTCCCTGGATATCGAATAGGAGTTTATCGAGGTGAAGGCAAGGCCCGACGGCACGAGCGCCGAAACGAGCGCGAGCGAATCCCTGTAGTTCTTTTTCGTCGAAAAGGTCCTCTTCCGGTTCCTTGAAAAGGTCGGCGGGTCGAAAATCACAAAGGAAAAGGCCTTTCCCTGCCGGCGAAAACGCCTGATCCACTCCAGTGAATCGCCATAGACAAAATCCCGTTCATCGATCCGCAGACCGTTCAGACGGTAGTTTGTCTTCGCCCGTTCCAGCACCCCTTTTGAAAGGTCCACGTTTGTGGCTCCCGTGATCCCATGGATGAGCGCGTGAACGGAAAACAGGGCGGTATAGCTGAAAAGATTGAGCATGATATCGTTCCGGGAATAGTACGGAGCGAGGCGGTTCCGCACCTCCCGCATATCCAGGAAGATCCCGGTATTCTGCCCCTTCAGCAGGTCCACCGCGACCAGCACGCCATTCTGCCGCACCGTGCAGGAATCGGGGGGGAGCGATCCTGAAAGGAGAACGCTCCTGGCCGCCCCGGCAATGTCACCGGCGCCGGATGGCCTGTTCCTGTCCTTCAATAAAATGCCCTTCGGCGGGGCGGGGAGCATAGGCAGCGCGGCTTCGATGGCGCGAAGAATCTCGCCACCACGGGAATGAAGGCGCGGCTCGTAATACTGGACCAGGAGATACTCATCGTACCGGTCTATGCAGAGCCCGGGCACGCCGTCTCCTTCACTGTTAAAAATACGGCAGCAGTTCGTTCCAGGATCTTCGAATAGCTTTGTGCGTCTGGAGATGGCCTTTATGAGGAGGGATTGTATCTGCATTCCGCGTGCGCTACGCCAGCGCTGACATGACGCTCTTCATCCTTTCTTCAAGGGCATCATAGTCGCCTTTCATCACCAGAGCGCTATCGACGACATACGACATGCCCACCGCGATGACCCGCTCCTGCTTCAGATAGTCGAGATAGTTGTCCCTGTTTACGCCGCCGGTGGGCACCAGGTGGAAGTTTCTGCTCCTGAAGGGCGCGGACACCGCCTTGATGTACTCAACCCCGCCCAGCAGGGACGCGGGGAATAATTTTATCAGATCGCATGCCGCGAGGGCTGCGTTCAGCTCAGATGGCGTTGCAACGCCCGGCATGAAGGGCATTCCCCGTTCATCAGCGTATTCAAGGAGGGCCAGATCCAGGCCGGGAGCGACGCAGAAGGCGGCGCCGGCATCGCGCGCCTTCGCAAGCGCGTCCCTGGAAAGCACGCTGCCCGCGCCCACGGTAAGCGCGGGGAATTCACTGCTTACCGCGCGGATATTCTCAATCGCGCTTTCGGTCCGAAGGGTTATCTCGAGAATGCTGATGGAATTTTTAACAAGAAGCCCCGCGGTTTTCAGCGCGGATTCCCGGTCGTCAAACTGCGCAACCGGTATGACCCGGTTGGTTTTAAAAATTGATACAAGATCCACGGCCACCGGCGCGCACCCCGCGTGGAAGCCCTAACCCACCAGCGGGTAGGACAGTTCTATCTGGTTTTTATCCGGATCGAGAAAGACGACCGTCTTCCCCTTGCGGATATTTTCAGGACCGAAGACGATTTCAATCTCGCGATCCTGGATCTCCTCCACCGCGTCTTCAAAATCCTCTTCATCCACATACAGTGAAATCCGCGTCTTTGAATTGTCCGCGTTTTTGAATCCCGGCACTTCATACAGGCCGATGGTAACGTCGGCGACGCGCATGAACGTCAGACCCGGGCCGCTGGCCTTGTCGATCGTGTCAAAATCGAACAATTCCTTATAAAACTTTACCGACTCTTCCAGGTTGGACACGGTAATCCCTATATGATTTATGCTTTCTATGACTATCATCAGTACCTCTGTCAGTGATTATTCTTTCCCGGCACGCTTCCCGGCATCATAGGCTCCGTAACCCCGGGGACATTTAAAAGGCGGGAATGATCCCGCCGTTTGACTATATACTTCAAACGAGGCGGATTATGTCAATCAATATAACGCAGCCCGGCAGAAAAAATATTTACCGGCCCGGCTTTTTTTCTCCGTTCCCGTATACGAGCGTCACCTTCTCGAGCCAGAGGTGCAGAGTATCGCCCCGCCTGTCCCAGTCAAGCTTGAATTTTCTGACCTTCCCGGTAACCGCGACCGTCCTCCCCGAACGCCACCACTCCTTGATGGACGCATAATCGGTGCCGGGTAAGGCCGCTACCGACTCCTCCTCCAGGTCTCCGTGTATATAGAGCCACTGGCAGGACGGGAAGATGCAGACCACGGTCTTCTCGTACACCCCTTCAGGGGACGAGAGCATGAAATCATGCCCGGTGGTGATCTCTTTCCCGACAAGCTTGACCAGGAACCGCCAGAGCCTGCCCTCGTGATATCTGCGGCTCCCGAACAGCCCCTCGCTCCACTTGGTATAATGCGCCTCGAGATTGAAAAAATTTTTTTCCCCCTCCGTGAGCTCGCGCGCAAAAAGCCGGGCACCGCCCGGGCAGGCAGGGCCCTGGCGGGCGTTCCACCCGCCAGCGGCGCAGACCATGGCAGCCGCTATCAGTACGGGCGCCGCGGCCCGTATCATGCCGAAGCGATCGGGCATCATGGCTTACTGTACGCTCCCGCCGTTGTCAGTTCTGGCGTGCATGTCAATCGAGCCGAAGCGCTCCTCGTACTCCCTGATATTCTGGCCAAGCGCCGTCAAAAACCGCTTTGCGTGTCCCGGCGTTACGAGCACCCGGGTCATGAGCTTGCCAAACCCCGGCGGCGGCGCCGGGTGCACGAAGATGAAATCGAACACAAATTCCTCGGGCGAATGGCTGATATTCGAATAATTTGTGAATATTCCCCCTGCGACGTTCTCATCGACCTTGACTTCTATCTTGATGTCCTTTTCTTTCTGCTGCATATTCCTCTCCTTGCCTGATAGTACGATGACGCCGGGGTCATCGCTTCAAACCGTATTCATCGAACATATCCTTCAGCTCGCGGTAGACCCAATCGCGTTCTATCCCGTATTCTTCCAGTGAGTAGCTGTGATTGCTCCTGAAATTATTATTTTTGACGCTCTCCCTGTCAAGCCTATCCGCGAATGCCGGACCCAGGGTGATGCCGAAGGTGCGATAGATGCGCTTTACGACGCCGGCCGGGTTCCTTTTCAGGTCATCATAATTGACGGTCATGAGGCGCGAATCCAGGAGGTCACGGTTTGCATTGAAATAACGGAAATAATCGATGCAGAGGCGCGCCCACTCGCGGGACTCCTCGGAATTCCTGGGTATATCGGGTGAGTGGACCCTCCACATCGCCGTGAACAGGCCGATGGTGGACGGCAGGGCCTCATAAGGATTCCTGACCAGGTACACGACCCGCGCGTCCGGGAAAAGTCCGGTAATGATCTTCATCCGGCTGGAGAAGAGCACGCTCTTGGCGAGGAAAATCCTGTTCCCGCCCCCGGACGCGTACAGGAAGCGCTTGACGCTTGCCTCGTAGTACCGTGCCAGGGCCTTTCGCTTTCGCTCCCGGAGCCGGTCGCCGAATCTGAGGGCCGGTACCTCGCGAAAAAACGGGAAGAGCATGTACAGTGCCGGGGTCGCGAAATTAAACAGGAACAGCGCTTCGTCCTCCTCGGTACGCTCGAGACCGATCGAATGTATGCCGTTCCACCCTCCGAAGAAGCGGCGATCCATCCACGCAAGGCATTTCGAAAAAGGCCTTCCGCAGCACCCGTCTATCTTTCCCAAAAGAGAGAATAACCGGTACATGACGATCGAGGGAAAAATCGTCTGATAGAGACTGAAACAGGCAAAGGTCTCCCTGTCAAGGCTGAGGAGCCTGTGGAGAAAAGTGGTGCCGCTGCGCGGATTGGCGGTAATGATAAGCGGCCGCCGCACCGTCACCTTCCGGTAGCCGGGAAAAAGCAGCTCGTCCAGCAGGCGGCAGAAAGAGTTTAGCAGATAGACCGCGGTCACGGCAAACAGCGATATGAAGGTCCAGAGTATCCGCCGCGGCGACCGCCACCTGCGCGAGAAAACGCACTTCAGGGCCTGAAAAAATGTTGAGAGGTCAACAAATATCATCGGTATTTTTTTTCGGCTCGACCCGCCAGCTCGGAGTCGGGCGCCATAATATTAAGGGATTTTAAAAAATAGCCCGGATGACAATAAATTCAATAACAATTTTCCCCGGAATCTGAAAAAGCGCACAACCGCCCGATTCACCATGTATGTGACACAATCCTGATCATGAGGCGACGAAGGTCAGAGTATTTCTTCACATGGCGCGTACATTTCTGTAAAAGCGCCGGCGCTACTCGCCGCTGAACCTCTTCCGCAGGCGGTCCCGGGCATCGACCGGATTCACCACCACAAGCCTGGTGCCGGCCAGAACATCAAGGAAGCCGACCTCGTTGCCGTAGCGCGGAACCACGTGCTGATGCAGGTGCGGGATGCTGGCCCCGCTCTGTTTTCCGAGATTGTATCCCACGTTGAAGCCGTCCGGATGGAACTCGCCCTGGAGGATCGCCAGGGTATCGGCAAGCAGGCGGTGCATACCCAGGGCCTCGTCGTCAGTGAGCTCTCCAATTGCGGTCACGTGCCGGACAGGGAATATCATCAGGTGTCCCGGATTAAAGGGATACAGGTTGACTGACACGATAAACCCGTCCCGTCGGGCAACCTCGAGGCTCTCCACGCCGGGGTGACCGTCCCTGATAGCGCAGAGGATGCAGCCGACATCCGGCTTCCCGCCCCGAATATATTTCAGTTTCTCGGTATTGAAGAGATGCCTGAACATCGTGCGGTCACTTCTTTCTTCTGCTGTACATGACCAGGATATAGAACGACATCCCGACGATTATGGCCAGGCCGAACGTAACCATGGCGATATAGAGGATATCCAGCCTCCGCATTGAGGCAACCTTGGATTTGGATTCTGATTCAAGACTTGTGATCTCCATCTCAATGATCTTCCGGGAACTGGCCATCTCATTTTTGGAAAAAGCATGGACCATCTGGTTGAAGAGGTGCCGGATATTGTCGAGGCGCTCCTTCATCACGGTGACATCCGCATGCTTGTCGGTCAGCGCATTCAGGCCGGCATCTATTCCCGCGATGGAGCGGTCCATGCCGCCGATCATGGAAACGATCTCCCTGGAATAGTCGGCAGGATGGCACGACGAGCATGATTTAGCCGTGATGATCTTGAGAGAGGAACGAGAGACGTTATGCGCGCCGTGGCAGAATACGCAGCCGGGTTCGCCATCCTTCTGTACGGAAGTATGGTGCGGCCCCCGCCTGAACTGGTCCAGTGCGGCGGCATGGCACCCCTCGCGTCCGCAGAACCCGGGGATCGTCTTTTTATCCGGCCTGCCGATATAGTTCGCGAGCCGGCTTTTCGCCTTTATCCTGTCGTTTACGCCGGGATCGCCGCCGTGACAGAGCGAGCACTTCTTCCCTTCGCCGGCGTGGATGCTGGACTTCCATGCAACCGCGGGTCGCTGCAATAACGGCTGCGGCAGCCCCTCGTGGCAGGCGACGCAATAATCCGTGTCATCAGGTTTTTTTTCTGTTGTCCCGCTTTCAGCGGCGTATAAAACGCCGGAAAACGCGAGAATCATGCAGACTGCCAGTTGTATCCGGAAAATAGCTTTCATAGTGTTCAGCGGCTCCTCGCGGTCCTCCCCCTGTCAATAAATATTAATATTGAAAAACTTGAGAGCCAGGATTGAGGCCAGAAGTATCAGGAATGTATAAACCGCAACAACGGAATCGTCAATCATAATTCCAAGGCCGCCCTTGAGCCGCTGCAGGCGGCCCGCAGGCCAGGGCTTGACAACGTCGAGTATCCGGAAAATAACAAACGCGGAAAGCGCTATCTTGACGTTGAAAGGAAAGAACATGACGCTGATCCAGTATCCGATCACCTCGTCAATCACTACCGGCGAAGGGTCTTTCGTGCCGAAAAACCGCTCGCCCTCTCCGGCGAGAACGGTGCAGGGATAGAAGAGGACGAGTATCACAATGAGATTCACGATCCAGCTCCTCTCCCCGAAAATCAGGTATTCGATGAAGTAGATTGCCATGCCGACCAGGGATCCCGCCGTCCCGGGCGCAACCGGGCTGTACCCGGCGTAAAAGGCGGTAAACAGGAGTTCCTTGATTTTCATGCCGGATTGCTATCTTCCCTTTTCGGTTTTTCCGGCAGCAGGAGGCGCCAGTTGGTGGCCAGGTACCGCAGTCCGGAGAGCGCCGTCAGTATCGTGACGCCGACCAGTATCCAGTAGGGAACTGACCTGTGCGTGATGAATATACCCTCTTTTCTTACAAAGTAGATCATGATGATGATGACGATGGAGACCATCTGGAACGCTGTCTTGACCTTCCCCAGCCTGCTGGTGCGCAGGACCTGGCCCCGCCTGATGGCAAGGTAACGCATGACCGTGATCAGAACGTCCCGTCCCACGATCACCAGGATCATCCAGAAATCGAAAATTTCGAGATAGGGATCGAGGACCATGAGCGCGGCCAGCACCGATATGACCAGGAACTTGTCAGCCAGCGGATCGATGAAAACGCCGAAATCGGATTCCTGGTTGAGCTTCCGGGCGCTCCATCCGTCAAGCATGTCGGTGAGCGACGCAATGGCGAACAGGATAAGCGCCGCCAGCCATAGCTTCATGTAGAGAAGATAGATGAGCAGCGGAATCAGCACGATCCGTGACAGAGAAAGGAGGTTCGGTATATTGAATATAAATGTCGGTATCTTCACATCATGCTCCGAAAAGCGCGCCGGTATACGGCTACGGGAGATGCTCGCCGATGCAATCATACTCGGTGGAGCCGGTAACACGCGCATTGACAATTGAGTGTATCCGGACATTACGTGCGGTCAAGTAAAAAATACCATCTACCTCGGGCGCGTCGTACTCCGTTCTTCCGGCCCAGGTTGTTTCATCGATCTGTTCTTCAACAAGCACCCTGACGACATCTCCGATCATGCCCGCCAGTTTCCGCTCCGATATTTCACGCTGGAGGGACATGAGGCTGTCATGGCGGTCCTTCTTGACCCGTTCCGGCACCTGGCCGCCCAGGCCCGCGGCGCGGGTGCCCTCTTCCGGGGAAAAGACGAAGGCCCCCACGCGGTCGAGCTGCGCCCACTCCAGGAAGGCAAGCAGTTCCTCAAACTCCTCCCAGGTCTCTCCCGGATACCCGGTCATGAAGGTTGAGCGGATTCGTATGTCCGGGACCCGCTCCCGCAGCCGTTCGATGACCGCGCGGCAGGCTGCTGCGTCGCCCTTCCGGCCCATGGAGCGCAGGATCCGCCTGCTCACATGCTGAAAGGGGATGTCGATATAGGGCACCACCTTCTCCTCACGCTCGAAGATGGAGATGACGCTTTCGTCAACATGATCGGGATGGCAGTACATGAGACGGACCCACTCAACGCCGGGAAGGCGGCACAGGGAGCCCACCAGCCCGGGCAGTCCCGTGTCTTCCCGCCGATACGCCGTGATGTCCTGCGCCACGATGACGAGCTCCCTGGCGCCGCGGTCTGCCTCGGCGCGGGCGTCATCGAGCACCATTTCGGGCGGAAACGACTCGTGCGTCCCGCGAATAAGCGGAATCGCGCAGTAGGAGCAGCGGTGTGAGCACCCTTCCGCTATCTTAATATAAGAATAGGAGAGACCCGGCAGCAGCGGCGCGCGCCGTACCGCCGGCGGCGCAACCGCAACATGGAGTTTCCCGCTCATCAATTCGACGAACCTGCCGTCGGGCACTCCGACCAGAAAATCGATCTCCGGGATCTCGATCTCCAGCGCCTCGGGATAGCGCTGGGAGAGACACCCAACGACCACGACCCTGCGTCCGAAATCACGGGACAGCACCCTGCCCTCCCGGAAAAACGGCTTCATGTTGCTTTCCCCGGACGACTTCTGCTGCTCCACCGCGTCGAAAATCATCGCTATCGACTCTTCCTTTGCGTCGGTGATAAAGCCGCAGGTATTGATGATGATGATATCCGCATGTTCCGACGATTCAGCCGGAAGGTAGCCGGCGGACAGCAGTGCGCCGTTGATTCGTTCCGAATCGACCTGGTTTTTCGCGCAGCCGAGGGATATAATATGGAAAGATATGTCTTGTGATTGAAACACGGGTTTAACCGATTCTTTACTGCTTCGCAAGATTATTGATGAAAAAAGCGGGAACTATATCTCCAGCCCTTTGAGAATTCCCCCCTGTCCCCCGCAGGGGGCACGGATTATAATGATGGTTGATTAAATTACAGGTTTATAGTTATGGACGCTTTCCTTCGCGCCCCCTCCGGGGGACGGGGGGGACAATCGCAGAAATGGTTTCATATATCATGAGCGCGGTAAGGCCGCGCGTTTACCAGTCTTTAACGACTATATGATAGAGATTCGGGTTCTTGACGTCCTTTTTCCAGGTAATGACCTTATTCGCTACCTGCCCGGACGCACCGAATGTAAATTCTTTGCCATTAATGCGGCTTTTTATGCCTCCGGCATTTCCGATCTTGATCTGGATATATTCGGTCGCTTCCCAGCGCTCGACCTGCCCCTCGGGGATAAAACCGCGTACCTTCCGGACACCGTCAAGGTAGAGCTCGATAAAAGATTTCTGGACAAATTCAGCCTCGAATACAATTTTCAAGCTCTGGCGGTTCTGGGCCACCACGCTCGTGCTGTCGGCGACAGAGGTCCCGAAATCGCTCGCAGCCACGCCGGCTCCTTCCGCCTCCTTCATTTCGCCGAGCGAAACCATGATCTTGGCCCGGTTCTCGGTCAGGCCCTTCAGGGTAAAGGTCACATCCCGCGGACACTCCTCGATGGCGAGAGTACGCGGGTCTTCCATGTTGAGCTTCACGATCTTCTTGCCGGGCAGCAGCTCAATGGAGGCGGACTCTCCTTCAATGCTTTTCAAAAGAAATACAATTTCCTTGTTCTCGACCAGGAACTGGACCGCTTCGTTCTTGTAAACAAGGATAAAGCCCTTGTTGTTTGAGAGCTGAAGATTCCTGAGGTTTTCGATCTCATGTTCCTTGTTTTTTACGTATTCTTCCTTTATAACATCCGTAGAATCGCCCTCTGACACATCGATATCGGTAGTGACCAGCGACTTGATGCCCCAGATGACCAGCAGGGATACGAGGGCAACGCCGGCAATCAGGATGATATTTCTGTTCTTGTTCATGAAGGACGAAGCCGCCATGCTGAAATTAGACTTGGTCGGCCTGGTGAGCTCCTCGAGAGGAGTGGCGCTCTCTCCAATTTTATATCCCTTGTAGGACTGGACGATCGCTTCGACATCGAGTTTCAAAAATTCCGCATAGGAACGGAGAAAGCCTATAAGATAGGTTTCGCTCGGGAATTTATCGAACTTCTCCTCCTCAAGAGCCTGGAGGTATACCGGGCTGATATTGGTCTCTTTTACGACATCCCGGATGGTTATTTTTCTGGCCTCACGTGCCTGCCGTAACTTTTCACCGATGCTTTCCAATAGCTACTCCTCTGATATCATTGGATTTTTTATGACACGGGCCTGCGATGGTATGTCCATTTTGAATATACCGTTCGGCATGGAGATGTTCGTTTTAAGATCGGTGAAGGTGATGTCCACCTTCTTGCCGGTTGATGTTTCGCCTTGTGCGCGGACGATGAAATACCGCTCGTTCGCCCATAGCTTCATCTTCCGGTATCCGCTCCGGCTCTCCTTCTGCTTGAGGATCAGGGTATATCGCTTCGTGCCGTCATTTTGCACTTCCGGCTGCTCCTTTGATGCGAACCGGTAATGATATTTTGAAAAGAGCCAGTTCAGGCCGTTCCTGGTCCCTGCGGTAAATATCCCGGATTCCGGATCGAGGTCCTGCTCCGCCACCACGTTCATGGAAGGGATATAGATCCACATCGTTTTTCCGTTGGACACTATCTTCTGGCCGTACGGCTGGCTGAATTCGATAGAAAGCCTGTTATTGGCCTTGTACTTGATCGTGCCGGTCTGGCGGGTCGTCTTGCCGTTTTTCTCCGTGAGTATGCTGAAATTCGCCTGATAAGAATCGATTGAGCCAAAATTCTTTTTGATATCGTCTACGACATCACTCACCGTTGTGAAATCAAACTTGAATGCATGCGCACCGGAAATGGAAAACAGAAACATCGCCATGCATACACAGGTGAGGGCCAATTTTCGAATAGATTTCATGCTACAAACAACCTGCCGGCAAGATAAACAGACATAAATTTGTGGTCAATTAATAGTTACGTACTTTTAAAAGTCAATCGTAAATTTAATATTATGGCCTCATCATGGAAAGCCGGCCAATCGCCGGGAGAACCACAGCTCACGCCGCAATGAGTGGAACAAACCTCCTGCCACACCCCCCAGCGCCCCGGACCAGACGGGATTTCGTACCGGTATCCCGAGTAGCGGCGGCCCACGGCCATAGCTCTCGCCTCATTGCGGCACCTTATGCACATGAGGAGATTACAGATTGCAGATAGGACATCATGAAAAATTTTTTTTAAAAATCTCCTTGACCGCATGGAGAACATTTCCAGCCCGACCAATCAGACATAACGAAATTATTTTTTATCGAGAAATTTTTCTCCCTAAAAAAAATTTCTCGATAAAAATGCTGGACAAATAAATTAATCATTGTACCCTTGCGACAGATTGAACGCTTACCATGACCGGCATTTTTTCTTTATTCATACTTTATTAATATTCTTCCTTCTGGATGCCGGCGTATGACTTGCTGGAATAACAGTGTGAAGCCGCCTCTATTATCTTATTAGGATGTGACATGAAAGCAATATTTATCGGCAACAAAAAATTCAGGGAAATCGACCTTATCGATCTTAAGCGCGACGAGGACTTTATACGATTAATAGATGAATATTCGCTGATGGAATCTCCCATTGTCTACTTTTCAGCGGGGGATGCCAAAATAAAGGAAATCCTGATTAAAAAAGACCCGACATTTTCAGCATAGTTTACTGGAAATCCATCAACATCAGTGTGCAGTCGTCCACTACCGCAACATCCGGGCCGGTGACGTATTTTTGAATCATTCTGAATTTATCCAGCGGGCTTTTCCCGCGGGTATGCAGGACATCCAGAAGCATTTTCTGACCTACGAGCTTGTCTTCATCACTCATGAGATCGAGAATTCCATCAGTATAGGCGAGAACACTCGCGCCTTTACGCAGATCGAGAGTATGAGTAGCGTATTTTGCGTCTACAATAGGGCCAAGAAATGAATCGTTCCCTTCAAGCTGAATTATTTCATCGTCAATGAGGCAGTACGGCTTTGGATGGCCGCCGTTGGAGTAAAGCAGCTGCCGCTTAACCGGATCAAAGAGACCGCAGAAGGCGGTGACAAATGACTCGATCGGCAGGTTGCCTGACAGCTCGCGGTTCATGATGGTGAGCAGGTCCCCCGGATCGGCCGCTTTCTGCAGCGCATTGCGAAAAACCATCTTCACGATTGCCGTATACAGCGACGCGGAAATGCTGTGACCCGAGACATCAGCGACAAAGAATATGATCCGATCATCGCGAAATATGACATAGTCATACAGGTCACCCCCGATATCGGAAAGAGGCATGGACCAGGTATGTATCTTCACCCGGTCCGTATGCATTGAGGGCTCGGGAAACAGATACTTCTGGAGCTTGCGAGCCATCAGGAGCTCGACCCGGATGAACTCGTTGAAATTGATCATTTCACCGATCTTCAGCCCGTTTTCCACCCGCTTGAGCATCACTTCCTTCTGCTCCGGCTTCCTGATGAAATCGTATACTCCCAGCTTATAGCTTTCGACGATATTTTCGGGATTCGCCTCACCTGAAACCATTAGAACAGGCACATGCGTGATATCACTCTCTTTTACTTTTCGGAGGAAGCTCAGGCCATCCATCTTCGGCATGTTCATATCGAGCATGATAAGGTCCACGGAAACATTCTCGAGCCGTTCAAGGGCTTCCTGACCATTTGAAGCCATTACCACGTCATACCCGGAGCCGCTCAAGATCCTGGAGAGAAGCCTGCGGATCGGCTCTTCATCGTCGATGACCATAATCTTTTTTTTCATGAATCACATGCTGGCAGCAGTTACTTGAGTCATACTCATTCGGCCTTTACTACGGGAAAAACTCCCCTGCGTCGAGTAATCTGCTAGAAACTCTGGGTCTTCCACGCTTCCTGCTCTGTGATAAAAGCACGGATGATGTCATACGGTGAATAGTATCCGTCCCCGAAAGCGACATTGTCAAGAGGAAAATGTACAGGTACCCTATGCGCGCGCGGCCCTTTTTTCCTGAAATGCGAGCAGAAAAAACACCAGGGAAAGAAGCAGAAAAAACACCATGGTGTTTCTGCCCAGCACAGAGCCTTTTTTTCGCCTTTCCAGTAAAAGCTCGAGGTACGGGGTGCGCGTGGAATCGATTTCTTCACCCGAATAGATCCGCTTGTCGAAAAAGGACAGAGAGTTCCTGATCGTGATCCCCTCCGCGTCAAAATAGCCATATCCTGCGAAAAGCTGCGGGTCTCTGAGAAGGAGGTATGCCTGCTTGTGGCTCGTGCTACCATCGCTCTGATCAGCGAGCAGGCGTTCCACCTTTGGTTCGACAACAAGGATGGAGTAAAATGATATAGCCGCCAGGATTACCGCTATCGTCAGGGTGACGATGGCGATCGAGAGGTATATTTTACCGTCATTAATTTTTTTCATCCACTTTATCCTTCAACACTTCCAGGATATCCCTTTTTTCATATCCGGTCAACTCAAAGCCGATAGTTTTGTCATCGCCAAAAGACCGTTCCAGTGATCTGTCCGCAGCAAGCTTATCCTTGTCAGAGCCGAGAAATCGAATGAGCGGAATTATCTCTGCCTCCGGATAGGTCTTCTCAATCTCGATGATGCCGGTATCGAAAGGAAGCACCACGGGGAGCTCGAACGGCACGCTAAAAATACGATCATCTGATTTACCCGGGCCATTGAAGAAGATAACCCCTTTCATATTCAGAAACACGGTGTCGCTGTTTTCGTTCTGAATACCGGAGGAGAGCATGAATTTATACGCGGGGGCATTATTCTCAACGAACGGCTCTATCTTCAAGGTCGGTGATATCAGCTTCTCCGGGATCCTGGCACATCCGGAAAGAAGCAGCCCGGCCGCCGCCGCACAGAGAACCAACTTCGCCAGATTTTTCTTGACCATGGTGCCCACCAGAACTATATCATGCATTCCATGGCACGCGCCGCAAAAGAGCGAGGGATGCCGTGTAAATGTTCTCAACAGGCTGACGGCATAATCAAATTTAGTCAAGAAAAATATACCGCCCGGCCATAAAAGCTTGACAGTACGCCGTGACGAAACCTATATACCCAGAGTCGGACACCGGCGCAACACGCACTCATGGAGACCATGCATGAAACGTTTCAGGAAAAAAACCGTTGCACTGATATCGAGCATTATTCTGCTCGGATTTTTTTCAAACTGCGTGAAACAGGATAACGGCTTCGCCCAGAGCGATGTGCCTTCACGGCTGAACGAGGCGGCGCTCCTGTTTGCCGGAAAAGAGCTCCCGAAAGATTCAACGCTTTCAGCCTACGCTGAAACGGCATTCTATAAAGCATACCGCCGGCAGATGGAATCGTCATGGAACAGGCTGCAGAAGCCGAACCTGAAAAAAATACGCGGGTGGTGGGACGACCACAGACCGGCCCGCTATCCCAAAGCCGTCCTGTATCCCTTCAGCGGACCGGACATTATGAACGCGCTCACTTTCTTCCCTGAAGCGACCACCTACATCCTTTTCGGACTCGAGCCGCCGGGAACCGTCCCGGACCCCCATTCGCTCACCTTCGACCAGATCAACCGCGGCCTCAACGGCCTCAGGGTCTCGCTGGGCGATATCTTGCACATGAACTTCTTCAAGACAGAGGGCATGGCTGCCGAGATGAGCAACAAATCCTTCAGCAGCATCGCCGGCATCATCATGTATTTTCTCTCCACAAACGGATACGAAATCATCGACGCGAAAAAGATCGCGATCAATGATAAAAGCGAGGTCGTCCCGGGCATGCCCTCGGACGACAGAATCGACTGGCAGAACCCTCCGAAATCCCGAATCCCCGGCGTGGAGATATCATTCCGAAAATCTCGGGGGAAAAAGCAGACAGTGCGATATTACATGCTCAACGTCATTGACAACGCACTGAATACGTATTCTCCAAACTTTATCCCGTATATAAAGAAAGAAGGCCCCTATGCCGTCGTGATCAAGTCGGCGTCTTACCTGATGCATAACGACAAGATAAAATTCACGAAAATACGATCCGCGATACTTGCGTCAGCAAGGTACCTCGTCCAGGATGACTCGGGAATACCCCTCAGGTACTTCAAGCCCGGCGAGTGGAAACTGGCCTTTCATGGCTACTACAACGGGCCGATCGGTCTTTTCGCAAACCGCATGCAGAACGATTTAAAGAAGGAAATGGACGAGAAATCAACAGGCAAGCTCCCGTTCAGCTACGGGTATGTGTATCAGGAGGGCAAGTCGAACCTGATGACGGCGGAGCGGGTGAAGTAGCAGCCGTCTCCGTGCTCACTCATCTCCTTCGTACGGCGTGGAAACCCAGGGGAAAACGGTTTTCGATTCTTTCAGCGCATAATTCTCGATTTTTTTATACCACGCCACGTACTTGTCATGGAGCTCTTTCCCCAGGGGGGAGAGCTGGTAACCGCCCGGATTTTTTTCCAGCAATTTGTATCCGAGCACTTCCTCCGTCTTTTTGATCCTGCCCCAGGCGGCACGGTATGAGATGCCCATTTTTTTCGCTGCATTCTGCAGGGAGCCGTATTTCTCAATATTTTCGATCAGCATGGCCCTGCCGGGACCCAGGATCATCCCCCGTTCCGATTCAATCCACGCGTGGATCCTGATTACCGCTTTAATATTCTTCATAATATGCCCGTGCCCGGATGAAGGAAATTGTTCCCGTCTTCAGCTTCAAAAAACGGCGATACCTCCATGTATTACATGCAGTCTGCTGTTTATCAGCAAACTGCTGACACCTGACGCGTCACTTCGCCGTACGGACCGCCGCTCCTGCACGCGGGACAGTGCGTCTCGCCATTCGTTTTAAACGCTTCGCCGCATGAGGCGCAATTGACTATGCGGCCCCCCTGCGCGTGTCGGCTTAAATATTCAGGCCGGATTGTAATTTTTTTTATTCCGAACAGCCCCGCGCCCGCTTCCCTGATCTGTGATATGAGAAGATGGGAATCCTGCTCTTTCTTCGGTTTAAGATTATAAAACCAGGTTTTTATTTCCGGCCACTGTTCCAGTTTTGAGGACTCGATAAACACCCGCACCCCTTCGCCGGTTGTCTTTTCATACAGGCACACGGCAAACCTGCTGAAATCCATCACTTTCAGCCATCCGTTTCCGGTTGAGCAGGGAGTGAGGAGTTGTACTGCGTCCGGAAGACAGGCCCGGGTTTCCGCTATGGCGTCAAAAAACTCGCCCTGCGGCAGGTTCCTCAATGCGCAATCAACCATGAATCCCCCGATGAGAAGTCCCGGCGCGACGCTTCCATGGAATTCTTTCGCGATGCGCATATATTCATCCAGGCCGCACTCGGTCATCCTGTTTTCGGAAGTCAATTTTCTCAATGTTTGTTGTGCCATGCGTTTATCCAGTCGATAATTTTTAGACGCGCCCATATATCGGAATATCTTCCTTGTTCGCCGCGGGTAATGGCAGAAAACGTCTTAGATGGCTGAAAAGACACCCGCCACCGGCAGAGTACTTTTCAGCCATGATAAAACTATTGCGCGAGTATCAGGCCCGTCAGAAGGATAAGAATGAAGCTCCCACAGAGCATGCCGGCATAATAGGGAACCGGCCTGCTTTTCTTTACGGATTCGACAGCGGAAGCGATCCACATTCCGGCACCGTAACCGGGATAAAAAAGTATCACCGTGAACGCGATCCAGTAGACAACTTCCATGGCTATGAAGCTTGACAGACCGCCTATTGCCTGAAAATTTGAGAGATACTGGCATGGCGCGCAGGCCAGGCCCGCATAATAGAAAGATATACCGGAAAGCAGCGTCCCGGTTCCGACGCTCAGACCACCGGTTAAGAAAATATGCTTTTTCGTTTTTGATGATGCGTAAAATGCCGCGCCGGAAAATAGGCCCAGAAGGGCAAGAGCAACAACGGCATTCGCGCGGCACATCGGCGAACACCCCAGCACTGGTACGACGATCATCCTTGCCGCTATCGAGAACAGCGCAATCATCGGAGCAATCCACGCCCTTCTGAACAGGGCATACCCCGCCGCCATTATCATTACGCCAATTCCTGAAGTGAGGGCCGCTGTATACGGCTTTCCTCCCATCGCGAGCACGTCCTTAAAAAAGACCTCGAAAAATCCCCACACCGCACCCAGTAAAAGAGCGCTGCATACATAATCGAACATTGATGAAGAGCCTGTGCCTGATTCAGACGTAGTGTTAAAATTCATCACATCACCTTATAATTTATTTATCTATATACTGGCATGTACTTCTGGCATGCGGCTTAAGCCGTAGGGCAAAAATCACAGCGCCAGACATTATAAAAAGAATTAATAATAACAAAATATTACCATTAATTACAAATTATAACATGTATTAAATTTTTTTTCACAGAGGTTTTTGTCAACAAGAAATTGTTTTTATTATGCCTTGCAGGGGATATTAGGCGTTTTTTTATCGAATCTTAAAAAAAAATGCAGGCGAAGGGAATAATTAATCAATAAAATCCGACGATATACTTCTAAATGATCACACATGAAAGCTGTCAATACTGAAATTATGCAATAACTCAACAATGTCAGGCCACGACTCATTCCAGTCATGTCTGCTGCCATCACAAATATGCGCTCGCTTCAAATCCCACTTTTTCATGATAGCATCCAGATACTGTCGCTGTATCGAAACGATCATGGGGTTATCCTTTTTAAGCAGTGCTCGATCAAATGTTTCAGACCATACGCGCCCCGACAGCTCCTGCAGGCCGATTTCATCCATGACGATTATTGCACCAGGCCTGGCGCGTTCGACAGCTCTGGCTCCCTTATGCAATGCCACCGGATTATACCTGAACCGGCCGTAAGGAATCCATGATTCCGTTGTTCGATCACACAGCGGTATCTGTTCCGCTTCGGGCATGATATTCAGAGTAAAGCTATGGCGCTCCTTCCCTGCCCAGATCCCCTCCGCGTAAAAGCCCGAATATGGGATGCCATTGCTTACCAGGAAGGATATGGTTCTCTTAATACAGCCCGTCTTGCCACCCCCTCTTTCCGCTGTAATAACTATGAGAGGATTTTGCACAGGAGAATTCATCATTTCTTCCAAAAGAAAATTTCAATACTATCAGTTATGCGCAGCCATTTGTGCATGACGTCAATATTAATATCATTAACAATCATAACTGGGTAATTATATATAAACTCATTCTAGCTGAAATAAAGAAGAAGATAAAATAATATGCTATTTTTAACAGAACATAAATCCTCAAATGACTTGTTAAAATTAACATAATCGTATATTTGACTATTAAAAAATTTATATTGACAATAACCTTCTCGGATAATCTGTTTGTATTACATTCATTTTTAACAAAAATAATGTTCTTCAGGAGGAGTCATCAATGAATTATTCACGCCGGGATTTTTTGAAGATGGCGGGCGCAGGGGCCGGGGCACTAGCTCTCGGCGGCCTGGGTATAAACTATCTTGTTACGGAATCTTATGCGAAAAAACTGAAAATAAAAGGGGCAAAAGAGGTCATTTCCATATGTCCGTTCTGCTCAGTGAGCTGCCACTTTATCGCTCATGTTAAAGGCGGCCAGGTCGTCAGCACCGAAGGCGACCCGGGCTACCCCATCAGCGAAGGCGCGCTCTGCGCGAAAGGCGCGACTATGATGTCAATGATCAACAGCCACCACCGTGTAACCAAGCCGCTCTACCGGGCCCCCTACAGCGATAAGTGGGAAGAAAAGAGCTACAGCTGGATGGTTGAAACCCTGGCGCGCCGGATAAAAGACACGCGCGACAAGCATTTCGTCTCCACCAACGAGGCCGGCCAGAAGGTCAACCGCCTCGATGCGATGTTCCATGCCGGCTCATCCCAGATGAGCAACGAAGAATGTTCAATCGTTGTCCAGGCCCAGCGTGCCCTGGGGATTGTCAATTTCGATCACCAGGCCCGTATTTGACACAGCGCCACCGTCGCCAGTTTGGCGGAATCATTCGGTCGCGGAGCAATGACGAATCACTGGATCGATATCAAGAATACAGACTGCTGCCTTATAATCGGAAGTAATGCCGCGGAGCATCATCCGGTCTGCTTCAAATGGGTCATGAAAGCGAAAGAGGAAAGAAACGCCACAGTCATCCACGTTGACCCAAAATTTTCAAGAACTTCAGCGCGGGCCGATTTCCATGTGCCGCTCAGATCGGGAACGGACATCGCATTCATGGGCGGGATGATCAACTATATCCTCACGAACAACAAGTATTTCAAGGATTATGTAAAAAATTACACGAACGCGTCGTTTATAGTAAATGACAATTTTTCATTCAACAATGGCCTGTTCACGGGCTTTAACCCGCAGACAAAACTGTACGACAAAAAGAACTGGCAGTTTGCCGTGGATGAAAAGGGACAGATACGAAAGGACCCGACGCTCCAGCATCCTCGCTGCGTCATTAATATGCTGAAGCAGCACTTTTCCCGCTACACCATCCAGAAGGTTTCCGACATCACCGGCGTGTCGCCTGACAATCTTCTGAAGGTATATGAAGCCTTTACAGCGACCGGAAAAGCGGACAAGGCGGGAACGGTCCTCTACGCCCTGGGCTGGACCCAGCACACGGTCGGCGTGCAGAACATCCGCACCAGCGGCATCGTGCAGCTGCTCCTCGGCAATATAGGGGTAGCCGGCGGCGGCATCAATGCCCTCAGGGGCGAGCCGAACGTTCAGGGATCAACGGACCACTGCATACTCTACCATGTGCTGCCCGGCTATCTCCCGCTGCCGAGGGCCAACATGCCCACGCTGGCAGAATACAAGAAAAAGACCACACCCCTTACCAATGAATCAACCAGCGTTAACTGGTGGCAGAACAGACCGAAGTACATTGTCAGCTATTTAAAGGGCTTCTTCGGCAAGAATGCCACCAAGGAAAACGATTTCGGCTACAACTGGCTCCCCAAGGGCGACATTCCGAAGAGCGAGCGCGACGGGGATTATTCCTACATCTATATAATGGAAAAGATGTTAAAGGGTGAAATCAAGGGCGGATCGATATGGGCCACAAACCCGGCACAATCCCTGCCGAACACGAATAAGAACAGGAAAGCCCTGGAAAACCTGGACTTCCTCTACATGGCGGAGATCCACCAGAACGAGACAACGGATTTCTGGCATGCTCCCGGGGTGGATCCGAAAAAGGTCAAGACCGAGATGTTCCTCTTCCCCTCATGCCACAGGGCCGAAAAAGAAGGGAGCATCAGCAACAGCGGCCGCTGGGTGCTCTGGCACTACAAGGCCGTCAACCCGATGGGCGATTCCAGATCAATGGGCCAGATCATGATCGACATCATGAAGGAAGTGATCGACCTGTATAAGGAAGAGGGCGGCACCTTCAAAGAGCCGCTTGTCAACCTGAACTGGTATAAAAAGTATGACGCCGAGCTTGTAGCGAAACGGATAAATGGCTATTATACCAGCGGGCCGAATAAAGGCAAGCAGGTCAATGGCTTCAGCGAACTCGCGGATGACGGCTCGACCGCAAGCATGAACTGGCTCTACGCCGGCTCCATAACAGATGACGAGAACAGAATGAAGCGGAGAAGCCTGAAGCAGACGCCGATGCAAAAAGAGATCGGCATCTATCCGAACTTCTCTTGGTGCTGGCCGATGAACAGGCGCGTCCTGTACAACAGGGCTTCCGTGGACATCAACGGGCAGCCGTGGGATCCATCACGCGCGGTTATCAGGTGGACTGGCGCCACATGGGAAGGGGATGTCCCCGACGGCGGCGCGCCTCCTATGGCGATGAAAGGCGGTAAAAGTCCGTTTATCATGCTTAAAGACGGACTCGGCCAGCTCTACGGTACGGGCCTTGTTGACGGGCCCATGCCGGAACACTATGAGCCGATTGAGACGCCGCTGCGGAACCACGGATTTTCCGGGCAGCTCAACAACCCGTGCGCAAAACTCGCAACCAGCGAAATGGATAAGATCGCAGCACCGGCAGATCCGCGGTTCCCGATCGTGCTCACCACTTACAGCGTGACAGAGCACTGGTGCGGAGGCAGCGAGACCAGGAACGTGCCGTCCCTGCTCGAGGCAGAGCCCCAGCTCTATGTTGAGATAAGCCACGAACTCGCGGCGGAAAAAGGGATCAAAAACGGAGACCCGGTCATCGTTGAGAGCATGCGCGGCAGGGTAGAGGCCGTGGCCATGGTAACGGTCCGTATCACCCCATTCAGGGTCCAGGGCAGAACCGTGCACCTGATCGGCATGCCTTTTGCATTCGGGTGGACCAAGAAGGGCATCGGCGATGCGACGAACCGCCTGACGGTATGGGCGGGCGATCCGAACACGTCAATACCGGAATACAAGGCCTGCTGCGTAAACATCCGTAAGGCTGACAAAGTGACTGAATTAGCATAAGCATAGACTGAAAGCCGGAGGGCGCCGCGCCCTCCGGCAACACCATATTGGAGGAAGACATGTCAAAAGCATTTTTTATAGATACCTCAAGATGCACCGCATGCAGGGGTTGCCAGGTAGCATGCAAGGAATGGCAGGAATTTCCGGCCAATCATACCAAACAGCTCGGCTGGGGGAGCCACCAGAACCCGCCCGATCTCAATTGCTTTAATTACAAGGTCGTCCGTTTCACAGAGTTCAAGGCCGATAAACGCGTATTCTGGAATTTTTTCCCGGACCAGTGCCGGCATTGCCTGGAGCCGCCCTGCAAGGTCGCGGCCGACGCACATGTCAAGAACGCGGTTGTTATCGACAAGGATACCGGCGCGATCATATTTACCGAGCGCACCAGAAAGATATCAAAGACCGGTTTTCTGCAAATGAAGGAGTACTGTCCCTATAATATTCCACGCCGCAATGAAGAGACAGGCATAATAAACAAGTGTGACATGTGCCTTGAGCGCGTGGAAGCGGGACACGTGCCCATATGCGTTAAGACCTGTCCGACCGGCGCGATGAACTTCGGCGAACGAGGAGACATGCTCGCACTCGCACAAAACAGGCTGGCGGCCGTGAAAAAGGACTTTCCCGATGCCACTCTGCTTGATGAAGGCAGCGTCCGTGTAATCTACCTTATTACCCATAAGCGCGACATGTACCATCACAATGCGATGAACGAAAAACCTGCTCAGGATGCATCGATGGCATAATTGCGTCAGATGGAGAACGGGATATAAATGAGTACGGTGATAACATCCGATTACATCAGCAAGGCGGTTGATCAGGTTAAAAAAATAAAACCGGACTACCGGCTTATGCTGGACCTGTATGAAAGGATTTTCATCGCACAGGAAAATTCGAGGAAAACGATCCGGATGCAAGAGTATACGATATCGGATGAAGTTTTATCCGTTAAATTGAAGGAAAAATTCCCTCTTGTTGAAGTTTCAGAATTCATTATCGATATCGAGTCAGCGGGCGAGCTTTTTTCAGCCATTTGCGAAATACTGCTGACGGCCGAAGGCGACATGTCAGAATCAGTAAAAAAAATAATAGATGCCGTCGACAACGGCACGCTCGCCACGGAAAACCTGATCCCGGCATTTCTCAGGGAGGACGAGGCGTTCTTTAACTCTATAGAGAAAGACCACAATATCGACAGAAGAGTACTCGGCTTCGTGATATTTAGCTGCATGAAGCCATCCCTGGCTATGTTTTCAGAGATGATGGAGAAGTATCTCGATAAAGATAATGAATGGGACAAAGGGTATTGCCCTGTCTGCGGGTCAATGCCAGAATTATCAATATTCGAAGATAATGGAAAGCGGTCATTGCTCTGCGGTTTCTGCGGCCACCAGTGGCCATCAAAAAGAGTCTATTGTTCGTTTTGCGAAAATACCGACCATGAGACCCTCCGTTACTTTGAAATTGATAATGAAGAAGAGTACCGCGTCGATGTATGCGAAAAGTGCAAGAGATACATCAAGACAGTGGATAAGAAAAAAACATCCAGGACAATGTATCTCCCGCTTGAAAGCATAGCAACTCCGTACATCGATCTGAAATTCAAGGAGATGGGATATATTCCAGGGAATATACCGGTTGATCAATAAGGATACCGATTCCAATACGATCGGCATCTGATTTCAATATACAACCAAGAATAAAACATAAGGAGAAATTTCGTGAAACGTTCACTATTACTTTTTTTTATACCTTTTTTTATCTTTGCATGGATTTTCTTCGCCATATCAAGAACATCATGTAATGATATAATGCAGGCAGATGCGGCCAAGCCCATCCCCTTTATGCATAAAACCCACGTTGAAAAATACGAGATCCGGGACTGCCAGACCTGTCATATATATGACGAAAACGGCAGGTTCCAGGGCCTGCCGTCAATCGGTGAATGTACCCAGTGCCATGCCCGGGACGCCTCTTTTACCGCGGTCAACGATCACACGACCCCGAGAAGAAAATCAATGTTTGATTCATATGCTGACACTGACAGGCCATGGACATCATGGGCCAAGCAGCCGGATCTCGTCTATTTCAGCCACAAGGTCGTGATGACCGCCAAATTCGAAGACGGGAGGATGAAATCAAGATGCGAGGCGTGCCACGGGGATAAAGCCAGTTCGACAGGCACCGCAATGATCAAGGGAAAAATGCTGATGGGACAGTGCATGGACTGCCATGATGCGCTCCAGATCAGCAACAAGTGTGCTGTCTGCCACGACTGAGTATTCCTTTCTGGTATCAGCCAATCAGCTCGGATTCAGGGGGCGATGTTCATAAACGTCGCCCCTTTGTTTTTACTCCGTCCGATTGCCTCATGTATTCATCGTCTTGACGCGTATGATATAGATAACTATCCCGGCTGCCACCACGCCGATCGCGAAAAGCGACGGCACCGTCTTTTCTATAAGCGTGGTAATGATAACACCCATCATCAGGAGAATATATATCGCCGGGATAATCGGAAACAGAGGAACCTTGAAAGGCCGGACCAAGCCCGGCTCCTTGATCCTCAGATATACCATGCCAATAACCGTCATGAGGGGAAAAATGCTCAATGCAAACCCCATATAGATAAGCATCTTCAAGATGGCGCCGAAACCGATAAAAACGTAGAATACGGCTATCGCCATCTGGACTATGATCGCCAGGTCCGGCGTCTGGAAACGCGGGCTTACGCGGTCCAATGCCCTGAAGATGGTCCTGTCCTTCGCCATCGCGTAGGTGACACGCGGTCCGATCATCATCTGCACGGAAACTGATGAGAGAAGGATGATAACTATACAGATGTCAAAAACGGGGCCTATTGAAGGACCGAAAAGGTTCTTTGCCGCAAGGGCGCCTATGGTATATTTCCCCTCCGCCATGATCTCCTGGCCAGTTGAAGACATCAGGTATACGATATTCATTGCCATATAAATGATAGTTATCAAGAGTGCTCCGAAAAAAAGTGCGCGAGGTAGGTTCGTTTCCGGTTTCCTTATCTCTCCAGCTATATAGGTGGTTCCATTCCATCCCGAATAGGCATACATGATGATTATAAGTGCCGATCCCCATTTAAAAACGGAGCTACCATCCTCTACAGTGTACGTAGCAGTCATCCTGCTGGACAGAGCCCAATCAGCGAAATAAAACCCCATGACTATGAACATAAATACGACGAGCAATTTCAGTATCGTTAATATGTTTTGTACGGCACTACCCCGCTGAACACCAATAATGTGCATAATACTGAAAAGGATGATAATCCCCGCAGCTGTAATTTTAGGCATAAAATCTCCGGTTATTACCCCGCCGGGGAAAAGCTTATTTATATAGTTAACAGCGGTGATCGATGACATGGCCGCTGCGAGTGAAAATCCGATGATAAGCGATATCCATCCGCTCAGGAATGATGGTAGCTGCCCGTATATCTTTTTAAGATATACATATTCTCCACCGTCCTCAGGCCACATGGTGGCCATTTCAGCATAACAGAGCGAGCCAGTCAGTGCGATAAGCCCCCCTAGCCCAAAAAGCACCAGCACCGAAAGGGCGCTGCCGGTCATTGCAAGGACCTCGCCGGTTGTCATAAAAATCCCGGTGCCGATAACATCAGCAATGATGATCATCATTGCAGTCACAAGCCCTATATTCCTTTTTAACTCCACATTATGCTCCTTGATTGTGATAGTTATCGTATTCATACATAAAGCATCTGCCGTCAAGTAATATGCGATGCGAACTGATTGATAAATTTTCGCGTATCGGTGAGGAGTGTTTCCGGTATCCCCCAGCAGTACATCCAACAAACAACATTATCAAATAAGCATTTGAGAAACAATATAGTTTTTATATCGATAGTTATCGGGATCCTTGCGAATTTTTTCTAAAATTTCGTCCAGATACAACTCTATAGCATATGCCACAAGCAAGGAAACAGAACATTTAAAAGCCTTCCTCATATCAAGAAAAAACTCATACTCATCCTGCCTCAAACACACATGCAGACGCCGCCAGCTATTAATCTTCGCCCTCTGCTGGGACCGGACCCTGCTCCACGATTTAACAAGTTTTTCTTGATCATCCGCCAGTCTCTGCATTAATGAAGAAATCACAAGATTCCTTGACCTTCCCGAAACCAATGCTGCAGATAATATTCTTTGCATCAATGCAGCATTAATAAAAATAGTTGTATCAATAAACATCCTCAACTCTCCTCATATTTGTTTGCCATAGTATACGATTCCAAAGTGTAAAAGATAAAAATTTTTTTCAGAATCAGTATAAAAAAATCAAATTGACAATTCATCGCAAACGAGTATAATAAAAGCATGATCAGTCTACCTGGAAAAATCTTTCTTGCCCCAATGGCCGAACTCTCAACGCCCGCGCTGAGGCATGTGATCAAAGAACTCTATCCAGAGACGGTTCTCTACTCCGAGATGCTCAGCGCCGGAGCCATTGCAGCAGGAGCGCCTCACAATGAGCCCCTTGTCACGCTCCGAGAATTCGACAATCCCCTAATATTCCAGCTCGTAGGCGCAAACCCCTCGGTGATGGCGGACGCGTGTGCGATTCTATCCGAAACAAAATGCTATGGCGTGGATATCAATATGGGCTGTCCCAACCATGACATCGTGAAGAAGGGTCAGGGTGCCATGCTTCTGACCGACATTAAAAAAGCACGATCAATCGTCCGGTCATGCAGGAAAGCAACGCTTAAGCCCCTCTCTGTAAAAATGCGCTCGGGATACGAGGGAAATGACGAATCCAGCTTCATCGATTTCATCGTCATGCTCGAAGCCGAAGGCGTGGACTTCATCACGCTGCATCCGCGTTTTGCGAAACTCGGGTTCCGAAGGACAGCAGACTGGCGCCTGGTCGCCCTGGCAAAGCGCCATCTGTCAATTCCGGTCATTGGCAACGGCGATATAACCACTCCTGAAGCGGCAATAATAAAAATTGATGAAACCGGGTGCGATGGCGTCATGATTGGCAGGGAGGCGGTAACATCTCCCTGGATATTCAGGCTCATCGCCGATTGCATGAGCGGCCGCTCATCTTCTCTTGAACTGGATGTGCGTGATATCTTCCTGAAAACACTCGGCTATATGCATAAATACCTGCCTGAGCGTCTCCACCGGAGCAGAAGCCATCGCTTTTGCGCCTATTATACCAGAAACGTCCGGTATGGCCATGATCTTTTCACAAAAATACGAAGAGAGTCAGCAATCGGACCTGTCATGGGGATTGTTGAAGAGTATTACGATCGAAATCCTGAAGAAGCTATCCGGCATTACTTCATCGAAGGTGGCTGTATCTCTAATGAAACACCCTGTCTTGATCCAGCGTTCTGCTGATCAATTCAGGAAAAATAAAAATATACTATTACAAGGAGCGGATAATGGAATATTTACGGGTTTGGACCGAAGTCGACCTTCAGGACATCGAGGACCACATAATAATCGTGGATGACAAATACGGGCACTGCCCGGCCTGCAAAAAAATTGGCATCGAGTTAAAAGACCTGAAAAAATGCCCTTCGTGCGGAAGGGAATTCAAATATGTAACGTCCAAGGAAGCCCAGGGTGGAAAATTTGAAATCGTTGGCAGGACAAGGAAAAAACTCCGTGACCTTATCTTTGTCGATTACAGCGACTATGAACACGAGCTGGGAAAAAAGAAGGCGGGGAGCCTTTTCAAGATTTAACTCGAATGTCTCAAATCCGCCACCAGACCGTAAACCGGGACGGCCAGGATACCGATAACTATCATGACAGGCCAGAACAGGGACTGCGGGGGTATACCATGAAACATGACGACATGATAGCCGGGATGTGTCTGTACGGATTCATCCGACGGGAGACGCCGGGTGAGCGAAAGCGATGCCTTGACGAGATAGAAAACGCCTTTGGGAAATCGATCGCGACGATCGTACGCAATCTTCTGAAAAACAACGGACATACTTTAACGGCTTAAAACACTATATCATCATCTTCCCTCGACTTCTCTTCCAGATATCTGCTGTAATAAAGGCGTGAATAATAGGTTTTATCCATTATCTCATACACCACACCGAGATTGTAGAGGGCTTCGATATACGTATCATCATACTCGTAGGCTGTTTTGAATGAGCGCGCGGCCTCTGTATACTTCTGCGCCATGAAATAGGCCATCCCCAGGTAAAAATGCCCTTTGACAAGCTTCCGGTCAAGACGAACAGCGGTCCGCAGGTGCCTGATCGCGTTATCCATCATCCCATATTTATACAGGTATGCCTTTCCGAGCCCGTAGTGGCCCATGCAATAATATGGGCTGATCTCCACGACCCTGGTGAAAACCAGAATCGCCTTGTCGATCTGGCCGTCAATGGCGAGCCGCGCTCCCTGCCGGTAGAGGTCCGTCGAGTTTTCCCGCGCCCCGAACGCTCCGGCTCCGATGAGCGCGCACGCGGCAACGATTGAGACAGTGATGAGAACGACCCTATTTCGCACCGGGGATCATCTCCTTGAAGTTCTTCAACATGAAATCGTCAATCCCCTTGCTGAAGAAAAAGTATATTATGAACACCATCCAGAGCACGAGGGTCAGCACACAGAGAAATTTCAGAAGCTTTTCCGCGCCAATCGGGTCGGCCTTATAGAAAATGATGACCAGCGACAGGGGCCAGATAAAAAACAGGTTCACAAACACGAGCGCAAGCACTTCTTTGAGGAAGTTCAGGGTGAAACCGTACCATCCAGATGAGAATGCTGTATAGCCGCCGCGTATCTCTTCGAAAAAGAACCAGACGTAAAAGAGCAGTATAACGGTCGCGATGATCTTCCAGATGATCTCAACCCTTGGTCTGAACCAGAGCATAATGATGCCAATGCCCCAGAAGACGATAAACAGGAATACTGATTTGATTAATAGTGACTCGCTCATATAGTTTCCTCATCCATCTGTTTGCGATAATTACGGCAATCCTTTTCCTGATATATTTTTCGGAAAAAAACCAGCAATACATGATTATAAATCAAAGATTGCCATGCCGTTTGTAAACGTCAAATATTCCCGGCATATGCCCATTAATGTATTTACATCATGCACAGCTGACCATATCATGCTTAATTATTGGTATCAACGGGGATTTTACCCATGAGGTTGAGACATGCGGGTTCTGGTCGCCCTGTTTGCGGCATATTACCTCGCCGCTTTCGGCGATGTAAAGATTACGATACCCTCGGGCATCGCGCTGGAGGAGCGGGAAGTCCGCACAATCCTTCCTGATCGCGTCACTGTGTGCCGGTATGACGGCATTGAAATCGTGGTGTATTACTATTCATCGGGCATTGAGAGGCTCTCCTACGGCGCCAATAACGAAATACAGGAATCAGCGGGGGACGGGAAAATCGAGGCGCTCATAAAGCTCAAACAAAAAGGCGTGCTCGTCAGGGTGATCTTTATTACCGCGCGAGGAAACGGGAAGGAAGCGATCCTCAGGAATTTTTCTGAGGCATTTGCGGAAAAAATCCCGGACCGGTGATTCACGCCGACGTTACAGGAAACGATTACTGCCCCCGTTTGCCCTCCAGACGCTCTGCCAGCAGTATCGCCTCTGTCATGCTGTTCCATCCCGCTCTATTCTTGCCGGCGATATCAAAGGCGGTCCCGTGGTCAACCGAGGTCCTGACCAGCGGCAGGCCCAGGGTTACGTTCACGCCGCGGTCGAACGCAAGCATTTTGAAAGGGATGAGCCCCTGGTCGTGATAGTGGGCTATCACCAGATTATACCGTTGCCAGTTCGAAGGAATGAAAAGAGTGTCTGCTGCGAACGGTCCCTCTACCGGAACGCCCGCAGCCCGCGCGTCGTCCACGGCCCGGGCCGTGACCTCGCGGTCAAACCCGCCGATGGCGCCGTCATCGCCGCAGTGCGGATCAAGCCCGGTTATGGCCAGCCTGACACTGCCGCCGTCGATTTTTCGCATCGCTTCATGTCCCGCGCGGATCACGTCCAGGATGCGTTCGCAGTCCACATGCCGGATAATTTCAGAAACCGGGACATGCGTGGTCACGAGAAGCACGCAGTATTTTTCGGAAAACATCATCATGAGGGGG
>JAFGJX010000111.1 GCA_016928865.1 Spirochaetota bacterium
GCTTCAAACGGGACCGGGTATGCCGTGGCCTATTATGCGTCCAATGATTATTCCACCTATGATCTGTATGCCAATGTGTATGACAGCGGCACCTCCGCGTGGATCGGCGCTGAATCCCTTGAGGATTCCTTGATAAATGTGGATAGCTACGAGTATACGATCGCTTCAAACGGTACCGGATACGGGGTCGCGTGGATCCAGTGGAACACGGACGGCGTGCTCATGACGTACGGGTCGGCCTTCAACGGGAGTGCGTGGGAGCGCACAACGCTTTCCAACGGTGAGGGGAATGCCGATGTCCCCGATGTTGTCGGCGCGGGGAGCTCGTATACGGCCGCCTGGCTCCAGATCGATGCCGATGACGGCGCGGTTAAAAACCTCTGGTCCGATATATTCGATTGATGCGGCGGCATTAATTCGGGTATGAGAAATACAAAAAGGCGGCGGTGCCAACCGTCGCCTTTTTTATTTGATAGCGTGCTTTTCAGTAGCTCTGCTCCGTGCCGAAGGCCCCCCGTCCTTCTTTCGGGATGAAGTCAAATTCCGGATACACCTTCTTCAGGCCCGCTGCCACGGCCTGGCTCACGTGGAGGGGGGTTTTGATTCCCCGGCCCAGGTAATTCGAGCCCGCATCCACGAGGAACTGCTTCCTGCCGTCCTCGAACCCTGCCGCCTTGATGTGGCCGCCGTGCGTCGGCGCGAAATTGAAGTCCTCGTCCATGAGGAGCTTCGCGGTTTCCTCGTGCGGCTTGGTCCCGGCGGAGTAGAACCGCGGGACGTGGTGCTTCTGCTGGAGTATCAGCGCCAGGTAGGTGATGTGGTTTCCCGAGGAAAGGGATTCGAGCCAGAGCATGAACGCCTCGTTGCAGACCCGCTCCGGGTTGCGGCGCTCGGTAAAGCGTCCGATGCGAAATCGCTCCTGGATCGGGACGAAAAGGAATGACAGTGTGTCATTCTTCGACCATTCGATGATCTGTTCCGGCACATAGGTGATGGTCACGAAGTTCTCGATCTGCCGCTGGAGGCGGGGGTTCTTCCTGTACAGGGGCCATTCCCTGACGATCTTCATTGCCCGGTCCGCTTTGGGTCCGCCGGCGAAGCCGGACACGTAATAGGACAGTGTATCGTCTTTCTGCGGCTTCAGCACGCCCTCGAGCGCGACGAGGGAGCCTTTCTTCATGTCGATGATATTGATGAGGATGTAGTTTTTTTCATCATCGTATTCAAGAAAGCCGCCCTGCTGGTCTTTGCCGCCGCCGACACGGCGGATAATGGTCCCTGGTCTGAGACGCGTCTTTTTCGTCAATGGTTTCAGCAGTGTATCCATAGGACGGGACCGCGCGCGGCAACTCAGCGACTTTTTTTCGAGCTTTTTGCGCCGGTTTTTTTTGCCGTTTTTACAGCGGTCTTTTTACCCGCGGTGGCGACAACCTTCTTTTCGCCAAGGGCACCGCGTCCTTCCTCAGGGGTGAATTCGAAATCGGGAAATACCTTTTTCAGCCCCTTTGCCACAAATTCGCTGTGGCTTTTCGGAGTCCTGGCCCCGAGCCCCATGTAGGTTGAGCCCGCGTCCACGACAAAGTGCTTTTTGTCTCCTTTTAAGCCAGAGGAGCGTATGTGCCCGCCATGGGTCGGGTCAAACGCATAGATTTCCTGACGGAGTTGGGCGGCCGTTGCCTCGTGCGGCCTGTCCCCGGCAGAATAGAACAGGGGAATATGGTCTTTCTGCTCGCGTATGCAGGACAGGTATGTGATGTGCGTGTCGTCCGCGAGCGACTCGAGCCAGAGCATGAACACGTCGTTGCACACGCGGTCACGGCTCCGCCGTTCGGGAAACCTGCCGAGCCGGAATTTCTGCTGTACGGGTACGAACAGAAGATTGAGGGAGTCGGTCCGTTCCATCTCAACGATCTGCTCCGGGGCATAGGAGCCGCTTATGAACAGGACAATCTTATCCTGAAGCACCGGATTGTTGGCGTAGAGCGGCCAGGCGGTGATTATCTTCATCGCCCTGGAATAATCCGGGCTGTCCTTGAATGATGTTGGATAGTAATACAGCCTGTCATCAGGCTGCTTCTTCAATACCCCCTCGCTTGCGAGCAGGTAGCCCGTCAGCATGTCTATTATGTTGACAAGGATAATATTGTATTCCTTGTCGAATTTGAGGAAGGAGCCCTGCTGGTCCTTGGTCGGGCTGGTCCGCCGGATGATGGTGCCGGGTTGAAGGTTGTTGTTGTCTTCCAGTGGTTTCAGACAGGTATCCATGATGATTTGCACGCCCCCATTGTTTATTGTACACTTTTCAGAGAATGCGGGTGCAAGTATACACTATTTGTAAAATTTAGTCAAGAAAATTGATGCGCTGTTTTAATTCAGGTGGCAGGTATGAGGCGCAGCGGACCAGGCCTGCTGGATTATGCTGTTATCCGATTAATAGCGGAAGCCACCCCTTTTACCGGGTGGCTTCCTAACAACCGTTGATCATAGATGTACCTTAAAACATATTTTTCAGCTTTTATCACGTCTGCTTTAATCAAGCGTAAGATCGCACATGTAATGTGCTGTATCTTATAGTGACAGGCTGAATTACTTCTGGACATAATATAATCACACAGTGATGAATAATCAACCCTTTTAAGAAAAATAATAAATTTTTTCATGACGCATAATTCAGGCCAGTGCACCGTTAATATTATTTTTTAATTCAGGTTTTCCGGGTTCATAAATATTAATATATTGAAAATTCTTCGGCGCTGATGTAACACTGTAAGTCAGGGTCATAATCGTTTAGTGATGCCATGGTTCGCTTGTAAAGCAGAGGAGGTCTCCTGTGAAAAATGCCCTCGGTGCTATTGCCTTTCTGGCAACGATGTTGATAATGGGCGCCGCGATTCATCCCGCTTATGCCGGGAACAAATACCGCCTCATCACCGCACTGGGAGACGTGAAGATAATCACCGGAACAACGTCGAGCCCGGCCGTGCAGGGACAGGACCTTTCCGGCGACCAGATCATTGTCACGGGAAAGGGCTCGATGGCGGACGTGTCGCTCGGAGGCAGAGGCCTCATGCGCGTGCAGGAGAACACCCGGGTGGCGGTGGCGACCATCGAGAAGAAGGGCGGCCCGGATCTCGATATGGAGCAGGGCGGCATCCTGGTCATCCTGTCAAAGCTCCTAAAGGGGAACAGCTATCAGGTCAAAACGCACACGCAGGTCGTGTCCGTGCGGGGGACTATTTTCCAGGTCTCTGGCGATACATCGAAGTCGCAGCTCGATGTGTTCACCGGAAGCGTCATGGTAAGTCCGGTGACCGATGGCGCCATACAGAGCCAGATCGTGCAGATGGTGACCGAAGGCCAGTCGCTCAGCCTTGACAGGCGTACGGTCCTGGAGATCCTCGCAAAGAGAAGAAAAATATCGCTTTCGGCCATCCGCGCCGAGGTCAAGGACGCCTTCATGAAGCAGGCGATGACGATGCGTGAGCTGCCTGAATACAAGAAGCTCAACCGTGATACGCGGAAGGAGCTCGATGACCGCATCCAGAGAATCCGCCAGGAACTCAAGGAGAAGGGGCTGGACAGGGAAAGCCTGAAAGAGAAGCTCATTGACCGCAAGGCGCTGAAGGAGAAGCTCGAAGAGCGCAAGCAGGGGATTATCGACAGATTGAAAAACCGCTAGGTGAGTTCAATCCCCCGCCTCGAACGGGAGCCGTATCTCCGGCTGTTCAAAGTATTTCATGAACCGGGCGAACTCGACCGCGTTTCCTTTCCGGTACTCGAAACCCGCGAGAGTGGTGACCGGGTTCCTGAGCTTCGCCAGCATCTCCTTCCATTTTTTTGAGTCGGCGGACACCAGTATATCAAGCCTGTCGAGCAGTTTTGGTCTGGTTTCCGCCACCCCTCTGCGGAGATGTATGCTCCAGGTCTCGCCGGTGTCGGAGAAGGTGAATCCCACCCGCTTCTCCAAGTCCATGCACGCTCCGGCGTCAAGGTTCACGGCCAGAGTATCAAAGAAAAAGGAGAGGGGGAAGCGGTGCACCATGGCGCGGTCCGGCTTGAATTTCGGAATTGCCACGAAGCCCTCGCTGATCTCTATCGCTTCGGTCAGGTAGTAGTGGCGCGCGTTCGGGTTGCGCTCGCGCTCACCGAGCGCGGTGAGCGCCCGGGCCCTGATTGCGCGCGCCTCGCCGCTGCCCGGGTCGAGCCTGAGCAGGTGGCCGGTGAGCTGGAGCGCGGCCTGGAATTCTCCCTTTTTTGCATAACGCCTCGCGTGATCAAGGAGCTTTTCGGCTCCGCCGGCGATGTCGGCCATCATCCGCGCCTCCTCCCGGGGCGGAAGGGGATGAAGGTCCGCTGAATCGCCGCTGAACCAGCCGAGATTGCCGCCAAACATCGCGCGGGCCGACCAGGAAACCTTCCCGTAAAATTCTTGAAGGTACGGAGACGCGGCCAGACGGGGGGGCAGCTTGACGAAGTCGGCAAGGTCGTCCGGCGTCATACCGCGGTTGATGCCGCGCAATGACTGGTCGTGCACGTACTGGATCGCGTCCCGGTAGTCGGTCGCGATACGGTGAATGTTGTCCTCTCCAGATTCGGGCCTGCCGTGGCACGGGACCAGGTAACGCGGCCGCAGGTCGCGGATGATGTCCACCGACCGGTACCAGTTCTTCAGGCTGCGGAACCAGGTGCCCCTGATGGTATAGAGATTGGGGAAGGCCTTGTACAGGTTGTCCGCGGATATAAGGGTCTTTTTGTCCGGGAGCCACACGTAGGTCTGGTCGTCGGTCTCGCCGGGCGCGTGGATGAGTTCGATCCTGATGCCGGCGATTGAAAGCTTCATCCGGTCACGGTAGGTCTTGGTCGGCTTGATGTAGCCGAGCTCCGCGCCGCCGAACGAGAGAAACGGCCCGATCCCCGCGTTGACCACGGCGTTTTTATCCAGGTAAGTCCCGAACATCCGCATGCTGCGCACGCCGATGATCGGCGATGTTTCGCTCACGAAGCGCTCGGCCAGGTAATCGGTCGTTTCGTGCGCGTAGATCTCGGGACTGGATCCGTCCGCGAATTCTGCGGCTCCGAAGATGTGGTCCGCGTGGAAGTGGGTGTAGATGATCGCCCTGACCGGCAGGCGGGTGATTTTTAGGAACTCTTTCC
>JAFGJX010000112.1 GCA_016928865.1 Spirochaetota bacterium
GATATCACGAACGACCTTCTCTACATGCTGAAGGAGAACGACTACGACTCCGACCCTGACGCGCAGAACATATACACCATGCTGCCCATGCTTCAGGAGGCGCTGGGGAAGCTCCTGCTCAGGAACGACGACTACATGGACATTACCGGATCCGCTGATCAGACCGGCGGCGCGGGCGACACCAACCTGGGCAACGCGGTCGAGGGGATGGATACCCTCCTGTACGGCCTGAACCTGGTCGCTTCCGAGGACCCGGCCGTGATCCCCGCCCTGAGCAGCGCGCTCATAGAGGTGGGCCGGCTCATGTCGAAAGACGCGAACGGCAAGTACATCACAACGGTGCTGAAGGAGACCCTGGTCAACATGGAAAAATATTTCACTGAACAGGGCAGCGTCTACTCAGCCAGCACCGACTACCATCAGGACGACGTCGTGATCTATGTGGACGCCGAGCTGAAGAACACCGTGCGCGAGCTCTGGCCGGCGCTTCAGCTCCTGATGATCAAGGACGACAAGACCGATTACGCGATACTCAGGGACTATGAATCCGCCAGGCACGGGTCGCCGCTCCAGGTGATCGCGGGCGCGCTGGGCAAGCTCGGAGACGCGGGCATCGATTTCAGCACCTACACGCTTGAAGATTCCCTGAAGACGATGCTGGAGAACGGGGCCTCGGGCGAGGAGCGGAGCGCTGATGACGCGACGTACCTCGAGCGGCTCCTCTTTACCCTCGGGATAGCAAGCAACTTCGGCTACCTGGCGAGCATGGACGACAGCAACGAGGTGGCGGAGAACTACGACCGGGGCCACGGCGCCTCCACCAACGGCATCCTGACCCTGAACGACTCCATGTACAGCCTCAGGAGCAACGAGTTCATGACCATGGACGCCTATTCGCTCGCGCTGAACAAGCGGACCGAGCAGGCGGATTTTATAGGAAGGAGCGCGGCGTCCTTCACCAACGCGCAGATGGCGGACCACAAGTTCTACCTCGGCTACGACTTCCCGGCCTTCTGCCTCCTGCCTGCCAAGTGCGCGGGAGACGCGGGGCTTCCCAACGGCGGGAACACGGCGTATGCAACTCTTACCAATCCGGCGGATAACGTTACTACTGGCAATAATTACAAGACCTATTTCCCGAAGGTCGGCAACGGCATTGGCGAGCTGAACACCGCTGCCGTGATGATGGGCATGATTGCCCGCATCTGCTGGGAAGGGGAGGGTCCCTACTATTCTACGGCAATACCAGACGGCCAACCGGCAACAAAAACATTCACAATGCCAATAAACGGATCTCGAACGGTTAATGTTTATTACCGCCCGGATGGCAGAGAATATGTATATGTCTATAAAGGCACGACCCCCTGGGAGTACTATTATCCTGAAGATGGCGACAATGATGTGGTCGACCCGGACGCGGCTGACAATGGTCAGAGGGAGAACCGGTATACCGAAACCCTGCAGTCCGACTACTACCTGGTCAGGGCCGGGTTCTCCGATTATTATTGCCCGCCTCCGATAAATGCCGACAACACGGTGAGCGTGAATGGACCGAAGTATGTTATGGGCGCCACGGGCGCAAATAAATATAAACTGCGCGACCGCGATCCTGATACCGAGGTCACGCATACAGTGGCGAACCGTTTCGTATTATGGGAGAAGATAAAGGAATATGACCAGAGTGATCCGGATGCGCGTGAATGCGCCACACAGGAGGAGGCGATGGTGCGCAACTTCCAGTGGCTCGCGAACGAGAAGAAGTTCGCATTTATCATCCCGATGTGGCTTGCCACTGTGGGCGCAAACTCCGGCTCCTACATCGTGATCGAGGCGAACGGCCTGTCCGGACTCGCGAACGCAACCAAGGGCTACGACTCCGGCGACCCGAACAACCCGGCGCTGGGGAACGGCTACTGGGTCAAGCGGCTTGACGAGGGCACGGGCGTGCTCGACGCGACCGAGCTGAGCCGGCGGAGCTGGTCGGTCAACTACGGCGATTCGTACGAGCCGGGCGACGCGCGGATAATGATCTTCTGCCGCGAGAGCGTGGCAGTGTCCGTGTCCCTGATCTGGGAAAACATCATCGGCAAGGGGAGGGTGCTCCCGGAGATCATCGCCCAGAACATGGAGCCGGTTTCGCGCATGGTCTTTTTACAGGACGGCCCGGACCTGGGCTCAATGGCCACGGACTGGACCACGTCTGACGCGGCCTGGACCGACCGGAGCAGGCTCTTCCCGCTCGTTGCGGGAGCGGTGGGCGAGCTGCACAAGTGTTCTTATTATGAAGATTCCAACACGGAAGCCTGGGGTGCTCCGGCATATGATTATAATTATGATTACGCAGGTACTGACCACAAGTATCCGCTCCGCACCGTGCTCGCGGGCCTGATTCCGCCGCTCGTAAAGCCCTGGTTCAGGCACATTACCGTGCCCGAGGGCACGCGGTGGGTCCCGCGCATCAAGTACCACCCGGACAACACCAGCACGGTCGAGCCTGACCATTACCAGTACCTGGCGCCCGCGGTCGTGTTTGACAGCGATTCGAGCACCTGGGTTCAGACCGGCCCGACCGCGTCCGGCATAGACATGCGGCCGCGCACCGGCATCAGGACCCTGGTGAGCGTCCTGACCGAGGACGATCCGGGCATGCACGACGGCCTCCTGCCCCTGCTCATGGAGACGAATGCGCTCTCCGGGCTGATGGCTTTCCTCCAGCAGGTCGAGGGCGGCACGGTCCAGCCCGATACAAAGGCTAGGATATTCACCGGCCTTGAACAGGTTATCACCGCGGTCAAGACCTCCAAGGGAGACATCGTTACGAAAGAAGAGGCGAGCACGCCGACCGTATACGGCGACGACAGCTACACCACGGTCGACTACAACAACCTGCAGTTCCTCTTCGGCCTGCGGCCGACGGACTGCAGCGTGGACACCCTGCTTACTGAAGCGGTTGGCTTCCGGGATAATATAATGGGGACTACCCTCACTACGCCGGGCAAGGGTTTTATCGGGTTCGTGAACAGGCGCGAGACGGGATCGGAAGCGAATACATTTTACAACACGTATCGGCCCCTTCCTGACGGCCACAGCTGGGACTGGAGCAACCTGAACAGGATGATATTCGCCATGAGGAGCCTGCTCGCGGACGACGGCCCGAACGGCGATACCTATTATATCATGGATGAGATTACCGACCTGGTTGAGAAGCTCCTTGCCCGCGTCAGCGCGACCGAGGCTGAGATGACCGGCCTGCGCCACACCCTGGGCATGATCATGACGTCGTACAATGATACAAATGCCGATACTATCGGCGATACCTGGGAGGTCAATGAGGACCTGCGTGACCTGCTGACCTTTTACCTGCCGGATATCATGGAGACCTTCGACGGCGAGTATGACGACCTGATGCTGATCGCGTACAACCTGTTCAAGACAGACGGTCTCATGCCGTCCATCTTCTACGGCTTTTCAACGAGCGCTCCATGGGACGAGCTCCTGAGCGACCTGAATTACATGCTTACCCAGGACCCGTTCTTCTGCGACCCGGCGGCGCGGCCGAGCATCTGGCTTGGCGAGAACAGCCTGACCGAGCTCCTGGTCGACATGGTCAACATGATCGGCGAAGACTGGTACACCAGGCTGGTATTCGAGGGCCCGGGCTCCTATGTCACGTCCGTGTACGCGCTCTCGGACGAGGAGAGCGAGGTGCTTGAATTCAATCCATACAAGACACTGGGCCTGATACTCTCGCCGGCGGGGAGGTAGACAGATGAAAAGAGCAAGCAGATTCATTATAGCTATCCGGTCCCTTAGTCTATTTTTTGCGGAGGAGTATATGAGATTCCTGAAAACAATCATGGTTGTGTCGATAGCGGCTCTGATGGCCTTTGCGACCGGCTGTTCGAGCGAGAATTCGAAGCCATTTTTCCAGAATAACCACGCATCCGCCGAGCCGGGAGATACGACCAACCCGTTCACCGGCCTGCCGAACCTCGACAACCTCACCGACTTTGCCGGCGAGGTTGTGGCGGCGATCGGCGAGCTGTTCAACCCGGGCGATTTTAACCTGACCCAGGACGCGCCCGAGTACCGGACCTTCGTGGACAACATCAAGACGATCGTGGACAACCCGGGCGACATCATCGGCGACGCTGACGCGAACCAGTTCCGGCGTCAGGCGGCCTTTAACGTGCTGACGCAGGTGATACCCGGGCTGGCGGACGATTACGGCACCGGGCATGGCGCGTACGGCCTCTTCGCCGCGCTCCGCGACATCGTAAGCTACATCATCGACCAGGAGACCCTGGACGACACGAGCGGTAACTACATCGACGAGCTGTACACGTACCTGGACAAGATCGACGACGCTGACCTCGACATCAAGCATGACGTATACCAGATGATGTACAAGAGCCTCGACTATATCGACGACACGTATTCGTCCGCCGATATGGAGACGATCATGTCAGATCTTCAGGATTTCCTGTCCGATACCACGACCCAGAATTTCAGCGGCCTGCTCTACACCATGCAGGAGGGGCTGGGCAAGCTCCTGATGCGCGCGGACACCTATATTGAATATGACGATCCGCTGGACGCGCATGGCGAGGAGAGCACCGGGCTCGGCAATTCCGTTTCCGGCATCGATTACCTGCTGGCGGGCCTTACCAGCATGATCTCGGCCGACAACACCTATGACGGCGACGAGGCGCGCGCAGAGCTGTACGACATGATACGGATCGTGGGTGAGATGATCTACGCGCTGAGGGGTTCCGGGCCGACGTACTATCCGGTCCTGAAAAACCTCCTGGCGAATATCGAGGATTATTATACCACGGGCGGCGCTTCGTTCAGCGGCGACTACAACCATCCCCTTGCCGGCTCTCCCGCGTACTACACGAACGCAGAGCTTCGCAACTCCCTGAAGGAGATGTGGCCTTCGATCCTGAAGCTCTTCCTGCGCGAGCGCGACGACGCCGAGGACAATTCGGATTACGCGCTGGTGAGCCAGAACGGTGCTGGCAGCCAGTCTGTCCTCGAGATGCTGGCGCGCGCCCTCAACCAGCTCAAGATATCCGGCATAGACTATTCCCAGGCCGGCAACGAGCTCGAGCCCTCTCTGAAGAAAATGGTGACCTACAACGCCTATGGAGAAAGCCGTTCGACAGCCTCCTACAAGGTTTCCCTGCTTGATCACACAGCGGTCACTATAGGCGTGGGATACAACTACGGCTTCCTGACCAGGACGATTTCTCCGGCAGCAGCGAGCGGCGAGCCCTACACGAACCAGGGCGCCTCCGGAAACGCCAACTCGGGTGCTACGAATACCATCTCGTACCAGCATGGTGATTCTACTCGCGGCGTGCTCACGATCAATGATACTATGTATTCATGGGACAGCGGTGGGGTACATATAACTAACGAGTATCTGCTAATGACTACTCTTAACGTATGGACTGACGCGTATAATCTGTCTCTGGCCCAGAGGTATCAATGGGATGATGGCCGGGGGGTTCATACCGGACAGGGCAAGTACGTGTGGCGGTCAAATGCATCCTTTACTCCCGCCGGCGGCGCTGCAGGCCAGACAGGGGATGATATGTACGAGTACTACATGGGATACGATTTTCCGGCGCAGTGCCTGCTCGGACCATCAGCGGCAGGTGATATGGGGATCTCCAACGGCGGCAGGCCAGTGCATGGCAATAATGACAGCCTGAGGCCGAATTCAAACAGCTCCACCATAACTCAGCCTGGCGCCTCATTTGACCGTAATGACTTCCGCACCTACTACCCGAAAGTGGCGGACGGCAAGGGGTGCCTGAACACAGCAGCCTGGCAGTTCAACTGGATATCGCGCTCCTGCTGGGACGGCGCAGGCCCGTATTATTCGACTTCTGACGGCGTGCTCAATACCAGCCTGACTCCCGCTCCCACGTGGACCGGGCATTCCGAATTCTACGTGTATTATAAGCCGAACGGCGAGGTGTACGCGTACGTGGACAAGACCGGCGATCCCTGGGTCTACTTTTACCCGAGCAAGGATTCCGGCAACTGCAGAAACAGGGACGGTTTGACCACCAGCAACGACGTGGCTGACCCGGATGACGCGAATGGCCAGCGGTTTAACCGCTATCGGGACACATACAAGTCTGATTATTACGCGGTACAGATGGGCCATGAACATGGGGGTACTACCTTATGCGGTAATCAGGTTTCATATGCAAATGGTCTTGCTTTTTGCGTCCCGCCAATGAATCCATACGGTACCAGCGGCGGTTACTATGATTCTGGCAGGGGCAAGTATTATCTTGCATCTGGCAGCTTCAATGCGCAGCAGTTCTGGACCAGGGAGAGGATCTGGGAAGGGTCCAATGCGAACGTGGCCAACGCTGATGACGCAAACTACCCGGTCCTCGGAAACATGGCCCGGGAATGCGTGACGCATGAGGAGGCCATCTTCCGCAACTACCAGTGGCTCCTGTATGAAAAGAAATTCATGTTCATAATTCCACAATGCCTGTTTGCGGCCTGGGAAGCGTCGGCTCTGGGTTTTACTTCTACCGCTTATCTGGATTCCGGAGCGTATGTGGTCCTTGAAGCCAACGGTCTCGTGGGGCTTGCCAACCTCAAGAAGAACTCGACTGGCAACGGTTACTGGAATATCAGGAACACTGAGGGCGTTGGCGCTGATCCTGCCACCAACAGGAACAGCCCTGACTATGGCAACTCGTACCGGCCGGGCGACTCACGGGTACTGACATTTGCCCACTATTTTACTTCGCCAGCACCCGGGACCACTACGAATGGAGAGATGACTCCTTCCGTACTCTATGGCCTTTTCGGCAGCGGCCACGTTCTTCCGGATATAATCGGCGGAAACCTGGCGCCGGTGCAGCGGCTCGGCTTTGTGGACCAGCCAGGGTATATCGGGTCAATTCCGGTGTCGGCAACGGCCGCGCCTGCCGGAAGGGGCTTCCTCACGAGCGACGCATGCTACACGGGCAGAAACAGGGTACTCAACATATTCGTTGCCCTCGCTGGCGCGCTTTCTGACGGAACCTATTACGAGCCGGCTTCTTCCGGGTATAACTATAATTATGCCAGCACGAAGCACAAGTATCCGCTTCTTGATTTCCTGGAAGGGATCATGATCCCCCTGTCAAAGCCGCTCATGAGGTTGTATGATGACGGCGGTGCCGTATATGATACGCGGTGGGTGCCGCGAATGATGAACGAAACCGGGTCCGGCGTATTTGATTACTTTTCGCCGGCACTATCCGCTCCTTACAATACCTGGGACAGCTTCAGGCCGCTCAATACCCTGTACCCGCTCGGCAAGTTTCTGGCGGACCAGACCACGGGCACTTACAACACCGGCCTGATCCCTACGCTTGCGGACAACAACGTCTACCTGGTTACCAAGCTCCTGTCCATGATCCAGCGGATGGGCGACACCAGCGCGTCCGGACCGTACTATGACGGCGCGCCAGGGGGCGGGGTGCTGGAAAACGTGGCAAAGGGGCTTGAGCAGATCGTTACCGCGCTGCAGATCGACAGGGGCGAAACCCGCTTGAACGGCTATTCATGGCTCGATACCGGCAGGTACGACAGGAAGCTGAATAACAGCCGCTACGGCTGGCTGTTTTCAGACCTCAACAGCCGCCTCACGGGAACGCCGGCGCCGATCAGCGTGGATCTTGAGGTCGCGCTCGATGAGCTCATCGGGGACGACACCAGAGGTATCTCTCAATTCATGGACGATCACCCGATCGGGGCAGCGTGGGACAATTACGACGAGCTCCTGGATGCGGTCGGCCAGATGATGGGTAACCCCGCGGGCTCTCATTACATTGTGGGTGATGAATCGACACCCGGCACCCTGCTCAATATCGTAAACGACATGCTCGTCGGCGTCACCATGGACTCGAGTGACCGGCAGGCGCTGCGGCACACTCTTGGGGTGCTGATGGCGCGGTATGATGGCGGCTGGATGACCAATACGGAATTGCGCGATATCCTCCGGACCTATCTCCCTGAGGTGATGTCGTCTCTTTCCGGGAACTACGAGAACCTTATGATTGCCTTCAAGTCTCTGGTTGACGTGGATTACGACGGCGTATGGGATGAGCCTGATGACTATCAGATCAACGACTACCTGATCGATCTGCTGATCCACGGGGAAACCGCGGGAGAGGTCATTCCTGAGATGTACGATCTCCTCCAGAGCGGCGCGATGTGGGATTCCGCATATTACAACGTAACTTATCCCAATAAGGCAACCCTCAAGGAATTGGTGGATATCTGCGATGAGCTGTCGCTTGAGATTGAGGATCTGTAGTAGCGTTTTTTAGCAGATAAATGGATTTTCACCGCGATGGCGGCACAACCGTGCCGCCATCGCTTTTTACTCTGACCCCGTAATGTGACCGATAGTTATCGGTAGGTTGGTTGCTCTGACCCCCTTCGGGGCCGATTGTTATCGGTGCATAACCGGGGGTCAGAGTAAAACCACACTCACCAGACAAGACCATGCTCTGGGATGTGACAGGCCCCTGCAAATCAAGGCAGAGCGGCCGAGGACGTTTTTGGATTTCCGGGCTTAAAAATTGTGCCGCAGGCCGCGAAGACTGTTTGCAGGGGCCTGGGCTAATCTCAGGATAAGATGAAGTGAACCCCTGCATAGTATAAATCTGATTAAAAAAATTTCATTTTTTCCAGCCCCCGTTCGTATACCCTTCAATGAATAGTATTAAAAAATATTCTTGACCGTTAATTCATGTAGCACTATTTTATAATAAAGGGAGAAGGAGATGCCGAAATCATCGGTTAAAACCCCTTCGTTTGATGTTTACAAGAGCATCAAGGATGAGATAATTGAGATCAGCGAAATGAGATTTGAAAATATCTTAACAAAAAAGCTCAACGCCTTTCGTGTTGATTTCAAAAAGGAGCTCATGGATGAGTTGAATCCGAGATTTGAATCAATCGATTCAAGATTTGACGCCATTAATTTAAAATTTGATGCAATCGACTCAAGATTTAGCGCCATGGATTCAAAATTTGATGCCATGAATTCGAGATTTGACGCCGTGGATTCAAAATTTGCGGCATTTGATTCGAAGTTTGGCGCGATTGATACAAAATTTGAATCAATGAATGCCCAATTCAGCATGGTCAAATGGTCTATCTGGTCAATGCCGGTTGTCATGTCTGTCATTCTTGCCATCTTTACGTTGCTCTTGAAATTTATCGTGAAATTGTAATTCCTTTTTTAAAAAGTTTGTCCTGATATTATTCGCATACCCGGATAGAGTAGACCATGAAAAAAGCCTTAATAGTTATTGGTATTCTGATCATATTGATTATCGTCGCCGCTGCTGTCGGTGGTTATCATCTGTACCGGAAACCAAGCGTACGATTTCTGTTGATTGCTTCAGATATAATAAAGCCTTACGGTTACGAAAAGAAAGAGATAGTTCTCAAGCTGAAAGAATGGGACACCCCGATGACAGTATTAACGCCGGTCAACAGTAAACCGGGGAAGTATTATTTTTTCCTGCATGGATTTTCTCCCGAGGCGTACCGCCATCCCACTCTGGAAAAGCTGGCGGCGGGGATAGCCACTGCGACCGGGAGAACGGTCTTTGTTCCTTTTATCAGGGGTATTACCAAGAAGGACTGGACGCTGGCCGAGGTCGCCAGGCAGGTCGGCGGCATCTATATGCAGCTGAAACAGCAGCGTCCGGGCAGATACAATGCGTTCGGCGCCTGTGTGGCCGGCACGGGACTGCTGGTCGCGTTCAACACCATTCCGGTTGAAGATTATCCGGAAAAGCTCTTTCTCTACGGCCCGTTTTTTACCGGGAAGCTGCTTGTCGAATATTACAACAAGGCAGGCGTTGAAGTTGATTATATGGTGAAAATGGCAAACGCGCTTAACAGCAGGGGATTTTCAGACAAAGAACGGAGGCTTGTCGCTGACGCCATACTGGCCTCAAAGCCGGGGACAACCGATCGCGAGGCAATGCGGGCAATACTGGGCGATGAGCTGTTTAACAGACTGGACGAATCGAGGGTAGATAACAAGGAATTTGTATCAATTGATGAGGGAAGCATTTTTACAAAAGGCAGGAAGATGCCGGATACTGAATTTTTCGTAATGCATTCAACATCTGATAATATTATCCCGTATACATTCGGATTGAGTCTTCACAAATTTATTATGACCTGCGGCGGGAAAAGCCGCTTCGTTGCGACCAGGATTTTCAGCCATTCAGAGAGTAAATTCTCCCTGTCCGAAAGTTATAAGGAGCTTACCGATATAATCCATTTCCTTGATGATCTCTTCAGCGATGATAATGACGGTGACAAATAGCATCCGCATTATTTTAATGTGCAATTCTTATCTCCATGCGTGAAACAGGCTTCCGGCTTTTCAGCTCATCCGGGTATAGGGTAATTTTGTAAATTATCCTTGACCGGCGGTCGTTGTCTCGATACTTTTAAGATTATATAACGCTTATTCGGATATTATACAGGGAGAAGGCATATGCGACGGTATATCAAGAAGGTGCTGGCACCGGTTGACGGTTCGGAATTATCAAAAAAAGCGCTGCATATGGCGATTGTTATCGCAAAGGAGTCCCACGCGAAGCTCACGGTGCTCGAGGTGGTGGAGGAATTCGGGCCGCTTCCCGGTTTTTACGGGGCCGCACCGGAAGGCGTGGACCGGGTAAAATGGCTGGCGGAGCAGCGGTTTGAGGAAGTGCATCCAATGCTCGATGAGGAAAACGTCGACTGGGAAAGGAAGGTGGTTGAAGGATATCCGGCTGACAGGATATGCGAGATCGCCGAAAAGGAGAATTTCGACATGATCGTCATGGGCGGCAAGGGACGGTCGGCGATCGGAAGATTTCTCATGGGTTCCATCACGGACAGAGTTGTTCAGCACGCGCACTGCACGGTATGCGTGGTCAAGTAGGGCGTATGCTCTCTTTTTTGTCCGACTGTATTGATTTTATTCAGGATTCTATGTATTATTAAGATAGGGTATCGACGTAGAAATACGCGTGCCGGTAATTGGATATATGGCGATCTCTCTCCATACAGGATTGAAGCAGAACCAGAAGACGGTAATGACCCAGTCTCTGAAACAGGCTATCGAACTCCTGCAATTATCCACAGTCGAATTGTACGAACGCATATCAAAAGAGCTCGAGGAAAACCCCGTTCTCGAAGAAGACGCGCAGGCGGAACTGTCGGAGAATGACCGGGACCCGGCCGTTATCGAGGACGTGGCGCGGAACCTGAGCGGCGACGAGTCCCTTCTCGATATTAGAGACGAGCGGCGAAGCAACTTCGCGGATTCGAGCGATGCCGGCTTTCCGGGTGAAGGCGATGATGACAGGCAGAGAAACTATCTCGAGCATGTCGTCACACGGGAGGAATCGCTGGCGGAGCACCTGCTCTGGCAGGCGCGGCTTACCGCGCGCGACGAGGGTGAGCTGTCAATCTATGAAACGATAATAACATCGCTTGACGAAAACGGATTTCTTTCCGCCGATACGGAGAAGCTGCTGGGCCGGAAGCTGGAGGACGATGCCGTAAAAAACGTGATCTCCTCAATCCGGCTGTTTGATCCGGTCGGCTGCGCCGTAACGGGCGTCAGTGATAGCCTGGCCGTACAGTGCCGTCATTTTTATCCTGACGACGGCGTTCTCGTGAGAATGGTGACGGAATGTTTTGCGCAATTCGAAAAGCTTGATTACAAGAAGATATCGGAGATGCTGAATATCCCCCTTCCGAGCGTGCTGGAAAAGAGCAGGATCCTTCAGGGGCTGGATCCTTATCCGGGCCGCCAGTACTCGAACAGGATCGTCAGGTATATCATGCCGGATGTCGATGTCAGGCTTGTCGACGGGGAGATCATCGTGAGCCTCAATGATGACTGGATCCCGGGCATCCATATCAATTCCTACTATATTTCGCTTATTAAGAAAAAAAATATTGAAAAAAAATTGAAGGATTATATTCAGGATAAAATGCAATCTGCCCGTTACCTGGTGAAGAACATATCGAACAGGCGAAACACCATACTTCGCGTGGTCGGATCCATCATGGAGCACCAGCGGGAATTTCTTGTGCGGGGTCCGGGCCACCTGAAGCCTCTCACTCACGGCGAGGTCGCTCGGGAGGTGAGCATGCACGAATCAACCGTGAGCCGGGTAACCAGCAATAAATATGTTCAGACCCCCTGGGGCGTTTTCGACCTGAAGTATTTTTTTGTATCGAGGATAAAATCATCGGCCGGGAATGACGACGCATCGTCGGATGCGGCGATGAACATTATAAGGGATATTATTGATCGCGAGGACCCGGAGCGGCCCTGCAGCGACGAAGAGATCGTGCGGATAGCGGGCAAGGCCGGCATCGGCGTCGCCCGGAGGACGGTGGCGAAATACCGGGCAATACTCGGCATCCCACCGTCGAACAAGCGAAAGAAAATCAATAAAATCAAATCAGAGGAAGGTACATGAATATTACAGTAACAGGAAGACATCTGAACGTATCGGATAGCATGCGTGACTATGCGGAAAAGAAGATAAAGAAGCTGGAAAAGCATTTCAACCAGATGATTGATGCCCATATCATCCTCACGGTCGAGAAGCTCGACCATATAGCCGAAGTCGTTATGAACGGTGACGGCGTGCAGTTCCATGGAAAAGAAAAGGCCGCGGACCTTTATTCATCCGTTGACCTCCTTTTTGAAAAGATGGAGAAGCAGGTGCGCAGATACAAGGAAAAGCACCAGATGCACAAGGGACCTGAAAAGGGAGAGGGCGCGACCATTGACTTTACCAGCACCCAGGGAAAAGAAGTTATCCTGCGTCAGGTAAGCAATAAACCGGTCGACAATGTCGAGGCATTTTTGCAGATGCGCATGGACAAGAAGGATTTCATACTGTTCAAGAAGGGCGTCAATAAGATTGATGAGGACCAGACGCTTGCCAATAAGAACTATGCGGTAATTTACCGCGGATCGGGTGGATTGCGCATGGTTGAAGTGCCGCTTGAGGCGAACTCAAATGCGGCAAGCGCTGATCATTTTGTCGCCTATTCACTCGATGTATTTGATGATTCGGTGTCCAGCCCGAAAATTGAATTTAAAAAAATTGGCCCTCCCGACATGCTGAAGCTGACCCTGCATGAGGCGATCATGGAGATTGAAAAAACTAGTAATAATTTTTTACCGTTTTTCAACATTGAATCCGAGTATATTAATATAATATATAAAAACGGGAACAAGTATGAAGTAATGGTGCCGGCATTTTAGGATGGCGGCACTACCGACCTGTGCTTAACCGGCCCACGCACGGTATCCGGATACTACAACGTCTGGCAATGTCGGGGGAAATAACCCCCGCGCAGGATAGATATTTACCATGAACGAAAACAAGATACTGGTTAAGAATTTTTTAGAGGACACGGGCGTCATAGATTTGCAGATCCGTCTTGTGGCCGGGGAATCGGGCATTGAAAAGGAGATCCGTGTCGGCGATATCAACCGGCCGGGATTGACCCTCGCCGGTTTTTATGATTTTTTTGCCTACGACAGGATCCAGGTTTTTGGTCTGGGTGAGAGCGCCTATCTCCGCCAGCTCTCGAACGGCCAGAAACGGCACGTGCTTGAAAAGTTTTTCTCCTACGACGTGCTCTGCTGCATTTTTACCCATAACGAGGAGCCGGACCGGATGTTCCTGGAGTTCGCAGATGCCAAAGGGGTTCCGGTCTTTATCACCCGGAAGGACACCACGAGGTTTACCAGTTCGCTCGTTTACCTGCTGAATGAGGCATTTGCGCCAACGGTTACTCTTCATGGTACCTTTACCGATGTGTACGGTATCGGGGTTCTCCTGATCGGTAAGAGCGGGGTAGGGAAAAGCGAGTGCGCCCTCGAGCTTGTCGAACGAGGGCATCGTTTCATAGCCGATGATGTGGTGATTGTCAAGCGGATTGACGAATCCATCCTGATGGGCGGCGGCTCGCCGATGCTGAAGTACCACATGGAGATCAGGGGGCTTGGCATCATCAACGTGAAAGATATATTCGGCATCCGCTCCGTCAGGGACCGCAAGCGCGTTGAGCTGGTGGTGCTCCTGGAAGAATGGGTGCAGAACAAGGAATATGACCGGCTCGGGCTGGAGGAAACGACGTACCCGCTGCTGGACATCCAGGTCCCGAGCATCATGGTACCGGTGCGGCCGGGCAGGAATATCCCCATCATCGTTGAAACCGCAGCCCTCAATCAGCGACTGAAAAAGCTGGGGATATACACGGCGCGTGATCTTGACAGGGATATCCAGGACAGCCTCATGAAGGAGAAGGCAAACGGATGACGGAACGTGAAGTTGTGGTAACGAGCGATGCCGGCGTCCACGCAAGGCCGGCCATGATGATTGTCAGGGAAGCGATGAAGTATCCCTGCGAGGTGAAGCTCATCAAGGAAGACGTGGAGGCCGACTGTAAATCTATCATGTCCGTTCTGGGTCTGGCGATCGTTTCTGGATCGCGCCTGGTGATCCGCGCTAACGGCGAAGGCGAAGAAAAAGTCGTTGATTCAATCGTCTCTATGATAGAGAATAATTTCACCATCAATGAAAAATCTGCTGAAAAAAATTAATCTCTTCCCGGACGATACCCGCGTCCAGGACGTCCTGTTCCTGGTGGGCATATTCGTATTCGTATCGATACTGATCATTGGCCTTTTCCCCGGAAAAAACGTAATGATAGTCAAAGGCCGCGAGTTCTTTCTTTACGCGGTCATGACGGTTCCCCTTGTGGCCGCGCTCTATTTTATCGTAATGTCGCTGCGCAGAAATCTCTATACCGGGGCACCACGGGCGGGCTCCAGCATCCAGTACAAGATGGCGGTGGCGTTCGTGTTTGTTGCCGTGCTTCCATCACTCCCGGTCGTGTTGACCTCAAATTACATTTTAAACCAGACCCTTTCTGGTATCATACTGGACAAGACGTCAAGAGCGCTGGATGAGGCGATAACGGCGGCGAATGACCCGGTGATCCAGATGAGGGAAGGGATGCGTGGGGAACTTCAATCCATTGAGTACCAGATGGATAACGGCACTCTGTCGCTCGAGACGCCGGAGGGGAGAGACTATATCCGGAACGTATATACCGTGAAGGGCCTGTCCGTGTTCGCCTACGCATTCTATCCAGGCGGGTTCGCTAACACGCTGTGGCTTGTCGATGGAGCTCCTGACCCGATCGAGAAGTCGATAACGGATTTTTACAACGGCGCTGTTTTTGATGATAATTTCAGGATCGACAAGCTATCAATTCTGGGCAGGGAGTACCTGGCCGGGTCTCTCAGATACAATAATTATCTTCTGGTCATCTGCCGGGCAATACCGGAGGAAGTCGCGAAGAGGGCCGAGCTGTTCGCCCAGTCGCTCAGCGACCATAAAAAGCTCTCCGGCACTATCAATGACCTCAAGAGCGACGGCGGTTTGTATCTGTTCGGGGTCGTGCTCTTTGTCATCCTGATTTCGGTACTGGTGAGCCTGTATCTCTCCAAGAATATCACCAGGCCGGTCATTGAGCTTTCTGATGCGACCAGGGATTTTGCCGACGGGAAGTACGATATCTCACTCTACCGTGATTCCGAAGATGAGCTCGGTGTGCTCTTCAAGTCATTTAATAGGATGGTATACGAGTTCAACCGGAACCGGAGGATTCTGTACCAGAAACAGCGCCTCGAGGCATGGAGGGAGATGGCGCGTCAGGTGGTTCACGAAATCAAGAACCCGCTGACGCCGATCCAGCTTTCGGCCGAGAGGATTCGTAAGCGCTATATCGAGGAGCATCCCGATATAAAGAACATCATACTGTCGGGTACTGAAACCATTGTGGAAGAGGTCGGCGTTCTAAAAAATATCCTGAGCGAATTTACCGAATTCGCGCGGCTTCCTGAAATGAAGCCGGTCAAGTCTGATATTAACGCATTGATAGAAAACTGCGTCAATTTTTTTTCCGGCCACGAGAATATATCGTTCCATTCGCACCTTGACAGAAGAATTCCCGAAATCTATATTGACAGAATGATGTTGAGGCAGACATTTAACAACCTGATAAAGAACGCAGTTGAAGCGGTCGGCAAGACGGGAAACATATACGTCAGCACCGAGCTTCTTCAGGAGGACGAGGGCGGGGTTGCACGAATTATAATACGCGACGATGGCGTCGGGATACGGGACATCGACAGGGACAAGATATTTAACCCCGGCTATTCTACAAAATCATCCGGTACCGGTCTGGGTCTCGCCATTGTCCAGAAGATCATTATGGAGCACCAGGGGGAGATATCCTGTAACTCGGAATTCGGGAAGGGCACGGAATTTATCATTGACCTTCCCATTGATATCAAGTAAGGACGCGGAATATGGCTAAAATACTTGTCGTTGACGACGAACTAAACATCATAAAGACGCTCAGCTCAATCCTTCAGGATGAGGACCATGTCGTCTACTCCAGCAGGAACGGCGAAGGGGCGCTTGAATTTTTGCGGATGAATGACGTCGATCTTGCCATACTGGATGTCTGGCTTCCGGACGTGGACGGCATTGATCTTCTCGAAAGGATCAAGAGCCTTTATCCGGAAACGGCGATCATCATGATATCGGGCCACGGGTCCATCGATATAGCGGTGAAATCGACCAAGCTCGGAGCTTACGACTTCATCCAGAAGCCCCTTGCGATGGAGCGGATCATCACGTCGGTGAACAATGCCCTGGAGCACATGCGTCTTCGCAAGGAAAACATCAAACTCCGCAAAGAATTCCATCTCGATGACGAGATGATCGGCAATTCCCCGAAGATAGAGGAGATCCGTGAGATTATCGAGACAGCGGCCAAGACCAACGCGCGTGTGTTCATCACTGGCGACAGCGGCACCGGCAAAGAACTTGTTGCACGCGCAATCTACCATCGTTCCAGGAGGCTGGACAGGCCCTTTGTCAAGGTGAATTGCGCCGCCATTCCGAACGAGCTGATAGAAAGCGAGCTGTTCGGCCATGAGAAGGGCGCCTTTACCGGCGCGATCAACCGTCGCATGGGAAAATTTGAAATTGCCAACAAGGGAACGATGTTCCTTGACGAGGTCTGTGATATGAGCGCCTCCGCGCAGGCAAAGGTGCTCCGCGTCCTGCAGGAAAATCAGTTTGAGCGTGTGGGAGGGAACGAAACCATCTCGGTTGATGTGCGCGTCATTGCCGCCACCAACGTGGATGTGAAAAAGGCTGTCGAGGAGGGGACCTTTCGGGAAGACCTGTTCTATCGGCTGAATGTGATCCCCATCCATATGCCTGCCTTATCGGAGCGAATGGTGGATTTTCCTCTTCTGGTTGACTATTTTCTTATGCGTTTCTCGGAGGAACACGGGATCGGCCTCAAACAGATTGACGAGGGGGGCATGAAGGAGCTGACCCGCCATACCTGGCCCGGAAATGTTCGGGAGCTGAAAAATGTCATCGAACGTCTCAGCATTATGGTGCCTGGAGAGACTATTGGAAGGGAGGATGTCCGCAAGCACCTCGAGGCATATGACTATGAGGATCTGATGACCAAGGATATCTCCTCCCTCAAGAAGGCGCGTGAGGAATTCGAGAAGGACCTGATCATCAAGGTTCTCAGAAAGAATGATAAAAACGTGACCGTGACCTCCAAGGAACTCGGGATAGAGCGAACGAATCTTCACAGAAAAATAAAACAGTACAACATCAACATTGACAAGCTGTAATACACGGCGACGGAGCCAGGACGACGTATGGAAAAACGGGCGGTAATTCAGGAATTATCACTTCTTCTGAAGGACAGCAAGCTTCGCGGGCGGGTGCTCGTATCAAGGGGCGATGACGAATTGGAGAGGCTCGCCGGTTGGGTATGCCGCCAGGAACAAGCGCTTGAGAATGCTCGCGACAATGATCTGAAAAATATAATCGACGCGTGTTCCCTGTGCCCGGGTGTCGTTGAAAGGAAGTACGGAGTAGGGACCGGAATAAACGGCGTCATGGTCATCCTGAATTCGCCGCAGCTGGTGAATACAATTGAGAGGAAGATGTTAAAAAAAGAGTCTGTGGAGATGCTTAAGAAAATCATCCAGGCGGCAAACCTGTCTTTCGGCGAGTGCTATATTACGAACATGGTCAAGTGCGATATCAGCGATGCGCTCGTGAAGCCCAGCCAGATTGTGTCTAACTGTGAACATATTTTAAATCGGGAGATCGAAGTAATAAAACCGCGTGTGGTAATTGTTTTCGGTGACATTCTCCCGTTGCAGAATACGATAAAGAACAGCACGGAGATCATCTGGTATAACATCGAACATCCTATCACGCTTATCAAAAATCCGGAACTGAAGCGTGCCGCATGGAGCACGATCAAGCTTGTCATGGTAAAACTGAAGGAATTAAATATGCAGCAGGTGTGACCTCCTGCTGCCCCGGCGACATGCACACTTTTCTATGTCAAGTTAAAATTCAAAAGAATATCCCGCACCAAGACTTATTACGAGCTGTTCACTCTTCAGCTTGTTCTCGATCCTGGCCGACCATCCGGGAATATTGTTTGTGACCTGTGGTTCAAGAAATGGATTGTAATAGGACTGTGTCTGCTTTCCTTTTGAACGCAGGTAAAGGTATTCGAGTTTTGCTGCAATAAAAACCCTGTTAGCGAAAAAGTATCGTATATTCAGATACGGCATAAAAGCCGTCCCTTTGCTGTCACCTTTAGCGATCTTGCCGCGCAAAATGTGGTCATCAATGTCTCTTGCTTTCAGGTAAGGAGAAAAGCGTATGGCAGGGGTTATCTGCAGATATCCCCTGCCAATAGGGATCGTAAAAACCGGTATAATCTGCATGGTAAAGATATAGTACTGGACTTCATAGGTTATAATTTTACCCTGAATCATTATGATTGATGGCATCTCCAGATTATAGTTTGAGTCGATGATGTCTGTTTGCACCACATTGCTGCACGAGTAATGGAGGTATTGGTGCATGAATCCGGCACCCAGTTTTATTGAAAAAAAGGATATTGTATAGAGCCGTACATCGAGATCAGTTTCGGTGATAATAGCATTAAGTCTGGCATCGCTTTCCGAATAGATTGTCTTTAATCCGGGGAGGGGGACCCAGTCGGAATCTTGCATTTTTCCTACACGGTTATGTATGTTTTTCTTTACGTTAAAGTGGATTGATATCCTATCTAGGAGGGTCAGAGTAAGATTTGAGTATATCATGAAGACATCAAGTGGGAATTTCAATTCACTTAAGGGAAAATATGTGATGCCAACACCTTGCCTGGAGAGTATTTTACCGCCTATCTGATATCTGGTGTAGAAAAAATATCTTTCAAAGCCATTTTCAAGATTAAA
>JAFGJX010000002.1 GCA_016928865.1 Spirochaetota bacterium
ATACTCCATGCCGGATATTTCAGGATGAAGAAAGGCCCGTGATGCTCGATTTCTCTTAAATAATTACCGAAAATTTCTTGCTATTTGAACAAACCGCTGTTGTACTAATCACCGAGTAGGCATTCTTTTCGACTTTTTATAAATTTTTCTCAATTTTCACGGCGCGCGCAAAATTTATGCTACTGTCCAGCGCTTTTTGTGTTAGAGAGGGCTCAATTTGAAAGGGGGCGGCTTCAGATAAAACGCATTATCTCCCCTGGGCCGCAATCTATGAGGGGGTAAATTCCTAAAAAGTAATATTACCGATCCGTGCATTGAGAAGCAGATGGCCACTGGCAAGAAGAGCCGATATCGCAATACTAACCTTTATCAATGCCATGGATGCCTGTGAACTCGCACAACGGTTTGATATTAGTGCTGGTCATTCATGTTTTTTAAACGTCAGGGTGAAGCGGGTCCCCTCGTTCCTATCATAAGAATACTTGCCGTTTATTTGTTTCGTTAACACGTCAACAAGCGTCATTCCGATTGTCTCATTGTTACCCGGCAGACCTACATCCAGCATGCCAATACCGTTATCGCACAGGGCCAACTCGACCATGTTGTCGGTATCGATCCGCATCGATATTTCGATCTTCGCCGCGCCTGACCATTCCGGCGGGAACGCGTATTTAAAGGAATTGGTCAGGATCTCATTGACGATCAGGCCGCAGGGAATGGCCTGATTGATTCCGAGAAATACTGGATCGAGAATGAAAATCAATGCGGGTTTCCGATCGTCATTGCCATAGACGCCAAGAAGCCGGTTTGATATCATTGTGATGTAATCGGCGAAATTAATCGATGAAAAATTCTCGGTTAGATACAGGATCTCGTGAATGGCCGCCATGGATGTTATACGGTTTTCAGCGATGCTGAATTGCTCGAACAGACGCGGATCTTCTATTTTATTTGACTGGAGATTGAGCAGGCTTATAACGACCTGCATGTTGTTCTTGACCCGGTGATGCACTTCCTTCAGGAGTGTCTCTTTTTCCTTGAGAGATTCCCTGATAAGCGTCTCCGCTTTTTTCCTTTCGGTGATATCCTCAACGATTTCAATAAATCCTTTGATGCTACCGTCTGAAGCATAATGAGGGAACGTAGTCACCTGAGCGTTGAAGCTGCTTCCGTCGTCGCGGATACCAGCGGTTTCTGTCGAATGCACACGACCAGTTGCCATCGTTCGGGTTCCCGGGCAGTGCGGGCAAACTGAATCGCGCTTTTCATGTTCCTGATAGCATTTTTTCATATAGGTCATGCCCGGCTGCTTGTGGAACATTCTCGCTTGCGCCGGGTTGGTCCAGACGAGATTATAGTCGCGGTCGATGAGTGTTATGCCGAACTGGATGTTTTCAACCAGTGTACGGTAATGGCTCTCGCTTTCCTTTAATTCCCGCTCTATATTTTTCATGTCGGTAATATCCCGTATTGTCTCGATCGCCCCAATCCAGTTTCCTTCTTCGTCGAATAACGGCGACGCACTACCGCTGAGATACGCTCCCTGTCCGCCATATAATTCAGGAACGAAACCTTCAGCGTAAAGTGTTAAGTTGTTTCGTACGAATTTCTCGAAATCGTGACTCACGTCCGGGTTGTCACTGTTAATCAGATCGATCAATATCGGTCTTCGCGTACCGTATAGCGGCAGGGAATATTCATACCCACTCTTCCCGATGATATCGATCCTGGCAATTCCCGTTAAACGCTCCATCGCGTCGTTCCATGCAATGACACATCCCTCCGTGTCGATGACAAAAACCGCCTCGGGAAGGTGCCTGAGGATCATGTTGAACAAGGAAGCGGATTTATCTTTTATCGGTTGATCTTCTATCAATGTCTTTTTCTCCAATGAAAAATATGAAGATCTGGTCATTTTTCATCATTCAGGTGATCCATTACTATAATATACCGATTTCACGAAAAAAATTCAATAGTATTAATGTATCATCCTTTTCCAAAAAAAAGCAGAATTGATTGAACGAACGGCACCACTCTGGCTATTTGCACTATACATAACCTCTATTTTTAATATCGATGAATTTCCATCTATTCAGCTTAAAGCCTATCGTGATAGACTCTTAAATGTCTCTCAATTTTAATAGCGCGCGCAAAATTTATGCTACTGTCCAGCGCTTTTTGTGTTAGGGAGGGCTCAATTTGAGAGGGGGCGGCTTCAGATAAAACGCATTGCGTCCCCTGTGCCGCAATCTATGAGGGGGTCAATTCCTAAAAAGTCAAATTAAAAAGTAAGTTAAAACGCACTCAGTCGCATAGGCCGCAACCTATGAGGATGAATTTTCCTGGATATTAAGAAACACCCGTGCATCCACGATGGAAACGCCCTTCCCCTCGGGATGAATGATGATCGGGTTAAGGTCTATCTCTTCTATGTAATCAACACCGGTCATGAGCCACGAAACCCTGCAGATGGAGTCTACCAGCGCGTCAACATCAAGGGGAGGCCTGCCGCGGTAGCCGGCCAGGAGAGGAAACGCCTTCAGCTGCTCGAGCATGTTCCGCGCCTCACGTTCCGTTACGGGAGCGATCCGGATGGCCCGGTCCTTGAAGAGCTCGATGAAGATCCCGCCGAGTCCGGCCATCACGATGGGGCCGAATGCTGCGTCGCGGCGTCCGCCGACGAAGAACTCTTCGCCCTTAGGCGCCATCTCCTGGACAAGGAATCCGTCGATCGCAATGCTTCCCTTTTTAACGCCGGGGGACTGCCGTATCGATTCAATCGCTCCGCGCAACTCGCCTTCAGACGCTATGTTGAGCTTCACCCCGCCCACGTCGGTCTTGTGCGACGCGTCCCGCGACAGGAGCTTCACCGCGACCGGATACGTGATGCCCTCGGGCGCTGTCATTGCATCGGGCGGGATCACCGCGCTCCTGACCGGGATGATGCCGGCGGCACCGCAGATGGAAAGGGCCTCGTGCGTGAACGGCGCGCGTTTTTCCCTCCCGCACAGGTCACGCACCCCGTCGATGGCGGCCCGGTCAATATCGAGCTCCACCGGATCGCCGCGCCCGTCCCTTCGTTTTCTGGCCTCGTAATAGTCAAGGGAGCCGCGAAGCGCGCTCACCGACTGCAGCGCCGTGCTGAAGGTCGGATACGGATGATTCATGCTTATATCCGCCACTTCCAGCGCGTCGGATATAAGCGTGACAGCGACCGGCATCCGGTACTGTTCGACAAGATCCTTGACGCCGTTCAGGAAGGTGCGTGACATTTCCGCTTCATAGTGCGGCTGATACAGGTGGTTGAATATAATCCCGTCTATCCCGTCCAGTTTGAGGGTCTCCTCGAGAATCTTCGTAAAGATGGTGTAATCGAAGATCTCGCCCAGGTCGAGCGGGTTCTGGTGCGCGATTACCCTGGTGTTGTAAATCGACCGGATTTTTTCAAGGTATTCCGCCGGGAACTCAATGAGCTCGAATCCGTGCTCGGCGCAGGCATCGACCGTGATGACCGCGTGACCGCCCGAACGTGAAAGGACCGCCAGGCGGGTCCCCCTGAGCTGGGCAAGCTTGAGCGACTTGGCCGCAACGACCAGCTCGTCCTCGCTGTTCACGCGAATCATGGCCGCCTGCCGCATGGCGGCATCAGCCACGTCGTCGTTCGAGGAGAGCGCGGCGGTATGAGACTGGGCCATCTTTGCGGTCATCGGATACCGGTTCGACTTGAACACGATGATCGGCTTGGGCGAGCGCATCGCCGCCTCAAAGAAAGCGCGGCCGCGCGAGAAGCCTTCGAGGTACATGATGATCGATTTAGTGCTCTCGTCCTGTATCAGATATTCGAGAAAATCGACCTCGTCAAGGTCAAGCTTGTTCCCGACCGCGATAAACTTGTTGAAAAACAGGTTGTTCTCCCTGACGATCCGCAGGAGAGAGTCTCCGACGCCGCCGCTCTGGGTTATGATCGACACCGGACCGATCTTCACGCTCCCGGGCTTCACCACCGCGAACGGCATCATAAGGTTGTGCTCGGTGGATATGGTCCCGATGCAGTTCGGGCCGATGATCCTCATATCGTTCTCGCGGGCGATCGAAAGCACCTCCTTTTCGAGCGCGTTATCGCGGGAATACTCGCTGAACCCGCCTGATTCAATGACGATATACTTGATCCCCTTCCGGGCGCAGGAGCGCATCACGTCAGGCACCGTGCCAGCAGGAGTTATGATTATCGCAACCTCGGGGGTTTCCGGCAGGTCAGCCACGTCCTTGAAAACAGGGACACCCTCGTGCTCGCCGGCGTCCTTGCCCACGCCATAAAGCCTGCCCTTATACCCGATACGGTGATTGGTTGCCAGGATAATCTGGCCAAGATTCAGTCGTTTTATCGATACTCCGATAACGACCATGCTTTCAGGATAAAAGAAAGGGTCAAGATAGTGCTTTTTAAGGGTTTTTGTTATTTCAGTATCAATGGCAGGCTTCATAGGTGTACACTCACACTGTAATTGTTCAATAAATACAGTATGTAAACACTGTTTACACTGTCAAGTACATTCAGGGGAGATTATTATTTATTGGCGATTATAAGCTGCCATGCCGGATCTGAAAGCTGCAGGACCTTGATATTCCGAAATCCGGCATCGGTAACCCATCCAGCGTACTGTTCGCGTGAATAGATATCGCCGAGAGGGCTCTGGGTTATCATGTGCAGTGCCAGGGTCGCGCCAAGATAGCTTTCTCCGCGCAGATTGTCAAAAATCACGATTATGCCGCGATCATTCAGGCGCTCGAAACACATGCGGATGATGGCCTGATTATCCGACGGTGACTGCCCGTGACAGAGATTGCCAAGAAAGGCAATGTCATAGGTGCCGGCGGGAAGCGACTGCGTCGCGTCTCCCTCGACAAGCTCAATGCCGGGAACGTCCGTGAGTTCGCCGCGCGTTACCGCTATCGCCTCAGGCAGATCGTAGACGGTGGTATGAATGCCCCGCCGGGCGAACTGGCGCGCGATAGTGCCGGGAGCCCCGCCGATATCAGCCGCGTGCGCGGCGTGCGGACAGTGTTTCAGACAGAGGTCCACGATCTCAGGAGCCACCTTTTTTTTCCAGGGAGAGTCCATCCCTTTTATAAAATCGACCATGGAAAAGCCTTCATAGCTGGAAAGGTCCGGCTTCCCGTTTTTGAGCACATAGGGGAGCGACCGCCACGGGTTCATGAGATAGAGCAGGAAATTCCAGAAGTCACCCTCGTATTCAGGTCCGCCGGCGTCAACGAGACGCGCGCGCGCATCGTCCGTGACTGAATAATTCTCGTCAGAAGAGACGCAGTATCCCATTTCAACCAGCGCCTCCAGAAGAACCCGCATCACACGCGCGTCGAAGCCCATTCGCCCGGCCAGTCCCTCTGCCGAGTCCGGCTTCCGGTCGAGCGCCGCGAACACCCCGAGCCGGTGCGCGATCCCGACAAATATTGTCTCTTCCATGGCGCTCTGCAAGTCGCGTAATTTCATCATCCTGCTCCTCGTCACTGTTGTATCTCCAGTGCGCGGCGCAGACCACCACCCTGTCAATTATTTTATGACACCGCCGGTGAAAGTTTGCTTGACATACCCGGCAACAATGCGCTTCGTATTCAGACAGTATGGACCTTTCGCTTTCAAAATCACAGTTGATGATACGCAAAAACATGCGGAAGTTCGCCTCCGAGGTCCTCGATGAATGGGCCGGCGTCCTCGACCGCGACTCAACGCCCCTTCCCGCTGATGTCGTCCGCGAGATGGGCAGGCTCAACATATGGGGCATCCAGGCCCCGGCGGAAATCGGCGGGGCCGGACTTGACACCGTCAGCTATTCGATCGTGATCGAGGAGATCTCGCGCGTGAGCGCCGCGGTCGGGCTCGGCGTCACGGTGCACAACTCGGTCTGCCTGGCCCCGCTTCTCGCATTCGGGACACCCGAACAGATCGCTCGATACGGTCCCGACCTCGCGACCGGGAAAAAAATCGGAGGATTCACCGTCACCGAGCCGCAGGCCGGCTCCGACGCATCGTCCATACAGACACGGGCGGTCCCGGACGGCGATCATTACGTCCTCAACGGGCAGAAGGCGTTCGTCACCAACGGCGGCGTCGGCGACCTGTTCCTCGTCGCCGCGTCCGTGGACCCGGCAAAAAAATCGAAGGGCATCGCCATCTTCATTGTAGAAAAGTCGATGGAAGGCTTCGAGGTAGGCAAGATCGAGGACATGATGGGCATGCGCGGCAACATGGTTTCCGAGCTCTTCTTCAGCAACGTGATCATTCCCCGGGAGAATGTTCTCGGCCGGCCCGAGGACGGGTTCAGGATTTCCATGAAAACGCTCGACATCGGTCGCATCGGCATCGCCTCCCAGGCCCTCGGCATCGGCACCGCAGCCTACGAGGCTGCCGCTACCTACGCCATGGAGCGCAAGCAGTTTGACCGGCCGATCGGAACATTCCAGGCCGTATCCTTCATGCTCGCGGACATGAAGACGCACCTTGACGCGTCCCGACTGCTGATCTACCGCGCCGCGGACCTGAAAGACAGGGGAATGCCCTACTCAACCGAATCAGCCATGTGCAAGCTCTACGCCTCTTCGACCGCGATGCAGGTGTGCATGCAGGCCCTCCAGATATTCGGCGGATACGGCTATGTAAAGGACCTGCCGGTCGAGCGCTTTTTTCGAGACGCGAAGATAACCGAAATATACGAAGGCACCTCCGAAGTGATGAAGATCATAATCGGAAACGACATCATCAGGGAATTCAACAGGTTCTAGCGCACATGCTCTCAATCATCGTCTGCATCAAGCAGGTCCCGGACACGCAGAAGGCCGTCTTTGACCCGAAGACCGGCGCAATCGACCGGAAGAGTACCGACAATATCATGAACCCCGACGATCTTCACGCGCTCGAAATGGCCCTCTCCATCAGGGACCGGTACGGGGCGCGCGTGACCGCGATCACCATGGGACCGCCCCAGGCGGACGACGTACTGAGCGAGGCCTACGCCCTCGGAGCCGACGAGTGCGTCCTCGTCTCGGATCCGCGCTTCGCCGGGTCCGATTCACTGATCACGACCAGGGTGCTGTCGCGCGCGATTCTACGCCTCGGTGCGTTCGACCTCGTTATCACCGGCTGCGAGGCCATTGACGGCAACACCGCGCACGTCGGGTACCAGCTTTCCGAGTTCCTGAGCATGCCGCTCATAACGCAGATCCACGAATTCATGATTGACGGCAATCACGCGATCATCGAGCGTCTCTACGGCCACGAATACCAGAAGATACGGGTGAGCCTTCCCCTCCTGCTCAGCATGGGGAAGAACAGCAACCGGGTCCGCATCCCGCGCCTCGTCGATATTAAAGAATGCGGCGAGAAGCCGATATCCCTGATGACCCTGAACGATATCGGCGGCGAGCCGGGAGAATACGGTGCGGCCGGCTCTCCCACCGTCGTGATAAAAACCGAAATTTTCTCGCACACGCGCGGACGCGCGGTCCTTGAAGGCGGCATCGAAGAGAAGGTGGACGCTATCGTCCACATGCTTAAAAAGCAAAATATTTTACGGTTTTAATTGAGTATGAAAGACTTCGAGAGCAATAACGGCTGGACCAGGGACGTATGGGTCTTTACCGAGATCCAGGACCATGAGCGCGTACTTGACGGCGCGCTCGAGCTCCTCACCAAGGGCCGGGAGATCGCGGACGCCCAGGGATCGAAGCTCTATTCCATCGTTTTCGCCCTGGACGCGGAACAGTATCTTCCCGCTGTAGAACAATTTGGTCCTGACGTGATACTCTACTGCAGCGACCGCGCCCTGAAACATTACGACAGCCAGATCTTCCCCGACCTCTATGCGGGGCTTATTGAAAAATACCGGCCGTCGATCGTCCTCTTTCCCTCTACCGAAGCGGGATCTGACCTTGCGCCGCGCCTGGCCCATCGGTTTTCCACCGGTCTCACCTCGCACTGCACCGGCCTTTCAATAATGCGCTTCGATGAATACGATCGCTCTCTGCTTGTGATGCAGCGGCCCGCCTACAGCGGAAACGCCATCGCGACCGTGATCTGCCCCCATACGCTCCCCCAGATGGCCACCGTGCAGCAGGGCGTGTTCGACAGGAAGGAGATCGCGGGCGGGAAACCGGAAATCATCCGTCTCCCCTTCGAGTACGACCTCGCGACCCTCAGGATCGAGAGCCTCGAGGCGCCGGTGCGCTGGGACAAGCCGAAGGTTCCGCTCGAGCAGGCCCCGATCGTGGTTGCCGGCGGCCGCGGCCTCGGGTCGAAACGCACCTTTGACAGGCTGTTCGAGCTTTCCGGGCTTCTCAACGGAGAGGTGGGCGCCACCAGGGTCCCTGTCTTCAATAGATGGTGCGGCGAAGAGCGCATGATAGGACAGACGGGAAAGACAATACGGCCGCGGCTCTATCTCGGCTTCGGCGTATCCGGCCAGATACAGCATACCGCCTCGATCATCGATTCGGAAATCATCGTGTCTATCAACACGAACAAGGATGCGCCGATAACCGGCATATCCGACTATGTCGTCACCGAGGACGCGTCCTCGTTCCTCTCGCGCCTCATCGACCGCCTCAAGAGGGAAAAGCGGGTCCAGTAGCCCCTACCGGCGGACCACCGTGGCCACCGCCTCGCCGCCTCCGAGGCAGAGGGTGGCCAGCCCGGTATGCAGGTCCCTCCGCTCCATTTCGTAGAGCAGCGTAACCAGGACCCGGCTGCCGCTCGCGCCGATCGGGTGCCCCAGCGCGACGCAGCCCCCGTTCACGTTGACCCGGTCCCAGTCAAGCCCGAGCTCCCGCACCACCGCGACCGATGAGCCGCTGAACGCCTCGTTGATCTCGACAAGCTCGAGGTCTTTTATTGATATGCCCTCTTTCTTGAGACACCTGGGTACCGCCCATATGGGGGCCACCAGAACGTATTTCATATCTATACCGTATGAGGCCTGCGCGCCAACGGACGCGCGGACTTTACAGCCGAGCTCTTTCGCTTTTTCGCGGGACATCACCACCACCGCCGCGGCCCCGTCGCTGATAAGAGATGCGTTCCCGGCCGTGGTGAGCCCGCCCTCCTTGAACGCCGGCTTCATCTTCGAGAGTTGCTCGTACGATGTCTCCTGCGGGCACTCATCCGTATCAAACGTTATGGCCCCGCCCTTTCTCTGAGGCACCGTTACCGGCACGATCTCGTCCCTGAACCTGCCTTCCCTGATCGCCGCGAGGGCCCGGCGGTAGGATTCGGCAGCATGCCGGTCCTGCTCCTCCCTGCTGATATTGTATTTTTCCGAGCAGAGCTCGTTCGATATTCCCATGTGGAAATTGTTTACGACGTCCCATATACCGTCATGGACCATGTGGTCTTCTATCTTTCCCGGGCCCATCCGGAAACCGAACCGGGCTTTTTCAAGATAATAGGGCGCCATGCTCATGCTCTCCATGCCGCCGGCTACCACCACATCCGCGTCCCCGACCGCGATGGCCTGTGCCGCCAGCATGACCGCCTTCAGTGACGATCCGCACACCTTGTTGACGGTCAGCCCGCCGGCTTCCCACGGCATCCCCGCCATGATCGCGGCCTGCTTCGCCGGGTTCTGCCCGTATCCGCACGGAAGGACGTTGCCCATGATCACCTCGTCCACATCCTCCTTGCGTATCCCGGCCCTTTTGATGGCCTCTTCAATCACGATGGCGCCAAGCTTTGTCGCCCCGATACCGGAAATAGTCCCGTTAAAATTTCCAATGGCCGTCCTGCAGCCGCTAACTATCACTGTTTCTTTCACGATTCTACTCCACTCCCTGTAAAATTATCTGTATACGAACGGGCCCGGCATCGCCCATCTTTATTTAGGCGCCATGCGAAGGGCTCCGTCCAGCCGTATGGTCTCGCCGTTGATCATCGGATTCCCGATGATGTGGAGGACCAAACCGGCGTATTCATCCGGCCTGCCCAGCCGCTGGGGAAAGGGCACGCTCTTGCCGAGGGAAGCCTTAACCTCTTCAGGAAAGGAGGCCATCATCGGCGTATCGAAAATCCCCGGCGCAATCGTGACGTTCCGTATCCCGTTTGTCGAAAGATCTCTTGCGATGGGAAGGGTCATGCCCACGATGGCGGCCTTGGAAGCGGCGTAAGCCGCCTGCCCGATCTGACCGTCAAACGCGGCGATGGATGCGGTGCTGATAATCACGCCCCGCTCGCCGTACTCGTTCGGAACGTTCTCCGACATTTTCGCCGCGGCAAGGCGAATCACATTGAACGTCCCGGTGCAATTTATTTTAAGAACGCGCTCGAACATAGAAAGGTCCATGGGCCCTTTCTTTCCGACCGTCCGCGCCGACATGGTGATGCCTGCCGAATTCACAACCACGTTGATTGCGCCAATCCCTGCAATGGTTTCTTCGATGGCGCGCGAAACGTCCGCCTCGGCTGTGACATCGGTTTTACAGAAAATGAACGACGGGCCGAGCTCCGCTTCAAGCGCCTTGCCTTTCGCCTCATCCATATCAAGTATAGCCGCCCTTCCGCCCAGATTCGCGATCTCTTTCACAACCGCTGCGCCGAGTCCGGACGCACCCCCTGTCACCAGGGCGCATACATCAGTTATATTCATGATCCCTCCCCCAAAAAAATTGTGTTATCACACCGCATGAGTCGTTTTTTGTCAATAATTTCCTCTTTAACATCATAAGCATATGACAACACGGAAAATATGTGTACTTAATGAAAGAAATCCGGCAATTTGCTGAAAAAATGCAGACTGATAACGCGGGACTGGGAATACCGTCATTTTTTATGGCATCAGCGTATTGAGAAAAAAAGATGTTCAGATCGCCTGAAGATCAGAGACGATGTCTCCAAATTTTATTTATTTAAAATTCTGTTTTCATTATCAGCAAAATCGACTTTATACTGTGAAGGCTCCTTAACCCCGGCGGCGGCGTAGGCTGAAAGGGAATACTTTTTGGAAACTCTGCAGAGCTTTATGCAGTTCTGATATCTCTCGGCAGAGATCTCTCTTCCAGCGTCCTTCAGGTTCTGATTCGCAAGCCTGATATACTTTTCAACATTAGTTTTATCAATATGATCGACCAGGTCCACGGCAATATCATCGGACATTTTTTGTGTCCTTGCGAGGTATTTTTTTGCCAGACTCATATAGATGTCCTTTTCCAGGAGAAGATATTCTTTATAAATTTTTATTGCTTCTAAATATTTTGTCTGCAGCAATTTCATCTTTCCCAGCTTGACAAGATTGCCGGCCTTCTGGAAGCTATCAATGTCAGCGCTGTCTCCGAAATTCCTGACGGGCACTTCCAGGACTTTCAAATTCGTTTCACACTTGTCTCTGAGCATGGTCGCATCAGAAAGGTCGCTCGCATAGAGCATGGGATGAAAAACTGCACCAATAAATATAGAAAGAAAGAAGCCGATATAAATAGAAGCAGAACCAGTACCGGTTTTCATAATCTTACCTCCGGAATTATTGTAGGCTTTTTATTTCGCTGGGTTGAGGGGCGATATTCCCCTTGTCATCGGTTTTAACCACGTAATAGTCAGTCATGCTCGCGGGCCAGTCTTCCAGCTTGCCCGCCATGATAAACCCTCCATCCGGCGCTATGGCAAAGCAGTTCAGCAGGATATTGAATCTGCCGCCGCCATAAAATTTTTCCCACACCTTGTTTCCCCGCGCGTCCAGCTTTACCAGCATGTAGTGATTGCCGGCCGATCCCATCCGCGTACCGGCGCAGATAATGCCGCCATCAGACGTCTCGTAACAGGATCTGATACGGCAGGAATCCGGACTCCCGTAATTTTTTTCCCACAGCCTGTTCCCGTTTGCATCGAGCCGTATGACGAGAAACTCCAGCTCCTTTTTCGCAGGGGTTATTGACGAGCTGGCCGCAACGATAAAACCGCCGTCCGTTGTTTGAGACGCCGAACGGCCAAAATCCTGGCCCGCCCCCCCGAAGGTTCTGTCCCACGCGACTCCGCCCTGCCCGTTCAGCTTCAGCACGCGCACGTCCTGGTTTGTCAGCCCGCCCTGTCCGTAGACGGCAACATACTTTACTCCTGCGAGGATGAAGCCGTCGTCCCTGGTCTTCGAAACGCCTCCGGCGCTGAAACCGTCCAGTTCCGCCGGTATCTTCTTCACGGACACGACATTGCCGTTTTTATCCACGACAAGCATCAGTGCCTTGCTGTCTCCACGTCCCAGAAGAATTGCGGCAATATTTTTGTCAGCCATCTCCGCGACAGTCAGCATATCGTTCGCGTTATTGAGGTCGTATTTCCTGTCCCAGATAATCTTCGCCGAATCATCTATTCTGGTCAGGCCGAGTGAAAAGTATTTCTTGCCGCCGAAGACGAATCCGCCTTCAGAAAGGTCGACGAACACGCCGGGGTAGGCGGTATAGATGTTCCTGTCCCCTGCGGGAAACCGCATCCAGCTAACGGAACCGTTCTTATCAAGCTTGATTACCGACATGCCGCACGGATCGCCCGCGCCGTTGCTGCAACGCGCATCGCCCGTAATGAGATATCCCCCGTCTTTCAGGAGAAATATTTTGGCCGGGATGTCTTCGGTCTTTCCGCCAGCCCTATCTTCAGTGCCAAAAATTTTCTGCCAGGTGATGAATTCCGGCTGCGAAAGAAGTATCACCGAAGCAAAGAGCACTACCACCAGGGCCTGAACTGTTTGTATCCTGCTACGCATCCATTCCTCGGAATACATATATGCATGATGGTATACACCGCATGTATTTCTCTTACTGTCAATGATATTATCGGCAAAATATGCCGCTGGAAGGAAAGAAGAAGAGCGTTCAGTCCCATCGGTCTGAAAATTTTCAGGCTGCGCCGGTCAGATGACCCGCCTGTCGGCGCGTTTGCGTTCCAGGGCATTGAGTTTCCGCTTTCGCATGCGCACGCTCTTCGGCGTCACCTCGAGCAGCTCATCGTCTTCGATGTACTCTATGGCTTGTTCAAGAGAAAACAGTCGCGGCGGCGTAAGGCGTATCGCTTCGTCTGACCCGGACGCCCGCATGTTGGTAAGCTTTTTCGTCCTGCAGGGGTTCACCTCCATATCGCTTTCCCTGCTGTTTTCTCCGACAATCATCCCCTCGTAGACGGGAACGCCGGGCCCGATGAACAGGGTGCCGCGTTCCTGAAGGGTGTCCAGGGCATAGGCGTTTGAAAGACCGTCCTCCATGGCGATCAGCACCCCCCGGTTCCTGGAGGGGATGGCCCCCTTATGAGGCTCGTATCCATCAAATAGATGGTTCAGGATGCCGGTGCCCCTTGTGTCGGTCAGGAATTCGCCCCGGAAGCCGATAAGCCCACGCGAAGGGACCCTGAACTCGAGACGCGTATACCCGTCGTTCCCCTGCACCATGCTGGTCAGCTCGGCCCTGCGTTTGCCCAGCTTCTCGATCACCACACCCGAATAGTCCGCATCGACATCGATCAGGGCGATCTCCATCGGCTCGCACCGCACTCCGTCAACCTGGTGGTATATGACGCGGGGGCGCGATACCTGGAACTCGTACCCCTCGCGGCGCATATTCTCTATCAGGATAGAAAGCTGCAGCTCTCCCCTGCCCTTCACCGTGAAAGAATCCTTGTTTTCGGCACGCTCGATGATCAGGCTCACGTTCGTTTCAAGCTCCTTTTCCAGGCGCTCCCAGATATGCCGCGACGTCACATACTTTCCCTCCTTGCCGAGGAAGGGAGAATCGTTTATCTGGATGGTTATGGATATGGTCGGCTCGTCGATCTTGATCGCGGGGAGCGGCTTCGGATCGTCACCGCCGGCTATCGTATCGCCCAGATCGATCTTTTCAAAACCGGCGACCGCAACGATGTCCCCGGCTGATGCTTCCTTGATCTCGGTCCTCTTCAGGCCCCGGTATTCGAAGAGCTTCGATATCCTGCCTTTGACCGGACCCCCCTTCTGCTTGATAAGCGTGACCTCGTCTCCGGTACGCATCACCCCATGATGGATCTTTCCGGTGCCGATCTTGCCAATATAATTGTCATACTGAACGGCCGATACAAGAAACTGCATGTCTGCTTCATGGTTCCCTTCCGGAGCGCGCACGTGCTTGATGATGGTATCGAAAAGCGGCACCATGTCGGTGTGCTCATCGTAGAGTGCATAGTGGGAATCGCCGTTTTTGGCTGAAGTAAACACGACGGGAAAATCGAGCTGCTGGTCGGTCGCGTTGAGCTCGACAAACAGGTCGAATATCATGTCCACGACCTGATCGGGGCGGCTGTTGGGCCGGTCGATCTTGTTCACCACGACAATCGGGCAGTGTCCCGCCTCGAGCGACTTCTTAAGCACGTACTTCGTCTGCGGCATCGTGCCCTCGAAGGCGTCAACCACCAGGAGCACGGAATCCACCATATCGAGAATCCGCTGGACCTCACCACCGAAATCGGCGTGGCCGGGCGTATCAACGATATTAATCTTGTGGTCCTTGTAGGAAAAGGAGGCGTTTTTAGAGAAAATCGTAATGCCCCGCTCCTTTTCGAGGTCGTTCGAATCCATGATGCGCTCTTCAACCCGCTCATTCGTTCGGAAGGTGCCCGACTGCTTGAGCATGGCGTCAACCAGGGTCGTTTTACCGTGGTCGACATGGGCGATGATTGCTATATTTCGTATCTGTTCCATTGTTTATCCGTATCAGGCGGTACTAACAGGCAATAATCCCGTCGGTGGCGTTTTTACAGGCAGTGGGGCCGTTGGCAAGCTAATTTTTTATAATACTGAAATTCTCGTGTCAAGAGGCTCTGACCCTAAATTTGATTAAATATATAATATAATGCTCTGACCCCCTGTTTTTTTTTAATGCTCCTTCACCTCCGAACGTATACCTCTACAGGAGGAACCTATGCCACGACCATTACGCACAATAGCCCAGGGATTCACCCACCACGCATTCAGCAGATGCCATGGGAAAAGAAATCTTCTTCTCGGGAAATATGGGAAAAAGTATTTCATAGAATCTATCAGGGAGTGTCAGGAGAAATATGATTTTGAGCTCATCGCTGCAGAGATTGTTGCCAATCACATTCACCTTGTCATTAAAACAAACCTGGATAAACAGTCAATTTCACGAATAATGCAGTATATCAAGGCCAGAATTGCGGAAAAATACAACAGGGCCATGGGGGAGACAGGTGCATTCTGGAATGAACGATTTGGTTCTATCGTTATTGAGGAGGCCGATAATCCGGAGGAGTATCTGCTGTGGCTCTTATGGTACATTGGCTACAATCCGGTAAGAAAGGGTCTCTCGAGGAATCCACGTTCGAACGACATTGGATTCATAAACTGCTATCTGGACAGAAATCATGTGGCGCCTGTAAAAATAACCCTTCATGAATACTTTTATAAGCTTGGAACAAACTTTGAAGAGTGCGTGAAGAGATTCCTGTTCTATGAAGATGCCTATCTTAAGAGACTAGCGGTGTATTTTGATTGAGAGGGTCAGAGCCTCTATAATCCCAAAACTCCCTACAGTCCTCTTTCCCTCTCAGACCGTAACGCTGATCCGTCTCTCGAGTCAAGAACAGAGTTGATGGCCACGAGCATCCTCTCGCGATCGCGCGGCAGGGTGCCGTTGACGGGAAGGTAATTCGATGCATGTATGCCGACAAACTTCAGGTTTTCGACCGTGAGGTTCTCGAACAGCACCTTCATCTCCTCGAGGGTTTCGAACGGGTCGAGGAGCTCGAATTCGCCCCGCTCGATCTGGCGATACAGGACGGTGCCGGGAACCGGAGTCACCGTAAGGGCTGCAAGGTAGTGCGGCTTCATCTCGTTCGTGATCTTTGCCGTGGCAAGCGCGTGCTCCTTCGAGCGCGGTCCCCTGCCTGCAATGCCAAGCAGTATCATTGACGAGAGGTTCATTCCCGCCTCGACGAGGCTCTGACCCGCCTCAAGCATCTCGGCATAGGTGACGCCCTTGCGGATCTCCTTTAAAATGCGCTCATCGCCGGTCTCGACACCGAGATATGCCTTGGCAAGACCGGCCTCACGCAGTTCAATCAGCTCTGCCATGCTTTTTGACAGGGTGCTCTGCGGACCCACGTACGCACCCACATGCCGGAGCGAGGGAAAGGCCTGCTTCAATTCTTTCAGTATTTCGAGAAGGACCGGGGTCTCAATCGCGATCGCGTCTCCGTCGCAGAGGAAGACCTTTTCCACGTCCCCGATTTGGTCCCGCGCCATGCTGATGTCCTCTTTGATCTCATCAAGTGTCCGGACGCGGTACTTCTTGTCCTTGTACATGCCGCAAAAGGTGCACTGATTATGCGAACAACCTATGGTACACTGGAGCAGGTAGCTGTTCGCCTCGCTGAAGGGCCGGAATATGTTACCCTCGTAACGCATCAGCCGTTGCTCCTGGATGCTTGCAGCGCCATCTCCCTGCCGCGCGCGAATGCCCTGAGGTTCATGTCGATGCGGTCCGGCTTGATCGTCTCCGAAAGCACATCTTTGAAATCATCGTCATCGAAAGGTATCACGCCTGCCGCGGCGAGCGCGCCCATCATGATGACGTTGCCCAGGATCGGCTGGCCCATCTTCATGGCTTCATCGGTCGCCTCAACGAAAACGACATCCTTCGTAAGTTCCAGCAGTGCCTCGCGAATTTTCCCAACAGGGGGATAGGCCATGTCACCGGCGATTACCCCTACCGGGTAAATCGGCCTGGTGTTGCTGATCACCTTAACCCCGCTGTTGCCGTATACCGCCATCACCCTGACCGCTTCTGCGGGCTCGAGCGCGACCACCACGTCAGCCTGGCCCGCCGGAATCTGGGGGCTCCAGGCCGAGGTTTCCGAAACACGAAGGTGGCTCATGACCGAGCCGCCGCGCTGAGACACGCCGAAGGTCTCGCCGATTGTCACGAAAAGTCCCTTGCGCGACAGTGCGCTTCCGAGCATGCGGGAAGCCATAACGTTCCCCTGCCCGCCCACGCCGGTTATGATGATATTGTAGGGATCCTTCAGAATTGTCCGCTTCGTCATCACACCGCCTCCTCCCTGACGATGGCGCCGGCGGGACAGATGGAGGCGCACACCCCGCAGCCCGCGCAGATGACCTCGTCAATCACCGCGGCGCCCTTATCCGCATCCCAAACGAGGCCGGGACAGCGGAAGACGCGGGTGCAGAGCCGGCTGCAGCCGCACCTGTCGCCGATGCATTTCTCCTGGTCGACGGATACGCGGTATTTCTTCTTCCCCTTCTTCTCCGGCGAGAGCGCGCACATCTGCTGCATGATGAGGACGCGCGCTCCCTTCTCTTCCATGAGCCTGAGCAGGATCGCCTGTGTTGCATCCACGTCAAAGGGGTCGGCGTATTGCACGGTCGCGCCGAGAGAGCGGCACAGAGCTGCCGGGTCCATGGGCGGCACGTTTCCGCCCATGGCGTCGGTTTCCGTGCCGGGGTGAGGCTGGAACCCGGTCATGGCTGTCCCGCTGTTGTCCAGCAGGACGAATATCACGTCGGATTTATTGTGGATCGCGTTCACCAGGGCCGGAAGGGCCGCGTGGAAGAATGTCGAATCGCCGCACACCGCGAGTATCGGCTGATCCATGCCGAACCTCGTGAGCTTGCCGAACCCGCTTGCGATCCCGATGCCCGATCCCATTGAATGGGACGTCTTCGAGGTGCTGAAGCCGCAGGGAAGCAGTCCGAGGGTGTAGCATCCAATGTCTCCGCAGACAAACCCGCGCCGGTTGTCGATCTCAAGCGCGTTGTGCAGGTTCCAGAACGATGCCCGGTGTGGGCACCCGGGGCAGAAGGTGAGGTCCCGGACCGGGGCCATCTTGGCGGCGATCTCCCGCGCTTTGTTCCTGAAGGTCTCAGGCATCGGGGCATAATCGATCTTCAATATCCTCTTTATCGCGTCAACCACGAGGTCCGGGGTCATCTCGCCGGTCATGGGGATTGTGCTGTCATTCTTGCCGTGGAACGTCTTCACGCCGATATCCTTCGCCATCTCCGCTGCCAGTATCTTTACGTTCTCCTCCAGGAACGGGAGAACCTCCTCGACGAAGAGGATGGTGTCCGTACGTGACAGGTTTTTGCGTATAAGGTCCGGCGGCAGGGGCCAGGTGGTGCCGACCTTCAGTATCCCCACCCTGTTTTCGGCGCCGAGGAGGCGGACCGCCTCCCTGCTGTACAGGTTACAGGCGCTGCAGGTGACGATCAGGAGCTCCGGCTTTTCAGGGCCGGTGTATGTATTGAACGGCGACTTTTCAAAGAGGGCGACCGCCTTCTTGAGCTTGCGCTGGAGCGCCTCATGGTGCGGCGGGACCGGCATGGTGACCACCGGTCCGGAGGCCTGATCGCCGGGTACGGCATCGTACTTGAAACAGGCTGTCTTGTCCGTACCAGGCAGGCTTCCGATCCTGACGTTGCCGCTCGCGTGGGAAAGCCGCGTAACGCTCCGCAGCATGACCAGGAGCCCGAGCTCCTCGGAGAGCTCGAAGGCCCACCGGGTCATTTCAAGCGCCTCCTGGAAATCGCCCGGCTCGAGCAGGGGCAGCTCGATCATCTTCGCGAAATGGCGCGACTCCCCCTCATTGATGCTGGAGAGCGCGCCCGGGTCGTCGCAGTGGACCAGGACGATGCCGCCCCGCGATCCGGACAGGGCGACATGCAGGAGGAAATCGGACGCCACGTTCACGCCATTCTGCTTCATGGCGCAGATGGAACGAAGTCCGGCGATCGACGCGGCAAACGCAACCTCGAGCGCCACCTTCTCGTTCACCGACCACTCCACGTAGATGTTCCGTTTATCGGACGCTTTCGACAGGTTCTCTATGATTTCGGACGAGGGCGTACCCGGATAGGCGCTGGCAACGCTGACGCCCGCCTCGAGCGCGCCGCGCACGATTGCGTCGTTGCCCATGAGCAGGTATCTTGCCCCTTTCTCTTCATCGAACAGATACGACATTATACAACTCCTTGATGCGCCATCAGGCCATGCCGGCGATATCGCCGTCGATCCTGATTGCCGCGCGTCCGCCTTCCTTCGCCGTTTTAACCATCCCCTGCCCGCGGCCCCTTTCAAGCGCGCGCTTCTTCTTGTTGCCCGCGGCAAGCTTCAGGTGCGCAAGATTTTCCTCCGGCATCTCCCCGATCTCCAGGTAGCCGTCCTTCACCGCTCCGTCCACCATCGCCTGCCCCCGCTCGGTCCTGATGACAAGCGTGTTCCATGCCGTGCTGTCTTCGAACACGCCGACCGATACGTCGGTGAACTCAGCAGTCATGTCAAAGCAGTAGTCGCATGAGTTCGGCACCCGCTTCCTGATCTCATCGATCGGTATATCGATTTTGCCGGACTCGGTATATACCTCCATCACGCCCGCGGGCGGCGGAGGGATGTCGAATTTTTGTATCTTCTTGATATCGGTCTTTTCAACGAGAAAGTCCCTGAGCGACCGGTAGTCGAGCGCCCAGGTGCAGAAGAGCCCGGCGACGAACGAGACCGGGTCAACGAATTCCTTTTGCTTCATCGGGTTGGCGCGCATCTGCGCGAGCGCGAGCGCCTGGCAGGGGGTCAGCACCAGCCCGAGGTTGCGCCGTCCTTCCCGTACCGCCTGGTTGAACGCAGCCAGCGTCGGCGCGGAGGTGTATTTCGACGATGCGAACCCTGCGACCGCGTTGGGTTCGGTCACGACCGCGGGAATGGGAAGAAGCCCGTCCCTGCCGGTGAGGACCGCGGCGTCGATCTTATTCGCCGCGAGCGCGTAGGTCATCAGCGCGGTTACCGTTCCGCCTGCCTGGAAGTCAGCCCGCGTCACCATCTTTCCCGCACGCGATTTCATTACCGACCGGTACCGGCCGATCGGATCCATAGAATAGGGCTCACCGTACATGTTTCGCGATACCGCGTCGAGATCAACCTCGACCTTGGGGCAGTAGGCAAAACAGCGCCCCTCCTCCTGGGTACAGGGGAAGAGCATCGCGGTTTTCCCGTTATAGTTCTTGAAGTAGGGACAGAGGGAAACGCAGGCGCCGCACCCGATGCAGAGGTCCTTTTCGAATACCTCGGCACGAAGCTCATTGGGACCGGCCGCATTCATCTGGCTCCCCCGGTGCCGGCATGGCGGCGGCATGTTTCAATCACGATCATAGCACTATCGAATTATATGGGCGTGCGAGGTCAATACATTATTCGCATATGACGAATTTTTTCATTATGCCGGGAATCGCGCGCCGTCGGAGCGTTCACATCGCCTTCTTCAGCACCGTGAGGAAGTCCTTCTCCTTCACGGGGATAATGTTGCTCGCGTGGCACGGGTCAAGGACCGCCTCTTTGCCTATCTTCGCCGCATCGGATTCGGGGACATCATATTTTACCAGGCCGGTCTTGATGCCGACCTTCTTGACAAACGCCCTGCAGTTTTCCGACAGGCTCCCTCTGTCAATCCCGCATTCAGCGAACAGGGAGTTCACTTTTTTTATTTTCGCCTTCTGTTCCTTCGTGAGCTTCGCCCTCTCTATAAATGCCATTGAATCCGGCAGCAGGATGGCGTTGGCGAGCCCGTGATGCATGTTGTACAGGCTCGAGAGCGGATGCGCCATGGAATGCACCATGCCGAGGCCCTTCTGGAACGCCACCGCGCCCATCGACGAGGCTATCTGCATCTTTTCGCGCGCTTCGAGGTCTTTCCCGTTCTTGCACGCCGCCGGGAGCCATTTCAGGATGAGCTCCATCCCCTGCAGGGCGATCCCGTCAGCCATCGGATGGAACATGTTCACGAAATAGGCTTCGAGGCAGTGCACGAACGCGTCCATGCCGGTGGCCGCGGTCAGGAAGGGTGGCATGCCGGCGGTCAGCTTCGGCTCGAGCACCGCTATGGACGGGAGAAGCTCCGGATGGAAGATGATGGTCTTCCGCCCCGTATCGCGCACGATAATGACTCCCGAACGTCCGACTTCGCTCCCGGTGCCGGATGTCGTGGGGATTGCGTACAGGGGCGGCATCGGGCCCGTGATAAAGCGGTCGCCGCCCTGGCAATCGTCATAGCGCGACAGGGGCGGCGGGTTCGCCACCATGACCTTGATCACCTTTGCCACGTCGATGGGGCTGCCGCCGCCGAGGCCAATAATGCTGTCACAGGCGCCGGCCCGGTAGGCGATAACGCCCTTCTCAACATCTTCCTCGAGAGGGTTTGGGTGAATATCTGAAAACACGTCATACTCAATATTCAGTGATGAGAGCGCGTCCGCAACCTTTTGCACGATCCCGACCTTTTCGATCATAGCGTCTGTAACAATCAGTATCTTTTTATGCTTTTTGTCTTTCAGGCGCTTCGCGAACTCCGCAAGCGCCCCCGTGCCGAGCAATATTGTCGTGGGATAGTTGTACTGGACCATGAGGATGCCTCTTTTATTTCTATGATGTTACGAACTATAGCGTTGTGTACATAATGATCAATTATTTTTTTTCCATTATTCCAGGTTGTCCATAAAAAAGAATTCCTGAGTTTATCAACTTTCCCCTGCTCCCCGTACTTGCTAGCAGCATCATGTCAACTCCTCCCTGGCCCCTCCCCACTCGCGGGGTCGCCCCACCCCCCTTTCCCCCCTCCCCGCTCGCGGGGAGGGGGGAATATGAGAAAAACTTAAAAAACTTCATAGTCCGCCTTCTCCATTCGTTCCTTTTCTATGTACTTTCGCTCAAGCGACATCGCGCCACCTTACCGGCCCGGCATGGATATTACGAGGAGAAAAGGGCTTCTCGCCCTCTTCTCCTCGCGCTCCTCATCACCCGCGGTCGCTCATCGCCGCGACGGGCTAATGCTTCTTTCGGTATTTTAATTCCAGTATAGTGTGCATTTCGAATACGGTTATTGATTAAATGTTTGCCAAGAATAATATAATGGACTACAGGCTTTCGCTCAGAAAGGCCCCTCCTGGGCCATCCTCGTATCGCCAGGCCTCCTGCCTGGCGATTTATATACATTATGCGCTTTTCATGGATGAATGCCGCAATTCGGCTATTCAAAAAAAATGGCATAGTATCCGAAGAAGAGGTTCGTATAATAAAGGAAAAATATAAAAACGGCTTTCATGTTCATTTACAACCAATAATCGGCACATATACCGAAGTATTATTCCGCACCGCCGAGTATCTCACGGCCGGTTATTTCCACAACAGCATGATTACTGGAATAGATCATGATAAAAAGAAAAGAACATTCAGATATAAGAGCTGGGTTGACCGTAACACGAAAAAAAAGACCTACTCGGAAATGACCATCGACATTTACGACTTCATGGCCAGAATGCTCTTTTATCTGACAGATAAGCACCGTAAAGCGATACGATACTACGGGATATACCCGCATGGAATAAAGAACAAGCTGGACCAGATAACCCGAAAGACATGGGCGCATGCGATAGAGCATTCTTTAGACACAAATCCTGAAATTTGTCCTGACTGCGGCGCGCACATGATTGAATCAGTGGTTTTTGCCTACTTTGCCGACCGGGAGTGGCGGAAACTCTGGAAGACCCATATACTCCATGCCGGATATTTCAGGATGAAGAAAGGCCCG
>JAFGJX010000113.1 GCA_016928865.1 Spirochaetota bacterium
GAACTGGTGACCTTTTGCTTACCATGCAAATGCTCTACCGACTGAGCTACGTGGGCAGAGGTAGGTGGAAATCATAGAAACCACCCCTTTTTTGTCAATAAAATTTTGTTATTTTCTTATTTCAAGGATTTTTTGTAAATTCTTCAATAAAATGTCGCCCTGGCGCATAAATCCCCGGCGAAATTTCAGCGCCTGACACATTCTCGCGATTGTTTATGCAGAATGAGAACGGCCACTCTGACGAGCGGCCGTTCTCATGAATCTATTCTTCTTTCTGAATGATATATGAAGGTATATTCTCTTCCGACAGCGCCTGCTTCATTCTCTCAACGTCCTTTTGTGAGTACAGGCCCTCAATCCTGACTTTATACATATCCCCTTCCTGCTTGATGACAACCGAGTTGGTCGTCATCCCCTCGATTCTCGACTTCAGGCTGTCGGCGTTGTGTTTTGAGTAGAAAGCTCCCGCCTGAATGGCGTAGGAACCTCCACCGGACGCATTGTCATAACCGGAACCGTCCGACACCGCCTCAACATCCCCATCATTCGCATCCTCATAATCCCTTTCATACGGTTGAACCTCCCCGCCTTTTCTCAAAATCTGAATCCCGACCTGGGCCTGGCCTGGCTGGAGCATGCCGATCTTTCGGGCAGCGCCATACGAGAGATCAAGTATCCTGTTGCCTCTATATGGTCCCCGGTCATTGATACGGACGGTCACGATTTTCCCGTTATCGAAATTTTTGACCTTTAAAACCGTCCCGAAGGGGAGGGTCTTGTGTGCGGCCGTCAATCCATTCATGTCAAACCGCTCCCCGGAAGCGGTCCTCTTGCCGTTAAACTCGCGGCCGTACCATGATGCCAGGCCGGTTTGAAAATACGATTCTTTTTTATAGAGAGAATCCCCGGCGGTATGACTGTCATACGCCTCATTGCCGCGCGTCACGGCATCAGTAGATACTCGATCCGCCCCATTCTCCGCATCGCTGAAATGAGCGCTTTCTTCTTCGTAACCGCTGCTATTCGCGGCAGCGCCGTACTCCCCCGTACGGTAGTCCCGGGTTTTAACGAAGGAATTTTCCGCTGCGCAGCTTGCAAAAAATAATAATGCCAGTATACCCGCTCCGGGGGCCATCCATCTGCTCGCTGATCTCATGCTACACCTCCATACTGATGCAAACCATATACGGTTCTCTCCTAATTATCGGACATAATGCATTATGGCTTTATAAGAAAAAAAGATCTCACCGGGTTAAAAATTAATCATTTTATCAATGAGACATAAAACATTCTTGACCATTTTAAATAAATCCTGTTAGTGGTGATTAGAATTGCCATGAACAATCCAGCGGTCATATTACCTGAAACACATTCCAGGGGAAGGGGCATGAAAATCGTATCAAACAGGCCCACAATAACCAGGAAAGAGCTCGAAGCCGTCCTTGACAGCCTCATCAATGACGAGCTGGCGGCGGGCGAATCGGTGAAAAACTTCGAGAACGGGATAGCAAAAATGATCGGCTTGAAATACTCCCTGTCGACCAGCTCCCTCACCGCGGCCTATCACCTCATTTTTAAAGCGCTCGAAATCGGCGATTCCGACGAAGTCATCATGCCATCGTTTTTCAGCCAGGCTCCTCTATCCGCCCTGTCAATGACGGGGGGAAAAGCCGTACTGGTCGACAATGAAAAAGACTCCCTCTTCCCCTCATTTGATGATATCAAAGGTAAAATATCGGAAAAAACAAGGGCCATCGTAATCGGCCATCTTTTCGGATTTCACGCCCGGTACCAGGGTTTAGAAGAGATCACGGTTCCCGTTATCGAGGACATCTCTCACGCGATCGGAACCGAAATAGACGAAATCCCGGCCGGAAAGAACGCAGCATTCACGGTCATGTCCTTCGATCCGGCCGGCATCATAACCACCGGCAACGGAGGTATGATTCTGACGAATAACTCAAGGCACTATTCTACGATGAAAGATTTCCGCGGAAACGGAGATCGGCATCTTCATTACGACTATGCCATTACCGACTTTCAGGGCGCGATGGGCTCCTCACAGCTGGCAAAACTCCCCGATCTCATTTCCAGGAGGCGGGAAATCGCCAGGATCTATCATGAATCGGTCCGGATTACACCTCATAAAACGCCGTATCAATTCAGCGATCGGTTCGCATATCAGTCGTTTCCTGTCCTTTTCAACGTCTCAAACGAAAAGATCGAGTCCTATTGGCGAAAAAGCAGGATAGAAGTGGCCCGCCCTATTGAATTCCCGCTCCATGCGCTCCTGGGACTGGGTGGCGGCGACTATCCGAACGCCGAGCGCCTGTCAAAAAAGCTGTTTACGGTCCCCCTATACCCCACCCTGAGCAGGCGGGACATAGATAAGATATCCAAAAATATTGGCGGGTTTATTTAGCCCTCCCCTGCAGCGAAAACCCCGGGCAGCAATAAAGCATGTGAAACGCATTCCGTTGTAGTAATATGAGATTTTTAAAAAATTCCGAAAAAAATCATAAAAAATATTGACGTGCCGGTCTTTTTTTGTCTTATATGTCATAATTTATTATGATGATAACATAATAGATTTCCGCTTTTTTAGCGGATTTATTTTTTTGATTTTTTTATTGATTTTTTCTGGCATTATACCAATGATGCACAAAATTTTTTAAAATACAAACAGAAGGAGTATTTAGTATGAAAAGAATTTTTACTTTGATCTTCATCTCCGTTTTCGCTCTTGCATTCAGCGCTGGCTTTGTTGCTTGCAAAAAAGACAAACCCGCTGATGAGCCTGCGGTAGAACAAACTGAAGAAGCCGCTCCCGCTGCTGAAGAAGCTGCTCCGGCTGAAACCAAGTAATTTAATTCACATGTCAATGAAAAAGGATGCTACAAGGCATCCTTTTTTTTGTTCTTTTTCTAGCGTTACCCAAGAGAAGGCTGACGGTAATTGCGGGAGCCTCAGGAGCGCGCCGCAATGATCTCGCGCACCTTGCCTTTAATCTCATCAAGATTAGAGGATTTTGTAACATAGGCGTCAGCCGTCCATGTCATGAAATTGCTCTTATAATTGGAATACGCCGTATAGATTATGATCGGGATTTTTTTATCGCGTGAAAGAATCTTGCCCAGCGCTTCGATGCCGTCCATTTCCGGCATGCGGATATCCATGATTACAAGATCGTACTTATTTGCCTTGACCAGATCAACCGCCTCTTTTCCGTTCGACGCCTGGTCTACCTCATAGCCTTCATCCTCGAATTCCATGGCATAGAGCTCACGCTGGTGTTTTTCATCCTCCACTATCAATAACCGCGCCATATTTTCCTCCTGTGCGAAGCAGTAACGCTTCTTATGTAATATAAAATACCACTGTTTATTTTTCAATAAAAATTAGATTTGATGCGAAACTGCGTCTCGCGCTCGCCGGGAAGCCCCGGTGGGGGCTTTTTAGGGGCTTCGCCCCTAATAGACACTTCAAAAATCAAGTATAGCAACAATATCATAGCGCCCCGATTGAAGTGCGGAACGCGCCATCTCGACAGCAATATCCCGCTACCCGGGTATCGGAAGCCTGATGACGAACTCAGCTCCCCCCTCCTCCCGGTTCGCTACCCGTATCATGCCGTTGTGGTCCTTGATGATTTTTTTAACGATCGCCAGCCCCAGGCCGACGCCCGTTACCTTTGTTGTGTAGAAAGGCTCGAATATGACATTCGGGTCTTCCTCGTCGATGCCCACGCCCGTGTCGCTGATATTGATATTAATGACCTCCCCGTCGCTGCCCGTCCTGATGGTAATGGCGCCGCCGGTCGGGGTCGCGTCAAGAGAATTCTGGATAAGGTTGAGCATGACCTGCTTCATCTGGTTGAAATCGGACTTGACGAGCGGCAGATCGCTTCCCAGCTCGAGTTCAACGGAGACCTTTCTTTCAAGAAAGAGGTTTTTCAACAGCGCCGCGGTGTCGCTGATGACGTCATTGATGTTATTGAACTCCTTGATGAACTTCGCGGGCCGCGAAAAATCCATTACGTTTGAAAGAGTTTTTTCAAGTCGTTCGCATTCCTTGAGGATGATCTCAGCGGAGGCGTCGATTTTCTTGCTGATCTTCGAGCGCTCTTTCGGGAGCTGCATGATCCGCCGCGCGTACCCGCCCATGGTCACCAGGGGATTCCGTATCTCGTGTGCCATGTGGGCGGCGATCCGGCCGACGGCCGCGAGTTTCTCCGACTCAACGATCGCATTCTGCCGTTCCGAGAGCTTTTGCATCTCCCCGCGGACGGTGTCCAGGTTGGAATAGCTCTCGATCGACATCGCCGCCTGCGAGGCGAATATCGAAAGAAGCTCTATATTCTCCTTGAGTATCGGCGCATTATTGAATTTATTGTCCGCCACGATAATCCCGATGCCCCTGTTCGCAGCCACCAGCGGCGAGACGATGAACTCCTTGACGTCCATGAGCTCACGTATCTCGGGCGTCACCCGCGCGTCGTTCCAGGAATCGACAATCAGGATGCTCTCCATCCCGAGGAGCGCTCGGGTAAACACCCCGTCCTCCCTGAGCGGGAACCGCGCCGCCAGGACCCGGTTCAGGAGGTCCACCCCGGCCCTCATCTCGGCTGCGGCAATATCCCTGAACTCAAGATCCTGCGAAAAAGAGGAGGCCGCCGTCCATATCTCGATGGCCTCCTCGAAGGAATCGGGACCGACCGCCATCTTCCCCGCGAGCTCACCATCATCGAGAAGGAACAGCATTGCACGGTTGAATCCCAGGCCTGAACCGGATGTAACGCCGGTCAGTATCGTGAACAGAACGCGGTCGATCTCATCGTCCTTCTGGATCGACTCAGAAATCTGGCTCATGAGGGATATCTGGTAGTCGTTCCTGACCTTCCGGGTAATATCATCGATGATGATGATTATCTGGCTTACATCCTTCACGACAATGTTCGATATCTTGATATCTGCAATGACCGAAACCTTGTTCAGGGTGAGGAGATGCGTCTTTTCAAGCACCTCTGTCTTGCCGGTAAGCCGAACCTGCGCTATTCCCGCCTTGAGGCGCGCATTGACGAAATAGAATATCTCCTCGATTTTCCTGTCGTATATTTCCTCGCGGTGAAACTGAAATTTCTTGTAAAATCCGTCGTTTGCGAAGAGCACGCGGTCGTCGTCTCCGAGGACAATGAAGTATGAACTTATCGAAAAAATGATGCTGTTGTATAGCTCGTTGAAATTATCGATCTCCTTTTTCTGGGCGGTCATGATGCTGTCCAGGTGCTTGCCGGCGATCATCAGCTCGTTTACGATCTCATCAAGCTCGTTGTCAATCCGCGCGGCATGGTACGTCTGGGTGAATTTCCCTTTTTTGAATTCTTCAACCACCTCCCGTATGGCATTGATCCGCCGCCGGTAAAAGAGCCAGTTTCCCAGAAAAAAAAGCGCAGCCCGGATGACAATGAGGACAAATATGAGCCCGATCAGGATGTAGACCATCCTGGTGTGGATGATATGATACTGGACATAGAGATAAAACAGGATTGCGACAACCGCCGTGTCGGATATAAGCAGGAGAAGAATTTCTATAATTGAGAGTTTCATGAGTGTTTATCGTTTCAGGATACCCAAATTATATTTGATAAATTTGGGCGGGTATTTCAATCTGTTTTTATGGACAAAGATAAAAAAATATCCGCCTGCCTGCAAAATGCCGTATGAAGCTGGTCATTGCCACACACAACAAGGATAAATTCCGTGAAATACGGAACAAGTTCGCCTCCGTGGGATCCCTCGAGCTGGTGCCGCTCAACGAGTTCCCCGGCGCTCCTGAAGTTGTTGAAGACGGCGCCACCTTTCTTGAAAACGCCAGAAAAAAAGCCGATGCAATAGCACGGTTCACCGGCCAGTCATCCATGGCGGACGATTCAGGTCTGGTTGTCGACGCCCTTGACGGCCGCCCGGGAATATTCTCGGCGCGCTACGGGGGCCCCGGCGCGACCGATTTAGAGCGCAACCGGAAGATCCTTGACGAGATGCGTGACGTACCGGCAGGCCGGCGGGAAGCACGCTTCGTATGCGTTATCGCGATCGTGTTCCCTGACGGCAGGTGCCTGACCGCTGAAGGCACCTGCGAAGGGGTCATTGCCGAATCCATGAGCGGCGAGCACGGCTTCGGATATGACCCGATATTCTTCCTTCCCTCGCTCGGGAAAACCATGGCTGAGCTCCCGCTGGATGAAAAAAACAGGATCAGCCACCGGGCCAGGGCGCTGGACAGGGCGCGGGAAATACTGATGAAAATGAGCTCCGGGCGGGAGGCCCCCTGAATCCTCCTTTGGTGCCATGATATGAAGAGCCTATCCCAACAGGCCGGTTACGCGTCGGAAAAAAGAGCTGAGCGAACGAGGACTGTCTGAGTTTTCAAAGCTTTTGTCCGAGTTCCGCAGGCCGCGAAGCTTTTTTCCGACGCGTGGTAAACCTGTAGGTATAGACTCCAAATGACACTGGATTCTGGTACAATCAATGACCAAAGAACTCTCACATAAAATCATCCGCGCCCTGCAGCGTCACTACCCCGACGTCAAGCCTGATCTTCGCTACGGCAACCGCTACCAGCTCGCCGTGGCGGTCATCCTGTCCGCGCAGACCACGGACAGGCAGGTCAACGCGGTGACCGGCGCGCTGTTCCGGGCCTATCCTGATTTTGAATCCCTGGCGCGGGCGCGGCACTCCGACGTGATGAGGCTCGTCCGCAGCACCGGGTTCTACCGCAACAAGTCGAAAAACATCATCGAGATGGCGAAGGTGGTGACGGCGGAGCACGGCGGCAGGCTGCCCGGATCCCGCCAAGAGCTCGAGCGGCTCCCGGGCATCGGCAGGAAATCGGCGAACGTGATACTTTCAATGGGATTCGGCGTTCCGGCCCTTGCCGTAGACACGCACGTCATGCGAATCGCAAACAGGCTCGGCTACGCCGATTCGAGGGACCCGCTGGCGGTGGAGCGGGCTCTCACCGCATGCATACCGGAGCGGCACTGGACCCTTGCCCACCTCCTTCTCATCCGTCACGGCAGGGCCGTCTGTCACGCACGCCGGCCGCTCTGCGACCGGTGCCCGGTCAACCCTTTGTGCTCGAGTCCCGATAAAACTCGTTGAATTTCATGATCACCGCTGGGCTGTTGATCCGGTCCCGAAGATCCCTGGCCGGGTCCATGCCCGTGATCCTGGCAAGGGCGGCGTACGCCTCCTGGGACAGCCTGGGATCGATATCGGTCAGAAGTGAAACAAGGAAGGGAACCGCGGCGATGTTCTTCGAATCCGCAATGACGCGGACAATCCAAATCTTGTAGTACTTGTTCCCTCCCCGGTATCGCTCTATCATGTCCCGGACGTTCTCCTCGCAATAGCGAGACGCGTAACGCGTGTAATATACCGAATTGAGCAGGATCTCTCCGGAATCGATGGAGCGGCGTTCCGCATATGAAATGATCTGGTTGTACGATACGGTCACATCCAGGATTTCCAGATAAAAGGCAATGATATTCGACACCTCCATGGAGCCGGAGAGGATCAGGTTCTCCCATTCGGCGGGGGTGATCATGGAGGGGCGGTCATAGGCGCGTGAATAATATATATAATCATATAAAAGATAAGGGTCTGATGTCTCCGTGACCAGCGACTTGAACTTTTCGAGAGGAAACGAATAGCCGAGCCGCAGAAGAATCTGCCCCGAGCGAGTCTGCTGATACGAAGCAAAGGGCGCAAAGCGGAACAGAAGCATGTGCGACCCTACAAAGGTGGAATACATGATAACACCGATGACGGCGCCGCCAATGACCGACTTCAATATTTTCGACCTGTCGATCGTAATTTTATCGGCGAGGAATTCATATACCAGCAGCATGACCGCTATCATTATCTGGAAGAATTTTATTCCCGACATGACCGCCCCGCTGAGCGAGAGATAAAAGACCAGCTGGTAGATCAGAAAATAAAGAGCGGCGCCTGCCACAAAAAGAAGCAGGGTTATCCTCGGACGCCGGTTGAACTTGAGTATAAGGAGAAGTATGAGGGAGTAGAAGACGGTATTGGTAAACCTGCCGTCCAGCAGCTCAAGGATCGGGTACCAGGGCCAGTTCCCCTTGTCGAGATAATTGATAAGCGTATAGATGACCATGGCCAGATATATGATCATGAAGGGAAAGACCCGGGTCTTGAAAAAAAGGAAAATTCCTCCCATTCGCGGATAGAGCGTGCGGTATTCCTCCTTGAGCGGCTGGATATCAATCAGGGAAAAATTGAAAATGAGATAGAACGAGAACACGAACAGGTAAACGTTCACTATGATTGGAATCACATCCCACTGAAATTTCAGGATTGAAATCAGGTTGGCCAGATACAGGAGAACCAGGATATATACGAAGGTGGTTATTTTTTTTAACTGGTTTGTAACTATCGGTGTGGCAGCCATGGTTTCCAGCCGGGATTATTTTTTCATTATCGCTATCCGGTCCAGCCCGGAATAATCTCTCAGAACGGATACCGCGAATCCGCTGTCCTTTCCTGCCCTGGTCGCGAAGTCTCCCATTTCCTCGCCGATTTCAATAATCAGCACGCCATTCTCCTCGAGGTGGGACGGCGCGTCTTTCAGCACCCGCTCGATCGTATCCCTGCCGCCCCCGCCGGAAAAAAGCGCCTCTTCCGGTTCGTAGGAGAGGTCCTTCTGAAGGGAGCCGGCCACGCCGCGGTCCACGTAGGGAGGATTCACGGCGATCACCTGGAAGCGCATCCCCGGGAGCGGCGCGAACAGGTCGCCCTGATGAAACATTATGCTCTTCTTCCCGAGCAGGCGCGCCGCGTTTTTCCGCGCGACCGCCAGGGCCTTCGGCGATATGTCAGTCGCGTGCACCTCCAGGTCGGCGCGCGCGTGCTTCACCGCCACCGCGATGGCCCCTGAACCGGTGCCGATATCGGCGACCCGCGCGTTCTGGCGGGCATAGTAGACCACCATATCCACGAGAAGCTCGGTTTCCGGACGGGGAATGAGAACATGCCGGTTCACGATAAAATCGAGTGAATAAAATTCCTTTCTTCCCAGCAGATAGGCCACCGGCTCAAACCTGGCCCGCCGCCCGGCAAGCCGCTTGATCAGGGCCACCTCGGACGGATCGAGATCCCGGTCGTCATCGACACGGAGCCGGTATCGTTCGGTGTCCATCGCATGGGCCACCAGAAGCTCGGCGTCCAGGACCGGCCCCGGGACGCCGGCTTCACGCAGCCGCGCCGTTACATCCGCCAGCATCTGGGAAACTCGCACAGGGAGCACCTCTCCGCTATATATCAGCCTTGCTCAGCTGTTGTTCGACCTCGTGTTTCTTCAGCGCGTCGATGACCGGATCCAGGTCGCCTTCCATGATCTTTTCAAGGGAATACAGGGTGAGGCCGATGCGGTGGTCGGTCAGCCTCGATTGCGGGAAATTGTAGGTCCGGATGCGCTCGCTCCGGTCGCCGGAGCCGACCAGGGATTTCCGGATGGCCGCCTCGCGCTCCATCCGTTCCCTGGTGGCCTTTTCGAGGAGGCGCGCACGCAGGACGCGGAGCGCCTTGGTCTTGTTCTTCAGCTGGGACTTTTCATCCTGGCAGGTCACAACCATCCCGGTGGGGATGTGGGTGATCCTCACCGCCGAATCGGTCGTGTTCACCGACTGGCCTCCGTGTCCTGACGAGCGGTACACGTCTATGCGGAGTTCATCGGGATTGATGTCGATTTCATCTTCCTCCGCTTCGGGAAGGACGGCCACGGTAACCGCCGAGGTGTGTATCCGGCCGCCCGCCTCGGTGGTGGGGATCCGCTGGACGCGGTGGCCGCCCGATTCGAACTTCAGACGGTCATATGCTTCAGGGCTCCTGACGGAAACGATGATCTCCTTGTATCCGCCCAGCCCGGTATCGCTCACGCTCAGGTATTCGATCTTCCACCCCTTCAGGTCGGCATAGCGGCTGTACATGCGGAAGAGGTCCGCGGCAAACAGGGCCGCTTCCTCGCCGCCGGTGCCGGCCCGTATCTCGAGAATGACGTCCTTTCCCGAATGCGGGTCGCGGGGAAGAAGCATTATCAGCAGCCGGCCTTCGAGCTCCCCGATTTTCCCGCCGAGCTCCTCGACCTCCGCCTGGAGCATCTCCTTCATGCCGGTCTCCTTTTCTTCCCTGAGCAGAGACGTTGAATCCTCGAGCTCGCGTTTGAATTTCTTCAGGTCTTCATAAGCGGTGACAACCGGGACCAGCTGTGACCGCTCGCGCGTGAGCGCCTTGAAGCGTACCAGGTCCGCGATGACCTCCGGCCTGCTCATCTCGAGTTCCAGTTCGCGGAACCGTTCCGCTATTTTATTCAGTTTGTCTATCATGGCCCTGCATCAAAAAAAAGAGCGGTCACCGCCGCCTGTATTGTCTGCGCTCCCGGGAGGACTCGAACCTCCGGCACACGGTTTAGGAAACCGCTGCTCTATCCTCCTGAGCTACGGGAGCATTGTTGAACTGCTAGTTTGGCATAGTGTCCGGATCGGCAACGTTGCGTTGAGGGTGCTACTGGTACATGCTCTTCCGTCTTGAAGCAACAAGCCGCTGGAATTCCCTTATTTTTTTTACAACGATCTTGTCGCCGAACAATTCAATCTTGTCAGTGCGGCTTAAATGTGTCAATTCTTTTTGCGCGTCCGATTCCGAAAGCCCGGCCCAGCGCGCCACGTCCTTGGCGGTTACCTGAAGGGCGATCTCGTTCTGTAAATCGAGGTGCGGGTCCTGCTCGGCGAGCATGACCAGTACGTCCATCACCTTGAGCTGGGGTTCCTCGAGCAGGAGAATCATGAGACGCCGCTTCGCATCGTAGATCCGTTTGGAGAAAATAACCAGGAGCTTGTACGCCAGGGCGGGGTTGCCGGACATCAGGGTGTCAAAGTTGTCGCGGTGGAACTTGAGCAGCTTTACATGATCGGTGGCGATTGCCGTCGCCGAGCGGGGCTGTTCCTCGAGGATCGCCATTTCACCGAACACATCGCCATCGGTAAGGACGCTCAGGTTTTTCTCCCTGTTCTGTATCAGCTTAACGATCCTGACATTGCCGGACTGGATGAAATAGAACTCGTTGCCCGGCTCCCATTCGCAGAATATGATCTCATTCGGGGAATATTCAACGCCGAATTTCTCGAAAAATCTCTCGTCAAGAGCCATTGCCGTCATGTCACTTCCCCTGAAGAAGTTTTATCTTATTGAGCGCTTCGCTATTCAACCTGTCTTTCGGCGACATGTTCAGAACCTTGTTATAATAGGTGATCGCCTTCTCCTTCTGATTCACCGATTCGAAGATCAGGCCGATATGATAGATTGCCATCTTCATGTACGGCGAGTCGGAGAAGTTACGCAGTACCTTCGAGAAAATCTCGAGCGCCTCCTTCGGTTTCCCCATCTCCATGAGACAGCGCCCAGCGTCGAAATGGGCTTTCTCGAGCAGCCGCTTGTCATCGTTGCCGTTCACCCTGTTCAGGGATATAATCTTCCGGTAGAGATCCAGGGCGGTGCTGAAATTGCCCTTTGCAAAGGACGCGTCGGCCGCGTCGTTCAGGTCGCGGGGCGTATCGCCGGCCACCGCAGCGTCAATCGAAAAATCGTCCATGCTTGGAGTGTTCTTTTCGGCCAGAAAATCGTCCATCTCATCCGAAAGCGCCAGGGTGCTGTCCGCCGAGCCTTGGCCTGGCTCATCCTGGTGAGAGGTCGCATCAAAGTCGATCATATCGCTATCGCCGCCCGGCTCGTCGATCGAAAAATCGTCGCCCCCGCTCGCGGGACGCGCCGGCATGTCCATCGGCCCCGCATCAGGAACGCCGATGTCAGGCGGCGCCGGTTCGCCCGCGTCAATGGCGCGGATCCGCTTCATCGCAAGGGCGGCGTTCGAACCGTCCGGGTAGTATTCCATGTATCGCTTGTAGGCATACTGCGCGTGCTGTACCACGCCGGCCTTGTAGTAATACTCGGCTATCTTGAAGAGCTCGGCGTCGGGATTGACGATCTCGCCCTCTCCCAGCACGGACCGCTCCATCTTGACGATGCGCCGGAGCTGGTTGCTGAATACCCGGAGCATCTTTTTAACAACATTGGCGTTTTTAAGGACGAGCCTCTCGAAGTCGGCCGGCGTGAGGACCAGCACCACGGTGTTACCCATGGTCTGCGCCGTCTCCTCCCTCGGGTACTTGCCGAGCGCTGACTTGACGCCGAAAAATTCGCCCTGCCGGACCTCCTCCTTCGTCTCCTCGCCGGTATCCAGCTTCAGGGAGGTGAGGACAACCTTGCCGGCCTTGAGTATATAGATATACTCGCTCTTATCGTTCTCAAAATATATGATGGACCCGGCCTTGTACGTCCTCGTGATTATCCCCGATGGTCCTGATCCGGCGCCGTTAGACATCGCACGACCCCCGTATACTATATATCAAAATCAATCGGCAGGAATGGAAATTCCTTCCTGTACCCGACCGCCCTGCTGATTCTCCTCAGCATACCCCCGGGATCGCCGATTATCACCCTGCTCACCCCGTCCATCTCCACCTGGCGGTACTCCACGCCGAGCCGGTCAAAGACCTCAGCATACTCGGCATCTCCGTAGACCGGCATGCCGTCGATAACGACCAGCATCACGTCGCGGAGGTGGGCATTCACCACGGAGCCTGCGGGCGAGCCGCCCCGATCCCTGACAACGCAGAGGTCGGCGGTCAACCCTTCCTCAATCCGTCCCAGGTCTTTTCTCCAGAAGGCCCTGGCCGGGTTGACCGTTACCATCTTCAGAATCGTCTCGTCCGCGAGCTCATCGCCATAGAGGCGATGGTATATCATCTTGTCGTATTTCATTTCATAGAGCAGGTTTTCGCCCCCGGTCGCCGACGAATCGGTTCCAATGCAGAGGTTGATACCCTTTTCAATGAATTTCTTCGCGTCCATGGTCTTTCCGTACATGAACATATTGGAATCGCAGCACCACACGCAGGAGGCGTCCCGCTCCTTGACAAGGTCAAGGTCAGCGTCCGAAAAGGAGATGCAGTGAATAAACACCGAATGATCGCCGAGTCCGCCGAGGCGGTTGATGACCGACAGGTCCTGCTTCGTCTCCTCGTCAAAGCCCTCGGCGATATGGGTCACATAGGGGATGCCTTCCTTCACCGCCTTTTTGTATTCGACGGTTATGCCGTCGCCCCACGCCAGGGCGAACGAGGCCACTGAATGGGACAGGGCGAATTTTTTTACCGGCCTGGTGGGGAGCATGTCGTAAAACTGGTCGCCCACAAAGTGGGGCATATGGTCGGATACCAGGGTGACGCCGGAAACCAGATTGCGATATGCGCCCAGGAGGTACAGATCGCGGTTCTCGATCTGGCAGCGCTCCTCATATATGGGCGAGCTTTTAAGGTCGTTGTCCCAGGGAAGCCAGTTGACATAGGGGCCGTTTCCGATTTTAGGATGATAGGTGCCCAGGAGATGATCATGGGCGTTGATGAGCCCCGGAACGATAACGCATTTCTTCGCGTCCAGGTTTATCTGCGCTCCAGATGCCCCGGCAGAAACCGTGCCGAATTTTCCATTTTCCAACTGTACGACGCCATTTCGTATTGTTTTATCTGGGGTCAGTACTGTACCGCCGGTAATCGACCACTTCTTCATTCCCAAACCTTTCAGTAAAAAATTTTGCAATTACTATTATTTCGACGTCGGATAATCAAATAATTAGCACTTGACCGCATTTTATTACACTGTCCGGCCCGGCGGTTCACACTGACCAATGACCGGATCCCGGGCCATGGCGCGAATATTTTTATATTCAGGTTCCGCCGCAAGGCAAGGTCAAGCGGCCTTCATATAAAACAGATATTATTGTAAACTATTATGATAAATTCAAAGCGTCAAGTAAAATACCGAATAGATTTATTGCGAAACTGCGTCTAGAGCTCGCCGGGGAGCTTTATTGGGGCTTCGCCCCTGCGGCCCGGTTTAAGAAATTATCGCCTACCCCAATTGATTTGTCACGCGCCCGAAAAAAGCTTCGTGGCCAGCGGAACTCCGACAAAATCGTTGAAAACCCAGACAGTCCCCGGTCGATCAGCTCTTTTTCCCACGCTTTACCGGCCTGTCGGGATAGCTTCTTTGTATCGCAACAAATCGAACAATTAAAAAAGGCATTTTGTATATAAAAATCCGTGGCAACGGCCGGTGACCGGATTCGCCGATGCGTCGCTGGCCACAAAATTTTTTATTGACGCAAAACATGGCTGTCATGGATCATCAGTATGATACACGAATGGGATAAACACAATGGTTATAAAACTCTATGACATGGATACGATGGAATATTCGGGTTCTATCGTGGTATCCGGCACCGCCTGGGAATACCGGGACGTGCATAACGACCATATGATCTCCGTGACCAGGGGAATGCCGCTCAAGCCGCTCCTTGCTTGTCTCGTTCAATTCAACCTGGTATATGACATAATTGATACCTGACGGAGAGCGGTGCGCCGATCATTTCTTCAGAAACGCCAGCGCATCGGCAGCGGTCTGCTCAGGCACCTCTTCCATCGGCACATGCCCGGCTCCCTCGTAGGCGATGAACCGGGCTGACGGCAGGTCCTTCTTCCAGCTATCAAAATACCTGTAGGGAACCCACTCGTCTTTCGTGCCCCACATGACCAGTGTCGGCACCCTGATATTCGGAATGTCGCGCGCGAGGTCGGGATTTTTATTCTGCCTTTTCATCTCCGCAAAGATGTCCACATAGGAACCCTTGTTGCCGGTCCGCATGGCGTACTCGAAATAACGCTCCTGGTTCTCGCGCATGACCCTGGATTTATTTCCATACACCTGCTTCACCGCCGTGTAGAGCATGAAGCGGGGCATGGCGAACCGGGCGATGGGACGGACCAGGGGATTGCTGGCGAAGGTGAGAAGGAACGGCATCTTCTGGTTGTAGCCGACCGTATCGATAAGAATCATCTTGTTTACCTTTTCCGGGTAATCCAGCGCGTAGTTCCATGCGAAATATCCGCCCAGTGAATTGCCCACGATCGAGAAATGCCGCAGGCCCAGCTCGGTGATGAGACCGTCCATCACTCTGACGAACTTTTCGCGGACATAGTAACTCTTATCGGGCGCCGGCCCGGTTATGCCGAATCCGGGAACATCGAGCCGTACCAGGCGAAAATGCTTTTTCAACACGCTGACCCATCCGTCCCAGGTCTCAAGGAACGCGCACACACCGTGGAGCAGGACAAGGACCGGGCCATCTCCCTCGTCGCGGTACCTGATCTTCATCCCGCCGTAAAAAAAATATTTGTCCTGGTCGTTCGCATACCGCCGTATCAGGGTTTCCGGCGGGATATTCAACATTCCCAGCGCCGGAACTGCATTTAAAAAACGCTTTACGAGATTCATGAAGATTCACATCCTTTCAATTTATACGTATCCAAACAGTTTCCTGAAAAACTCCTTCCATGGAGTTTTTGCCGACGCTTTTCAACGCATCCTTCGTTGCGTCGGCATTCGGACATCCTGTCCAGCACAGGACGGTTTTGAGAAGTGAATTCTCAAATCCTCACATTTTTCTCGGCTGATGCCTCGAAAAATGGCGGTACCTCCTGTACCGCATTAGCAGTTTACTGTTTTTCAGCAAACTGCTGATATAATCGCTTCATCGCACACGCCTCCCGGCGATATGCCGTTTCCGCATTCAAACCTGACGGTAGCAGCATCGTTTCTCCGGTATACCGTGAAACGATACCGGTGAACGACAAGGACGTATTCGTGGATCCAGCATGCGGGACCGGCATGAAATGCCGGCGCATAACGGAAGGAACGGCGTGCCCTACACTGAGAAATATTCACCCATGCCGAGGAAGGTGAGGGTATGCTGCAGATAAGGCGACAATTCCAGATCCAGATGTCCTCCGTTCTTTCCCAATCGCTCCTTGCAGAAGACCAGGAAACCAATAAATGACGAGTGAATATCCTCGATATCATTCATATCAAAGACCATCCGCTCGTTGTGGGCCAGCCTGTCAAAAACGCTCATGTAGAGTGAAACCAGGCAGATGTCGATGACAGCCGGAAACTTCCACACAGGTGCCTTATCCATACTCCTTTTCCTCTCTTTTTATGTCTGTAACTTTTTTTAGGAAAACCATCGGGGGTGATGAGTCCCTGATTACGAGTACAGTGTAGCACGGAATCCGGCCCCTGTCTTGCCAAATTCAGATTGATCAGAAAATAGTCATTTTTCGGGGCAACGGGCCACTACCTTCGCTTTACGATAACCATGGTCACGTCATCGGTGCAGTCATAATCCGCCATGGAATCAAGGATCTCCTTCTTGATCTCCTCCGTGCTGCGGCTGCCATTCCTCTGGAACACGGCGCGGAGCGACTCCTCTCCGTACATGTCGGTATCCGGATTCCGCTTCCCCCTGACCGACCCCTTTTTCCACGCCTCGGTAATCCCGTCGGTGTACACCAGCAGGCAATCATCCCGTTCCAGGCAGAGCTTCGAGTTGCCGAGCATGGCGTCGATGTCTTCCTTGAGGCCAATTAATATACCGTCCGTCTCAATTATTTCGACGGACCCGGTCCGGGCGCGGTACACCATGATGTCCTGGTGGAGGCCGGAAAAATTGAGCTTCCCTTCGCCCAGCACGGCAAAGACGGTGATGGTGATATAGGTGTCCTCATGAAGCTGACGGATATTTCCGGTTATGGTGCGATTTATGACTGAAAGCAGCTCCGCGGGAGATAGCTCGGGATTCTGGATAACCGCGGTATGAATCGATGTCTGCACCATCATCATGATGATGCCTGCCGGCACGCCATGTCCCGCCACGTCGCCGATGACGAGCCATGATTTTCCGCCGGCTTTGATGATATCATAGTAATCACCGCCGACATTCTCGGCAGGAAGCATAACCGCTGTTATTTCAAATCCGTCTATCTCCGGCTTCTGCGGGAGGAGAATTGTCTGGATCTTTTTCGCGAGCATCATCTCACCCCAGAGGGCGTCCCGCGTCTTGGTCAGCTGGTCGTTCATGGATTCCATCTCTTCCAGCGCGACATGGAGTTCGACCGTCCGGTGGCGGACCTTCCCCTCCAGGTTCTCGTTCAGGTCCTTGATGTCGTCGATCATGTTGGTCATCCTCGAGACCATGAGCAGGGTGGTGCCGAGATACAGGACGCAGGCGGCATAGGGAAAGATCATGACATTGAAGAGAAACCCGAAATCCGGGTAGTAACCGATGATCTTCAGGAAATAGGCAACGCCGTCATGGATGGCCCCGATCACCACCGTACTGCCAAAGAAGGTGAAAAGCTTTGAGTAGGGCCTTTTTTTATACAGAGCAGAATAATGACATGAAAAGTTATAGAAACCGATACCAGATAATGCGAGGATTCCGAGCCCTCCGTTTGGCCGGGCCCAATTGATATCGGTGAAAAACATACCGATAAAAATGATGCCCCCGAGAAGTATCCACAGGGTTATTTCGATTTTTTTCCTCTCCAGTTCATACAGGCGGTGCAAAAAAATTGGGTGCACGACATTGATCGCGGCCCAGGCATAGATCAGCACCTTGACCCGCACCAGGTTGTTCCCGTACGGGTTCCAGTAATTACACAGCTCCATGATGATCACCAGTCCGAAGACGAGCTGGAAGGTGTAATACAGATATTCGCGTGAGACCTTCCTCCTGAGATAAAAAACAAAAAAGAGGAGCATGATGGGAATGCCCATGGCGATGATGATATAGTCAAGTGTAATGATGAAAAAATTCGAGGATGTTCTGTTTCTTTGCCAGTCGTCCAGGCCTGTCACGGCAAGCAGTCCGTTCACCTCGCCCCAGGTATGGTACCATACCCTGATCGCGATAACGTTTTTCCCGCCATAGCGTATCAGTGACTTGGCCACCTGGTAATTGCGCGGATGGTTCCACATGGAAAATTCATCGGGAGGAAATGATCCCATGCCGCCGATCTTCACCCCGTTAAAAAAGGTCTCATCCGCGTTTGCGATCCTCCCGAGAATAAGTCCGACATCCTCCGGCGAAAGATCCCGGTCAACATGCACGGTCCTCCTGAGCCAGAGGACGCCATTAATTTCCGTGGTAAAAAACCCTTTTATATTGTAGATATAACGCATCAGGGAGCCGGGAAGACGGTACGCATCCCATGCGGAATCGTCATATTCCGGCCTCGCGAAATCCCTGTCATCGCCGAGGCGTATTTTCCAGTATCCTTCAAGAGGTGTTCTTTCCTCAAGCGAAGAGACGCGGGGAGGCGCCTGAGTGACCGCATTAATCACGTCATCACCCTTATCAATAACAATGCCGGACGCGGCCGAAACCGGAAGGCGGGGAGCAATAGCAATAACCTGCACGAGCGTGAAATATAAGATCGATCCTATCACGATACTGGCAAGCAGAATGGCCCCGAGCTTCGACATTTGTTCCAGAATATGGCGGGTTTCTTTCCTTTCCATTGACGGTGTCTATATTGATATCATATCTCGTTGTATAAATTTAGTCAATGAAAAAAGAGGCGCCGCAGGGCCGTCAAAACGGCGCTCTTTGTTCACGTACATGATTCTTCAATCGAGTTCCTCTTTTTTATTGACACAATTTGCATTTTATCCTACTATTCCTGTAAAAGGAGATCGCCATGGACCTTGCTAAGATAGATTATCTCGACATCATCCTCGTGTGCGGCCTGTACGGATCAGGTAAAACGGAATTCGCCATGAAATACTTCAAGGATAAGGATCGCAGCCGCGTCAGTCGTTCCGATATCCGCAAATACCTGTATGAGATGACCCACTTCGGCGAGCCGTGGCGGGCTGACCGCTTCACCGAGGAGGACGACGCTCTTGTCAAGCATATCGAGCGTAAGACGGTGGAACAGCTCATCCACACTAAAAAGAAAGTCGTTATAATTAACACCTTCGTTACAAAAAAATCGCGGCAGGCATTCGTTGATTACGCCCGCCAGACAAAAAAAACCATAGGCGCCATCTTCCTGAACCGCCCCCTCGAGGAATGCCTTGAACGGAACGCACGGAACGAGAACTCCACGCCTCAGGAGGTCGTTTACAAGCTCAATCATCGCATCGAGCTCCCGGAAAAGAGCGAGGGGTTTAACGAGGTGATTACCGTTTCCTACAAGTAGCGGACCCGTAAACGCCTCACACGAAGAGTCTTTTACCCTGTTTCCTGACAAGCCCTTCGCGGACCATATCATCCACAACAGACACGACCTCGTCCTCAGGCCTGCGGACCGCTGTTGCCAGGCGCCGTACGGTTATGCCGGGCTGCGCCAGGACTGTCCGGAGAGCCTCACCGCGCAGCTCGCGCCGCGACCCGGCAAAGGGTTTCTGCTTCGCATGGTGGGCACTTTTCCGCGACGGATTCGGATGCCGTTTCTTGAGCATGGCGCCGTAATCCATGAGCGCCGAATACCACCGGTGCGGGTGATTCCGGTCCAGCGTTGCTGCGGCCAGGGGCAGGATATCATCGTCACTGACACCCTCTCTGTCATGTAAGAAAAAGTGAATGAATACCGCGCGGATATTGGTCTCGATGAACACCACGGGCCTGTTGAAGGCGAAGGCGCATATCGACGCGGCCGTTGCCCTGCCGATGCCTGGAAGCGCCACGAGCTCCCCGGGGGAATCCGGGATCACGCCGTCATGGGCTTCGACGATACGGATCGCCAGTTCATGGAGATAGCGTGCGCGGCGGTTATAGCCCATCCCCTGCCAGACTGCGAGCACATCGCGAAGCGGAGCGCGCGCCAGATCCTGCACCGCGGGGAAGGCCCTGATAAACTCGAGATATTTTTCCGTGACCCGGCCGGTCTGGGTCTGCTGGAGCATGATCTCGGAAACGAGGATCCGGTAGGGATCGTCCGTGCGCCGCCAGGGAAAGTCGCGGGCGTGCTTTCGAAAGTACGCGTAGATGATCGACCTGAATCTCCGCACCGCAGCCCCCTGCGTCGGGGGGCCGCCCGCGGCATACCGCTCCCTGAAATCACTGACGATCGAAGCGTCGTCATAGGCGTCATCGTACATGGCGCCACCGTAGCCGGTGGATAATCGGCGATCAACGATTTTTTATCCTGCCATCAGAGGAAAAACCTGATGAAGCGGGCCACAAAGTACGCGCCCGCGACCAGGCACATGGGTATCGATGAAAAAAAGAGAGCGACCTCCATCGGGTGCGCCACCGACGAGTGGAGCACCTTCTTCCCGAAAAAATTATAGTGGTAGTGCTCCGGCAGTTTCGCCCGCCGGTACACCCGTACGAAGATCGACGCCTGGAGCGCGATTGTCATGATCATGAGAACGCCGGAGAGCATCCACATCAGCATCGGGCCCCGTATCTTCGCGATATCTTCCGGCCTGAATATGGCGATCAGGATGCAGACCCCGGCCGACACGAGGTTGATAACCGCTGTGTTGATGTATTTTCTCAGGTAGGATTGCGTCCTGATCCTGACGTACCGGAGCAGATAATAGATGTGTAAAATGATTGAGATGCATAATACGATCAAGAGAAATAGTACTATCAATACGCGTCCCCTTCACTCCCTGGTTTGATCATACTGCCATCCTGCTTCCGGACGACCCGCGCGTCAGTGCAGTCCGCTGAAAAAATTCCATATCTCGTCGCAGGCATTGATGTCGTGCGAGGTCCTGCCGATAAACCGCGTCGGGAGGTAGTGCAATCCGCCCGGCCACGTGTGCCCGCCGCCGGTGATCCTGATAAGCACTACCCGCGCGCCGCCGCATGGACCGATCTCGGTCCGCGTCACCCTGGTGCCGTCTTCCGGATCGCTGTCCGGAAGATCCCGCGTCTCCCGCGTTTCCGGGCACGCGTCAACCGCAGCCCAGTACGCCACCGTGTCGTCGGTCGACAGTATCCGGCCGCGCTTCACGCCGAGAATGGTAACGCTGCCGCCGTCATAGGGAACGATGGGATCCTCGGTCCCGTTGATGATCATCACGCTCACGGGCCGGATTGGCCGGCAGTGTTCCTTCTGCCCGGCAGGATTAGTGGCCGCCACGGCCGCTATGCCGCGGATCGTTCCCGAAAGCTCGCACGCCAGCCGGTATGACATGAAGCCGCCGTTCGAGATGCCTGTTGCAAAGATGCGGTTCCGGTCAATCGCATACGAGGCGGCGAGCCGCTCGATCAGCGCCGCCACGAAGCCCGTATCGTCAATATTGTTCCGGCCGGCATATCCGAACTCGTTGTCCCCGAGGATATTCCAGCTTTTCCCAAGACCGGTCGGGTACGCCGCGTAAAATCCCTCCGAGTCAGAAAGCTCGTTGAACCTGCTTTTCGTAAGCTGTATCACCCCCTTTGCAGTGCCGCCGCCGCCGTGCAGCACGATCAGCAGAGGTGCGGGAGACAACGGGATCCGCGCCGGGACATGGACAAGGCATTCGCGCGTCCTGCCGCCGTGCTCGAGCGAAACGGCGACCAGGACGTCCGTGTTGACTCTGCTACGCTCCCGGCACGCGAAGAGCGCCATGATGAAAACAAGTATCAGTACAGATTTATTCATATACGCATACATAAAAAAAGAGCCAGGGTGACTCTGCATTAAACGCTTCCCCAAGTTATTAGACATAATTCAGGGAATTTTTGCAAGTATAAAAAGCAAAGAATACCACGCACATATGAATAAAGGCCCGCGGCTCATGCCGCGGGCCCCGGTTAGAGGATCCCGTACATCTATGTTATCCGGCTTTTCGCTCGTCGTCCATGACCTCATACTCAGCGTCATAGACCCTGTCGCCGCCCTGTCCGGTAGCGTGCGACGTTTCGCCGTAATGTTCACTGTGGACGTCTCCGGCTTCAGTGGCGTGCGCTCCCTGCTGCGCGCCGGTCGCGTTCTGATACAGCCTGTTCCCGGCCTCCTGCGCAGCGCGCTCAAGTGCTGCCCGCGCGCTCCGGATGGCCTCCAGTTCGCCGCTTTCCATCGCCTGCTTCAGGCCGGAAACTGCAGACTCGATTCCCGCGCGATCGTCCGGCGACATCGCGGCGCCGTTTTCACGCAGCATCTTCTCCGTGGCGTAGACCAGGGTGTCTGCCTCGTTGCGGGCCTCTATAAGCTCGCGCTGTTTCCGGTCCTCCTCGGAATGCGCCTCGGCGTCCTGAACCATCCGCCTGATCTCCTCCTCGCTCACTCCGCCGGAAGATTCTATGCGAATCTTCTGCTCCTTCCCGGTCCCCAGGTCCTTCGCTGAAACGTGTACGATGCCGTTGGCGTCGATATCGAAGCTCACCTCGATCTGGGGAACGCCGCGCGGCGCGGGCGCGATACCCGCGAGCTCAAACCTCCCCAGGGTACGGTTATGGGCGGCAAGCTCGCGCTCGCCCTGCAGCACGTGGACCGATACCGCCGGCTGGCTGTCCTCCGCGGTCGTAAACACCTGGCTCTTCCTGGTCGGGATGGTCGTGTTCCGCTCGATCAGCCTGGTCATCACGCCGCCGAGGGTCTCGATGCCGAGCGACAGCGGAGTAACGTCAAGCAGAAGGACATCATTGACGTCGCCTGCGAGCACGCCGCCCTGTATCGCGGCGCCTATGGCCACCACCTCGTCCGGGTTCACGCTCCTGTTCGGTTCGCGTCCGAAGATCTTCTTCACCAGCTCCTGCACGGCCGGGATGCGCGTGGAACCGCCAACGAGCAGCACCTCGTCTATATCGCCCGGCGTCAGACCCGCGTCCTCGAGCGCCTGTCTGCAGGGCCCCTGCGTCGATTCGACCAGGTCGCCGATCAGCTGCTCGAGCTTCGCCCTGGTGAGGGTGAGAAGCAGGTGTCGCGGCCCGCTCTGGTCAGCGGTCAGGAACGGTATGTTCACCTCGGTCTGCGCCTTGCCGGACAGCTCTATCTTGGCCTTCTCGGCCGCTTCCTTGAGCCGCTGGAGCGCCATCTTGTCCTTAGATACGTCGATACCCGTCTGCTTCCTGAACTCCTGTATAAGCCAGTCGATGACGCGCTGATCGAAGTCGTCGCCGCCGAGGTGGGTGTTCCCGTTGGTCGATTTCACCTCGAACACGCCGTCCCCGAGCTCCAGTATCGATATATCAAACGTACCGCCGCCAAGGTCGTATACCGCGACCTTCTCGTTCTTCTTCCCCTTCTTGTCGAGTCCGTACGCCAGCGCCGCTGCGGTCGGCTCGTTTATGATCCGCTCGACCTCGAGGCCGGCGATGCGCCCGGCGTCCTTGGTTGCCTGGCGCTGCTCGTCGTTGAAATACGCCGGCACCGTGATAACGGCCCTGCTTACCTTTTCGCCGAGGTAGTCCTCTGCGGTCTGCTTCATCTTCTGCAGAATCCTGGCCGAAATCTCCTGTGGCGTGAAATCCCCGGCTGCGGTCCGCACTTTGACGCCGCTGCGGTCTTCTATGACCTGGTAGGGCACGGTATTGATCTCGTCCCTTACTTCATTGAATTTCCTGCCCATGAATCGCTTGATAGAGCGGATCGTATTGGCTGGGTTGGTGATGATCTGGTTTTTCGCCACCTGTCCTACCAGCCGCTCTCCCTTGTCCGTGTACGCGACGATCGACGGGGTCGTCCTCTGCCCCTCGGAATTCTGAATTACCGTGGGATCGCCGCCCGACATGATCGACACGCACGAATTTGTCGTGCCTAAATCTATTCCAATTATCTTGCTCATATTATTCCTCCTTTTTTCTCCATTTCAAGAGCGGGCCCGGCTGAATTCGATCCCGCCGGGCCCTTTCCTGATGCTTTATTTCCTGTTTACTATCCTTTCACATTGCTAAAACAGGGCCGCCCTTATTAGTTCACATTAACGGTGATCTTCTTGGGCTGGGTTTCCTCTGATTTCTGCAGCACAATCTCCAGTACGCCGTTCTTGTATGTTGCTTTTACATCATCCCTTTTAATACCTTCCGGTAATGTCAGAGTACGGGTAAAAGACCCGAAAGAACGCTCGCAGTACCAATAGTTCCTGTTTTTATCTCCCTCGGATTTTTCATCTTTCTTCTCACCTTCGATTGTGAGCAGATTGTCCGCAAGGGTGATATTCAAATCTTTTTCATCCAGACCCGGCATTTCAGCCTTAACATATACGGCCTTCTCGTCTTCATGAACATCTACCTTAGGATACAGTTCTTCACCGCAAAATTCATTCGGTATGATCCTGAAAAAATCATCGAAAAGAGCTGAATGTGCCAGATCTCTATTTGTTAATTTTTCTAATCCCCATTTCATGGCTAACCTCCTATTATTTGTTAGCACTCATCTTAAATGAGTGCTAACAAATTCTATATTAAATATAATAGTGAATAGGCTAATCGTCAAGTACCAAGGGGAAAATTTTAAATTAAATAACAAAAAATATTCTTACTCTGACCCCTCTTAAGATTTTACTTGCCCTAAATATGTATCCGAGGGTATATATTTTTGATATAACCATCCAAATCACACGGTGCATGCAATGAAAAATACAACGCGACGAACAAACATAACCATCGGATTCTCAACAACGAGGCTTGTTATTTCAGGAATAATAAGATGGGCAACCCGCTCCTCATGCAGCCACTCCTTCATAGCCTTTTACGACAGGGATCTGGACATGCGGATGGTGATGCAGGCCCAGTCCTGGGGGTTTGAGCTGCGTCCGTGGAAGCGCTGGATCAGGGAAAACATTCTGGTAGCTGAATTCCGTCCCTGTTCCCATCCCACGGAGAAGGCGCTGCAAAATATCGCGCACCGGCTGGGAACAAAATTCAATTATCGCAGCGCCATAGTTATCGGCATCAGGAGCCTCATAGCCAAATGGTATAAGAACAGATTTACCCTGAACATAAACCAGAGTCCATGGAAGCTTACCTGCTCCGAAGCGGTAATACGGTTTTTACGCAACGCAAAGTATGAAACGGCAAGCCGGCTCGACCCTGAAACGACAAGCCCCGGACGCCTGCTGCGGGAAATTCTCAAGAATAAAAACGAATTCAAGCCGGTTCATCTGAACAAGAAGTACATGGCGTTTGACAGGGCGCTGCGCAAAAAATCGACGCCCCGCAGCAACAATAAAAAAAATTGAATTCGCCCCGGCACGTGTAGATCATGCGAGCTATTCAAGACTGATACGGGAGATGCCCGATGAGCAACATCGACTATCTGAAAGTAATCGGGGCGCTTTCAAGGACGCTGGACATGGAAGCCGTCGACATACGGTTTCAGGACAAATCTCCCGACACTATCGACGTGACGATGGGCGCCGCGTCAAAGCATGAAAAGAATTTCCACATCAGGATCACGGGGTTCAGCATCGAGCTTTCATTTTCCGAAGATTATTTTTCCCGGAAAGAGCTGCAGAGATGGCTTTCGATTCTTGAATACGAGCTTGAGCAGGCCTTCATGAGGAATATCAAAATCCAGGCAGGTACCAGATCCGGGAGCCATGTCCTGATCGTGGACTTCTAGCAGTTTCCTGAAAAATTCCATCCCTGGAGTTTTCTGGTAAACTGCCGTATAGCGTGAACGAACGCTACCAGTCTTCGCCGCTCTTCTGCTTATCCTTCTCCCCGGTCGCGCCGCGCGAGATGTATTCATGAAGACCGTTCATATCCCTTTCAAGTTTTTTGGCGATCTTGTCCAGCTCGAACCGATATTCGGCCTTCCCTGATTTCATCTGCCGCTCGTCATAATACACGGTAAAATTGTCAAAGGTGACCCTGTACCGGGTGTCCTTCGTTTCCACGGTCATGCTATAGCTGAATTCACGGTCCACGAGTAAATCGAAATATTCAGAGTACTTGCCGACTCCCCGCGCGATAATTGTTCCCTTTTCTGCATCCCTGACGACTATGTCTTCCTTGACGTCAGAGAACCTCTTCGCGCACCATTCCAGCGCGCGACTGTATATTTCCTTCCGGGGAAGATTGACCTCGAACACCTTTCTGATCGCCCTCTTATCCTCAGGAACCCTGGTCATCCTGCCGCACCCGGACATGAGAATTATGCCCATCAACAATAACGAGATATGTTTCATGGTGGCCGCCTTGTTTATTTGTCTGATCCCTTTTAGTCAGCTATTAATTACAATCCCTGCTAAAAAATACAAACAAAATTTTTTAAGCCGGTAGCCGGTTACATCCGTGACAAAATATATAAGCGCTACATCTAACGCCCTGCCCTGTTTCATCACAGATTTGCTCAACGGATAATTTCTGGTTGGGCATGAACGTAAACTCACACGGTGAGTCGGTATATAGCATTAGGGATGTTTTAAATGAAAAATAACCGTGAAAAATGAATGGACAAGCGGCATGATAAAGGATACAAGAATCATCGAATGGCTTTCGGGCAGTCAATGTTATTTCAAGGAGGCGTGCCATGCATCATGCCACGACTGATCCTCATCCTTTGACAGGCCGGCGCTTCAAACGCGCTTTGCTCTTCATGGTTGCCATGCTCTGCGCGCTCTGGATACAGGGATATGCTGAAAACGGAACGGCATGGACCGTTACGGATTCAGAGCTCCTGAAACAGCTGGCGATGGCAGGCGACGCTGACAGGATAATGGAGATCGCCGGGGCGAACCGCATCGTTATAACGGAACGCTGGCTTCACATGGCAGGGGCGCGCGCATCAGCCCTTGAAAGCAACTACACCAGCGACATCGGACTGAGAATGACGCGGGCCCTTGAGGAGATTGCGCGCAGGAACAACATGACTGACGCGATAGCCGCGGTACTGTACGAGCGGGGCACCATCTTCCTGGATTATCAGTACCGCTACAATGACGCGAGAGCGGCGTATTCCAGCGCGCTGGCCGCCTCCCGCACCTCCGGCAGCTCCATCTGGCAGGCCCGCTGCGTCAACAGGCTC
>JAFGJX010000114.1 GCA_016928865.1 Spirochaetota bacterium
CAGGGTGAGGTTCCCGAGCGGCCAAAGGGAGCAGACTGTAAATCTGCCGGCGTAGCCTTCGATGGTTCGAATCCATCCCTCACCACAGCGAATACGGCACGTGACGCGAATGGCTCCACGTGCCGTATTTTTTACCCACGCAGTAACCCTGATCTCCAATTTTCTTCTGGACAATATTGAAATCAATTATTTTAGTTTAGACACACATCATAACGATGCAAGGCAGACAGTATGCTCTCTGAAAAAGAAATACAGTTTTACTCACGTCAACTGGGGATACCATTATGGGATCCCGGCGTCCAGGAACGATTGAAAACATCCAGGGTTTTTGTCGCCGGAGCGGGCGGTCTGGGGAGCGCTGTCATTTATTATCTCGCTTCAGCAGGCGTCGGCACCATTACAATATGCGATTCTGACAAGGTTGAAATCTCAAATCTCAACAGGCAAATCCTCCACCGTTACGAACATATCGGTATGAAAAAAACTGATTCCGCCCGCATCGCCGCAACCGGACTGAATCCCTTTATCTCCATTCAGACCCTTCCCATCAAAATCGACAAAGCTAATGCCGGGGAAATCGTCGGGGACACGGACCTGATTATCGACTGCCTGGATAATTTCGAGGCACGTTTTATACTGAACGCGGTATCGGTGAACCGGGGCATTCCGATGATTCACGCCGGCGTTTCGGAATTCCAGGGTCAGATAACATTTCTCCATCCGCCCGCCACCCCATGCCTGGCATGTTTTATTAAAAAGGATACTGTGACGCAGCATAACCGGGTTGCCGGCATGACGCCCGGAATACTTGGCACCATGCAGGCGCTTGAAGCTATAAAATATCTCACCGGCATCGACGGGTGCATGAAAAACAGGTTGCTTTTCTGGGACGGGTTAACCATGAGACTGGAAAGTATATTGATAAAGCATGATCCCAAATGCAGTGTTTGCGGGAAGTTCCATGATGGCGCGAGTGGCCCGTAATCGACTGTGACCGCGCTCATGAAGCTGCGTCGCCATTTATCATTGGCAGGCACAATAATTAGCAGGAGAGGCATATGTCAAAAATAAGATTTCGCGCAATAATAATCGTCCTCGTCATTGTATCTCTGGCGGGTGGATTTATCTTTTTTAGATATTTCTTCACGTTCGAACAGCGTCAGCAGGTCCGAAGATCTATCGACTCGGTGACCGGGCAGAACCTGACGATCACCGTATTCGGTTTTGACGGCAGGATAGTCAAGCGCTGGGTCGGCATACAGAAGATAACGTCCGGTCGCGACAAGAAAGGCACCGGAGAGCGTAATTACACCTACTTCTACACACGCGAAGGGAAATACGTGCAGATCCCCGATTCGGTCTGGTATATAGCCGAAGAGGAATAGCGTGCTGAACGATCCGACAACCGTCCTCCGGGGCGTTGGTCCGAAAAAAGCGCTGATTCTGAAAGAGGAGGCAGGCATTGAGACCATAGAGGACCTTCTCTACTATGCACCGCGGCGATATGTGGACCGTTCACATTTCAAACTGATTAAAGATTGCTTCGTTAATGAGCTCGTTACCATCTCCGGTACAATTTCGGACGTACGGGTCGTGCGCCGCAGGAAAAGGATGCTCGAGGTCGTTATCGATGATGGTACAGACACCTGTACTGGCGTTTTTTTTGGCGGCATAGATTACTTCCTCAAACTCTTTACGACCGGCGACACGGTCATCTTTTCAGGAAAAATCAATTTCTTTCGCGTCAAGCAGATCACGCATCCGGAGTTCGATTTCATCGAAAACGCCGATGATGCGACGCATCGTGCGATCAATACAGGCCGGATCATTCCGCTCTATCGCTCCACCGAAAAACTCAAGGGCTACGGCCTGGATTCCCGTGGATTCAGGCGCATCATCAAACCCGCGCTGGAGACCTATGCTCATCAGGTCATCGAGACATTGCCTGAAGAGTTTCTCGCAGCCCATTCCCTGCCCGGTCTCCGGGAGTCCCTGTACGCCATTCATTTTCCTGATTCGTTCGATCATGCCGAACGAGCGAGGAAAAGACTCGCCTTCAACGAGATATTCTTTCATCAGTACTACCTTGCAATTTCGCGCCGTTTTATAAGAGAAACGTCGAATAGACCCGCTGCTGAAATCAATACAGATCTCTTCCACGAACTGGCCGCATCTCTCCCCTTCAAGCTTACCGAGGACCAGAAGACCGCAATCGAGGAGATCAGGCGCGACATGTCGTCTCCTTTCCCCATGAACCGACTCCTTCAGGGGGATGTGGGATCGGGAAAAACCGTTGTGGCCATGGCTGCCGCGCTTTTCGCGAATGGCCTGGGGGTACAGACTGCGATCATGGCTCCTACCGAACTGCTCGCCCAGCAGCATTTCAATACGTTTCAAAGGCTTATCGGCAACCGGCTTCGCACTGTCCTTCTCATCGGCGGTCTTTCATCAGCGGACAGGCGTAAGGCATACGACGCAATTGCATCCGGAGGGGCCGACCTCGTTATCGGCACGCATGCGATTATTCAGGAAGAGGTAAGGTTTAAAAAGCTCGGTCTGATCGTGATTGACGAGCAGCACCGTTTCGGCGTCGAGCAGCGCTCAGCGCTCAGGGAAAAGGGAGACGAAACAGACCTTCTCGTCATGACCGCGACGCCGATTCCCCGCTCGCTTTCGTTGACCCTCTACGGAGACCTTTCCGTATCCTCCATAAGGACCATGCCGGCAGACAGGATTCCGGTAAAAACGCTCGCATTTCCCGAATCGAGACTCTCCGGCGTGTATAATTCCATCGAAAAATACATTTCCCTGGGCCGCCAGGCATACTATGTTCTGCCCCTTGTCGAGGATTCCGATAAGCTCGATCTCAAGTCCGCCATAGGCGTATTCGAGCACCTCAAAAACGAGATTTTCATCAACAGACGTGTGGAGCTCATCCATGGCAGGATGAAACAGCCGGAGCGAGACGCCATCATGGAACGCTTCAAGCGCGGCGAAATCGACATACTTGTCTCCACGACAGTTATAGAGGTCGGCATCGATGTCCCCAACGCTTCTATTATCGTAGTCGAGCACGCCGAGCGGTTCGGTCTTGCACAGCTTCACCAGCTGCGCGGCCGCGTGGGTCGCGGCTCTCATCAATCATTCTGCATATTGATCACCCCTGACGATATCAGCGACGAGGCCAGGGCCCGCATCGAAACTATCGTCTCGACAACGGACGGATTCATCATCTCGGAAGAGGACCTCAGGCAGCGGGGCGCCGGCGAGCTGATCGGGGTACGGCAGCACGGTCACGGCGCTGAATTTGAGTTTGCCGACCTTTCTGTCGACATCGACCTCATTCTGCACGCCCGTGAATTCGCCGAACAGAGCGTAGCGCGCATAGACGATATTACCCGGTTGTGGCGGGAATTCAGGAACAGAAAATACGGTCCCCTGCTTGACGGGATACGCAACAAGAGGATACTGTCGATCCTCTCATAACCCGACGCGGTACAGCGGTGGCGCATCACATGAAGATGACGCCTCCAAGGAAGCGGCGGTATATCTCAAGATTCAACGGACCGAACCACTCTCCACCCTTGAGCTGGAAGAGCTTTGCCCTGCTGATGCTCCTGTCAAGGCCGAGCTTCTCGTTCAGCTGTTCGAGCCGCCCGTTGAAAACGCGCAGATCGCGATAATACCTGGATGAGACAATCTTTTTTATCTCTTCGTATTTCTGGATGCTGTCAAACTGGAGATCGAGGGTATTTATGTTTTCCTCGAACCACTTCATCACGATCTCCTTGATGAATTCTTCCGGAAAAAACCGTGACGCCTTGTTCCCGGGAAGATACTTGTAACAGTAGCCGTATTTCTTGTTTGAGAACATCTCCCGGATGTACTTGTAGAAGGTAAGCGGACCGGTATGGTAGATGAAGAGCTTTTCAGTCGCGGGATCAAGCTTGAAGTTTTTGGAAACGCCGCCAACCGATGATATGATAATTTTATATATGAAATCTTCATACCGCGCGGTGATATGGTCCGAGGGTCTCCGGAGGAACGCCACAATTTCCTGTTTGATAATGAGCTTCAGCTCATCGGGATTCGTCGCGTCTTCGACAAAATAGAATGATTTCCCCAGGCTTTCCCTGTCGCTTTTCTGGACATCGGGATTTATGCGAATGAGGTAGGGCTCGCGCCGGTTCCATGGTTTTGTCCCCTTCAGGGTGAAGGTCCCCAGGTTCTCGACTTCGGGAACAGGTTCACCCGCTCCCGTTTCAAGAGGCTCAGGCTCATGTGCCTCTTCCTGGAGCGGCGCCGGCTCGCTCTTTCTGTCACCCTCATCCGCTCCGGGAGGTTCGGCGAGAGAATCGATCAGCCTGACAATTTCATCATTTTTATTTTTTTCGGCTGTATCCTGATTGAAAAGCCGTTCGTCATCATCCTTGTCGATATTCGATAAAATTTGATCTATCTCATTCATACGCTCACCGAAAGATCAATTTTCAACCGTCGCCTTTTGCTCTGTTACGGTTTTATCGTTCTCGTTAGGCTTTATTTTTTCTTCAAGACCAGGCAGAGGTGGAAGCTTTTTGCCGTCCATGATCAGATTAATCTCCGTGCCGGTCAGGGTCTCCCGCTCGATGAGGTTCTGGGCAAGGCGGTCCAGCTTGGTCATATTTTTTTTCAACAGGCGCTGCGCTGTTTCCTTGCACGAACCGATGATTGCGTTCACTTCGTCATCGATCAGCCGGGCTGTTGCCTCGCTATAGTCGCGATGCTGGGATATCTCCCTGCCCAGAAAGATCTGCTCGTTTCTCTTGCCAAAGGTGATAGGGCCGAGCTTTTCGCTCATGCCCCACTCGCACACCATTTTGCGCGCGATGTCGGAAGCGCGTTCGAGGTCGTTGCTCGAACCGGTGGTGACCTCCTTGAACTTCATTTCTTCAGTGAGGTGCCCGCCGAAGAGGACGACTATCTGGTTGAGCCAGTGCTTTTTGGAATAAAGGCGACGGTCCTCCTTCGGAAGCTGCATGGTAACGCCGAGCGCACGACCGCGCGGTATTATCGTGACCTTGTGCACCGGATCAGAACCGGTCAGGAACCCGAGGATGGCATGTCCCGCCTCATGATATGCTGTAATTTCTTTTTCCTTGTCCGATATGAGTATAGAGCGTCGTTCCGGCCCCATCAGGACCTTGTCCTTCGCGTCCTCCATCTCGTCCATGCTGACCCGTTTTTTGTTGCGCCGAGCGGCGAGAAGAGCCGATTCGTTTATAAGATTGGCGAGATCGGCCCCGGTAAATCCCGGGGTTCCCCGCGCTATGATCTTCAGATCGACCTCCCGGGAAAGAGGGATTTTCTTTGAATGAACTGCGAGTATCTTTTCCCGTCCCCTGACGTCGGGAATGTCTACAACGACCTCGCGGTCGAAGCGTCCCGGCCGGAGCAGAGCCGGGTCCAGTACATCGGGCCTATTTGTCGCCGCTATGATGATTACTCCCCCTTCGTTTGTCTCAAATCCGTCCATTTCGACCAACAGCTGGTTGAGCGTCTGCTCGCGTTCATCGTGCCCGCCGCCCAGTCCGGCGCCCCTGAGCCTGCCCACAGCGTCTATCTCGTCGATGAAAATGATGCAGGGGGCGTTCTTCTTCCCCTGATCAAAGAGATCCCGCACCCGTGACGCCCCGACGCCGACGAACATCTCGACAAAATCGGAACCGCTAATGGAGAAAAACGGGACACCGGCCTCGCCGGCGATGGCGCGCGCCAGGAGAGTCTTGCCGGTGCCCGGAGGGCCCATCAGGAGCACGCCGGTAGGGATCTTCGCTCCAATATTTATGAATTTTTTCGGCTCCTTGAGAAATTCGACAATCTCCTTCAGCTCTTCCTTGGCTTCGTCCACCCCTGCGACATCCGCGAAGGTGACCCGCTTCTTCGTTTCAGGATTGAGCTTTGCCCTGCTCTTGCCAAAGGAAAGGGCCTTGTTCCCTGTCGACTGTATCTGTCTGATCATGATGAACCAGATGAAACCGAAGAAAAGAAGCCATGGCAGGAAGTTGAGCAGGCCCTTTAAAAAAATATTATCGTCATCATCCTTGCCGTCGACCTTTACCTCGCTGGCTATGAGCGTCTTGACGAGATCGGGGTCCTCATACGGAATCAACGTTTCAAAATCCGGGACTTCGGTTTTCGAGAATCCCTTCATATCCGGTTTTTTTATCTCTTCCAGCTTATTGACGCGATAGTATCCGAGTATTTTCTTGTTGTTTTCAATCGTAACCCGTGATATCTCGCGTGCCGATACCTTCTGGAGAAATTCACTGTAGCTCAGGGTCTTTTTCTCCCCGCCGGTCTGGTTGAGTCGGAATATCGCTATAATAAGTAGCCCGATAAGAAGCAGGAGGGCTATCTGTTTTGCGGTTTTATTCATGCATATCTCCTGAGAAATGTGTTTCTTAATCCGATTTTTTAAAGACAGCAAGTACTTTTTTCGATTTTTTGTCTACAAGAAAATCCGGCGAGACCCTGTTCGGAAGATTGAGGATAAGACCCGGCATGCAGGCTGCAATGGATTCCCCTGCAACAAGAATTGGCACCCGGTTTTTGCTGGCGCCGTCAAGTTTCATCTCGATCAGCAGATCTTTAATTTTCTTTGTGCCATTCTCTGTCAGTATGCGGTCTCCCTTTCTCCTGTTTCTAATATATATTGTATTAATACTATTTTCCAGCGCTATAAATGCATAAACGCTATTTTTTACAAATTTGAGAAAATACTCATAATCCACCAGTTTCACCGCAACAGGGATCCCGATCTCTTTCAGAAAAACCGATTTTTCAGAACGGTCATCCAGGTCAACACGGTATTCCCACTCGGCATCCTCATAAGGTTCTTTCGGGGCATATCGGGTCAGCTCCAGCAGGCTCCTGCCGTCGCGGTAGGCCTTTACGACATGTATAACGTTGTCCGTATAGATATCGATGTTGGCGCGCCGCAGGGTATATTTCGCGTGTATAATGTCTATCATCCTCCTGTTTACGGGGTGTTCGAAATGCTCCCTGATCGCCCGCGAAACAATATGGCAGAAAGCGGGGTAATCGTCCTTGATGACATTTGCGTCGATTCGCACGATCTCGCCGTCGACCCGCACGGGATTCCCATAATTTTTAACCAGAAGGCGGTCGAGGAGATTTATTGTATCCCGCGCCAGCTCGCTCAGCGAGCCGACTGAGCCCTGGAGCATCGGGAATTTATCCCGCGCAAGAGGAATAATCCGGTTCCTGATAAAGTTCCTTGAATAGGCGGGATCTTCATTCGATAGGTCTTCGCGCCACGCGATCGCATGGCTTTGCAGATGGGTGTATATCTCATCAGCGGTGATCGAAAGCAACGGGCGCACTATCATCCCTCTCGTCGGCGGAATCCCCTGGAGGCCGTGGATGCCCGTTCCGCCGAATATGCGCATCAGGACCGTTTCAACCGAGTCGTCAAGGGTATGAGCTGTAGCGACAATATTATAGCCGTGTTCCCTGGCGATCTCCGACGCCATGCGGTACCTCAGGTTGCGCGCGTGTTCTTCAAATGATTCGCCGCGATAGGCATCCTGCGCAAAATCATGCCTCCTGATGAAAACTTCCAGGCCATGCACGCGGGCCCGATCCTCTACATGCAGCTCATCAAGATCAGATTCCTCTCCGCGCATCATGTGGTTGAGGTGAAAAATTCCCGTCTCGAACCCCCGCTCCTCGCCAATGACGCACAGGGCATGAAGAAGAAACATTGAATCCTTTCCGGCAGAAAGAGACATAAGGATACGGTCGCTTTTTTTAATCAGCGAGTGGCGATCAATAAATTCCACGACCTTTTGTATCACGGGTTCCATGTTTTCATTGTATGATTCGACGAGTATCCTGTCAAATATATTCGCTCAGCCCGCCCCGGATGCCTCGGCACCAATATTTTTCTTGACTATTGCGGCAGCGCAGGCCGCTATAACTGATATCCTTAAAAGCAACGGGACCCAAAATGGATGAAGCAATAAGAAAAAAAATCGACGAATGGACCAGGCCTCCGTTTGATCCTGAAACGATCCGGGAGATCCAGGGCCTTGTCGAAAAAAACGATGAAAGGGAGCTCACGGAGCGATTCCATCGCACGCTCGAGTTCGGCACGGGCGGCCTGCGCGGCGTCCTCGGCGCCGGCACGAACAGGATGAATGTGTATACCGTCGGTATGGCGACCCAGGGACTGGCGAACTACATCCGCACAACCGAGTCTTCCGGGTCCGGCGTTGTTATCGCCCGCGATTCCAGGCGCTTTTCAGATATTTTCGCGAATGAGGCGGCGGCAATCCTCGCGGCCAACGGCATACCAGTCTACCTGTTTCGCGACATCACCCCGACGCCGATCGCGTCATACGCCATTCGTCATCTTAAAGCAGCATCCGGCATTGTTATCACGGCGAGCCACAACCCTCCCGAGTACAACGGCTACAAGGTCTACTGGGACGATGGCGGTCAGATTACGCCGCCCCATGACAAACGCATCATCCAGGAAGTCAACCGCGTCACATCCATCTCGGATATCAGGAAAATCGACCTGAAAAGCTCAATCCAGTCCGGTGTCATTCGATACATCGGAGAAGAAATCACCGCCTCCTATATAGCCGACCTTGAAAAGGCGGCCCTCAGAACACCGCATGCATCAGCGGTTAAAATCGCCTATACCCCGCTCCACGGCACCGGGTACCGGATAATCCCGGAAGTCCTCCGGCATTTCGGATTTTCGAACATATGCCTCCAGGAGGAACAATCCCGGCCGGATGGCAACTTTCCCACGGTATCATACCCGAATCCTGAGGAAAAAGAGGCGATGGAGATGGTCACCCGTCTCGCGAAGAAAGAAGGTGCGGACATACTGCTGGCGACCGATCCAGACGCTGACCGCATGGGTGTCGGGTTCAGGGGTTCCGACGGCGAGTATATACTGATAAATGGAAACCAGATCGGCACGATGCTTGAATACTATCTTCTTTCCCGCTCGAAGGAAAACGGCACCCTGCCGGAGAATGCCGCGGTCGTCAAGACGATCGTTACAACGGAGCTGCAGCGCGACATCGCGGCGAGCTTCGGGTGCGGAATCCATGACGTTCTTACCGGATTCAAATGGATCGCGGCCAAGATGAAGGAATTCGACGACACTGGCTCGGCGCGTTTCATCTTCGGCGGTGAAGAGAGCTACGGGTATCTGCCGGTCTCCTTTGTGAGGGACAAGGACGCTGTCAGCTCCTGTTATTTCTTCGCCGAGATGGCCGACTGGCTTGCCGGCCGCAACATGACGCTCGCGGGCTTCCTGGACGAGATATACACCACCTTCGGGCTCTATGTCGAGGACCTGCATTCCCTTACCCTGAAAGGCATGGAAGGCACCGAAAGGATCCGGCTGATAATGGACCGATTCCGCACCGCCCCGCCCGCCGAATTCTCATCCATCAAGGTCGCCAGGATCGCCGATATACAGGATGGCACGATCAGGGACATCACAACCGGCAAGGTCGACTCACTTGAAGGCCTGCCCCCATCGAACGTCCTCCAGTTTTTTCTTGACGACGGATCGAAGATTACCATGCGTCCCTCGGGCACGGAGCCGAAGATCAAATTTTATTTCAGCGTGAAAGAACCGGTCGACCGTGAATCGTTTGCCGGGGGAAAGGATCGCGCCCGGGGCAGGATCGAAGCCATCAAGAAGGACCTGCTGAAAAAAATCGACGCCGTCTAAATCATACCGATATTCTGTCCCAGAGTTCATCCTCTTTCTGGAGCATGATCTCCTCGTCTTCGTCAGAGCGTTCGTGATCGTAGCCTACGAGGTGGAGTATCCCGTGTATGATAAGGCGCTTCACTTCGTCCATAAGCGACACCCGGTATTCATGAGACTGCCGCTCTGCGCGCTCGGCCGAGATGTACACGTCACCGATCTCCTCCTGGGACGCATCAATGTCAGGGAAAGGATTATCCCGGTTCGCAAAGGAAATGACGTCGGTGGGCGCGTCGATGGATCGGTACTCGCTGTTAATGGTCCGTATATAGGCGTCGCCGGTCAGGATGATCGTGATGCGCGCGTTCTGCAGGTCAAGACAATCCGCGACAGCCGCGGCAATATTTTTGACCTTCTGTCGCGTCACATCTCCATAAGGGAGCGTTATGCCCTCGGTGAATACCTCAATCTGTGCCATTGCTCTTGGTTTTCTGCTTTTCAAGCTTTTTCAGATCGAAATCCTCGGGATACTCGATACGAGAATGAAATATTCCCTTCAGGAGCGAGAGGAACGTCTCCTGTATGACCCGCAGATCTGTCATAGAAAGGTCTGAAAACTCGAGTTCGCCCTCGTTCATCTTATTGTAGATTATCCTCCGCACCAGGCCCTCGAGCTTTTCATACGATGGGTTCTGGAGTGAGCGCGCCGCCGCCTCAATGGAATCCGCAAGCATTACAACTGCCGACTCCCTGCTGTGCGGGCGGGGTCCCGGATACTGGAAGTCCGACTTGCGGATCTGGCCGCTTTCTTCAGGGTCAACGCTTTCAAGGGACTGGTGGTAAAAGAACGTCATCGTTGTCTGGCCATGATGCTCGAGGATGAAATTTATCACTGTCTCGGGGAGCTCGTTTTTACGCGCGATTTCGACGCCCTTCTCCACATGCGAGATAATCAGCCTGGCGTACGCCAGGGGCGACATTACCTTCGCGCGCGGATCTGTCACCCTGTTTTCAATGTACATGCCGGCGTCGGGCGTCTTGCCGATATCGTGATAGTACGCGCCAACGCGCGCCAGCAGATGGTTGGCGCCGATCTCCTTGCACGCGGCCTCGGACATTGTTGAAACCAGCATTGAATGGTTGTAGGTGCCGGGAGCCCTGACCAGCATCTCCTTGAATATGTCGGCGTTGAGGTCGGAAAGCTCCAGAAGCTTGAATTTCGTCGTTATCCCGAAAATGTTCTCGTAGAGCGGAAGTATCCCCAGTACAAGTATTGAATTGATAAAGCCGTTGGCGAACGCGATTCCCATGATCTTCAGGAAATTAGCGTTCAGAGCCTGTATCTCCTGTATCAGGGAGACCGACGCGACGATAATGGCGTTTATGATGCCGAGGATAAGCCCGCCTCGAAGGAACTCCGTCCGCTTTTCAACGTTTTCATTCACGAACACGCCGACAAATGCGGTGCTGAAGGAAATAATCGCCGTCGAGGTATATCCACCGCCTATCAGTGTCGTGAAAAACACCATGAAGAGACCGACCATGATAGACAGATACCTGTTATATAAAATCGATATAATGATCGTGACGAAGGAGATCGGAAGCATAAACGGAAACGTCAGCTTTGGATTGATCGGGGACTCAAGCCGTGAAATAAAAAAGGTATAGATCATAAAAAGAACAACGAGGCTGAACATTATAATGGTCGACTGCCTGTCCGGAAGAAAGACCCTGTTGAATTCAAAGAGAAAATATCCGATTATAAAGAAAAAAACCATCTGTATCAGAATAATTCCGAAGATAAAGCTCGTGTTTACCGAAGCGGTCTGCTTGTTGTAGATGTCAATCTTCTTTAGAATGTCCTGGGTTATGGTATCGCCCTCCCGCACGATGGTCTGGCCCTTTTTCAGCTTCCCGGTAACCGGCGTTACTTTTTTTACGACGGCGACGATCCGCTTCTTTGTCTCCTCGAGATTGAACGTGAGATTCGGTTCGAGCATGCTCCCGATGATCCCCTTTACCGCAGGGAACGCCGACTTCTGGAGATCGGGCGCCACAAGGTTTATTATAGCATCGAGTTTGATCCGCACATCATCCACGGTCTTCAGGCTGGTGAGGGAGCGGGAAGCCTCATCAGTGGCATCCGGAGCGTTGATCAGACGAACAGTCACATTATTGTTGTATATTTTCAACGGATTTTCATATGGCTTGTTGAGCATCCCCATCTGCAAATCGTCATAGATGTATATCAATATGCGCGCCATGATCTTTTTCAGCTTGGTGTGATCCCGGTATTTCAGCACCTCTAAGAGGATCGCGTCGTTGAAATGCAGGTACCGCGGCATCCGCGACTTCATGGCGTAAACCTGAAAGGTGTAATCATTGCCGGCCGGGGGGAACTGCTTGAGCGTCTCCATGGCATGGTTGATAAGCGCCGCGGTGAGGTTCAGTTTTCTCTGTAAAACAGACGCATCCTTATCGAAGACGATCGGGACCGATTCCGCCTCGCGGCGCCGCTCTATCTCTGTCTCGGGCTCGTTGATGTATTCGATATCGCTCGACACGCGGATGTCCTCATCAGCGATATCGCCGACCTCATAGCTATAGGAGGTGCCAAAAAGATTGATGGAGAGAAGGATCGTTGAAATAAGTATTATGATAAGAACAGCTATTAATGAAAACTTAATATTCGGGCTTTCAACGACCTTGTGCCACGCTCGTATGGCGATGTTGAGGGTCGATTTCATAACAGGTTATTCACCATATCCGCTCTTCTCGTATGCTGCAACTATTTTTTCAACTATTGGGTGACGAGAAATGTCCTCCCGGGTAAAGCGTATAAACCTGATTTCAGAGATATCCTTGAGTATCCGCATGGCCTGCAGCAATCCCGATTTTTTCGGCTTTTCAATGTCTATCTGGGTATCATCCCCGGAAATCACTATTTTCGAGTTGTTTCCGAGCCTCGTCAGAAACATCTTCATCTGAGCGACCGTGGTATTCTGGGCCTCGTCCAGGATAATGAATGAATTGTTAAGGGTCCTGCCCCGCATGTACGCTAGCGGCGCAACCTCTATGATGTTTTTTTCCATCATTTTGGATATCTTTTCGAAAGGCTGCAGATCGAACAGCGCGTCGTACAGTGGTCGAAGGTACGGGTTGATTTTCTGGATAAGGTCTCCGGGCAGAAATCCGAGATTTTCGCCCGCCTCAACGGCGGGTCTGGTCAGGATGACGCGGTCCGCCTTGCCGGAAAGAAGGTACTTGAGCGCCATCACCACGGCGAGGTACGTTTTACCGGTGCCGGCCGGCCCGGTCGCGATCGTAATCGCGCCGGCCTGCATCGCGCTAATGTAATGCGCCTGGTTTATTGTCTTTGGCAGTATTGATTTGCCAGTGTCCGGGAACGTGATCTTGAGCCGGCCGATCTCTTCAGGAGAAAATGTCTTGCCGGAAAGCACGGTCGAGGCTATATACCGCAGATCAAAATCATCAAATTCATACGTCTTTCCGTTGGCGTAGAGAAAATCGCTCAGGACATGAAGGAGCTTCAAAGCGAGATCATTCTTCTCCCTGACGGCCTTCACGATCAGGGTGTTGCCCCGGGGTATGATATCGACGCCGGACAGCTCCTCTATCTTTTTGATATTGCAGTCCTTGAAACCGCAGATCCTCCGGAAGATGGACGTATCGTCGATCTCGAATCTGTTTTCAACCATGTTACCTGTCGACCACCTTCAGGTGTAATTCGCGCAGCTGATCGGAGGAGACCGGCGATGGCGCGTTGCTCATGAGGCATTGGCCGCGCGTCGTCTTGGGAAACGCGATAACGTCTCGGATTGATTTTTTCTTGAGCAGCAGCATCATGATCCTGTCAAGCCCCAGGGCCAGACCGCCGTGCGGCGGCGCGCCGTATTTAAGCGCGTCGACGAGGAACGAAAACTTGGTGTCCGCTTCCTCTTTTGAGATACCCAGCAGGGAAAAGATCCGCTGTTGTACTTCCGGAATATTGATCCTGATGGAGCCGCCGCCGATCTCAACGCCGTTTAAAACAACGTCATATGCCTGCGCGAGCACTGAATCCGCCTGTTCAGGTTTAAGCCCGTCCAGGGCGTTGATGAATTCCGGCTTGGGCGCCGTAAAGGGATGGTGCTTCGAATAGAAGCGCCCGTCCTCTTCGCTGTATTCAAACATCGGAAAATCGGTAATCCAGAGAAAGTCAAGCGCGTCTTCATTGACAAGACCGAGTTCGCGCGCGACACGAACCCGTGTGCTCGCCAGTGCGGCGCACGCGGTATGATATTCATCCGCGGCGAAAATGATAGTCCCCTGCCCCGATAGTTCAAAACGATTCCCGAGTTCCGCGATCTCCTCCGGCCCCAGGTATTTCGCAATGCCGCCCTCTGCAGCGTTGTTGCTGTACTTCAGCGTCGGGAGTCCCTTGACGCCGAAGACCCTGGCTTCCTCGGTAAAACGATCCAGCATCTTTCGTGAGATCTTCCCTGCATCATTGACCGAGAATCCGCGCACGACGCCGCCGCCGGTGAGCGCCTGCGCGAACACGCTGAATTCCGAATTCCTGAATATATCGCTGCAGTCCGCAATCTCGAGGCCAAACCTCGTATCCGGTGCGTCCGTGCCGTACCGGTCCATTGCCTCCCGGTAGGTAAGGCGGCGAAACGGGAGGGATATCTCCCTGCCGGTCACTTCCCGTACGACCTCTTCCAGAAGGCCCTCTATGACCGCCATGATCGCTGCCTGATCGATAAACGAAAGCTCGAGGTCCACCTGCGTGAATTCGGGCTGGCGGTCTCCCCTGAGGTCCTCGTCCCGAAAGCATTTGACGATCTGGAAATATCGGTCGAACCCGGCGATCATCAGTATCTGCTTGAAAAGCTGCGGCGACTGCGGCAGGGCGTAGAACTCGCCCGCACTGATCCTGCTCGGGACCAGGAAGTCGCGCGCCCCCTCGGGAGTCGACTTGTTCAGCACCGGGGTCTCAATCTCGAAGAAGCGGTTATTGTTGAGATAGTTCCGTATGATCTGGCAGGCCTGGTGCCTCTTAATGATCGCGTCCCGCATCTCCTCGCGCCTGAGGTCCAGGAACCGGTACTTGAGCCTGGTCTCCTCTCCGATTGTTTCCTTCGCATCGATCTGGATCGGCGGGACCTGGGACGCGTTCAGTATCGTTATCGATTCCGCGCTCACCTCGATGTAGCCGGTCGGCTGGTTCGGGTTGACGTTTTTTTCGTCCCGCTTCCGCACCGTGCCGCCGACGAAGACCACGAATTCGGACCGTGCCTGATCGGCCGTCTTCAACGTGTCCAGGGAGAGTGACGAGTCGAACACGACCTGCACGGTTCCCGAGACATCCCGCATCTTGATGAAGATGATGCCGCCGAGGTTCCTGTTGCTCTCCACCCAGCCGGCCAGCTCTACGCGCCGGTCCACGTCCTGCACCGTTAATTCACCGCAATATGATCTGTTCTTAAACATGACTTCCGAATCTCATGGATAATAAATTATTGAGTCTGTTTTGTAAAGACAAGTAAATTGTGGTGATCAGCAGGATTTGTCAAGCTGAAATTATATAGCCCTGAACGCGGGTCAGGAGTCACGCGAGCAGCTTTTCGAAGTGCCGGTATATAGCGTCCGCCTGTTCCGTGTCCCTTCCTTCTGCAATAATCCTGAATATCGGCTCGGTGTTCGAGGGCCGCAGGTGCACCCAGCCACCCGCAAACAGGGCCCTCCTGACGAATTCAATCCTCAGGCCGTCGATGTCAGACAGCGTTTCGTCCGCGAACTCCTCTTTCATCCGAGTGAATATGGATGGATCAATACCCTCGCCCGTCAGCCTGACGCTCCCCTTTTTCATCACATACGAAGGAAGGTCCGCTACCAGTTCGGAAACCCGTTTCGACCTGACCGCCATCATCTCCAGAACGTAGGCGATTCCGACCAGGCTGTCCCTGCCGAGATGGACCTCGGGGGATATCACGCCGCCGTTGCCTTCGCCGCCGATGCGAGCGCCCCGGAGCATCATCTCCTCGACCACGTTGATCTCGCCGACGCGGGCGCGGGCAAGTGACGCGCCATGAGACCGCGCGATGTCGTCCACCGCCTTGGTGGTGGAGAGGTTTATCACCACCCTTCCCGCCTTTTTAGACAGCTGGTGCTCAACAACGAGGGCGATTGTATATTCCTCGCCGATCGGCCTGCCCGTTTCGTCAACGATCGCCAGCCGGTCGGCGTCCGGGTCCTGCGCGAACCCGATGTCAGCGCCGGATTCTTTCACCGCGCGCGCAAGCGCTCCCAGGTTCGCGGGAACCGGCTCCGCGCCGCGCGGAAATATGCCGTTCATTTCGCAGTTAATAGGAATCACCTCGCAGCCGAGCTCACCGAGCAGCGCCTGTGTGATGATCGACCCCGCTCCATTCACCGAATCGAGGGCAACCCTGTATTTCTTATCACGTATTATGCCCGCGTTCACTGGCCCGAGCACCTTTCCAATATGGACATCTGCGGCGGTCGTTTCCGAAGTAACGCTGCCAAGTTCGTTCCATGCGCGATAGGTAAACGGCCTCTCCATGAGGGCGAAAAATTCTTCGATCTGCGACGCGGTCAGGAACGTGCCGGCACCGCCGATCAGCTTGAAGGCGTTCCATTCGATCGGATTGTGAGATGCCGAGATTACAATGCCGCCGGCCGCGCGCAGGTGCTCGACCATTACCTGCACGGTCGGTGTCGGCACGATGCCGATATTGATAACATCGCACCCTGAAAGAACGAGGGCTGATTCAAGCCCTTTTTCGATCGCCGGGCCGGTTGGCCTGCTGTCCCGCCCGAGCACGACCGTTCCGCGGCCGCAGTATTGGGCGAACGCGGAGCCGACGGCGTTGATCAGCTCCGGCGTCAGTGACTCGCCCACAACGGCTCGAATGCCGGAGACGCTTTTCATCAGGCTTGCCGGCATGATCAGCCTCTCCTGCTCCGCCGGCTCTTTTTCCTCTTTACGCCGCCGCTGACGGCGAGCGGCTGGTCCCTCTTCAGCTCTGGCCGACGGGACGCCGGCTGCGCCTGCGCCGATACCGGGATGCCCCCAGATCCGAACTGTCCGACCTCGGGATGATACTCGCTGCCGATGATTTCGGGCGCGGCTTCAGGAATTTCTTCCTGCACCACACGCTCCACCTGGACCCGCATCATGTACTCGAGGATATCTTCCTTCAGGGTCGCCAGCATGTCCCGGAAGAGGTTGAATCCCTGGATCTTGTACTCGACGAGCGGGTTCCGCTCTCCGTAGCTGAGGGTCCAGATCCCGTCTCGCATCTCGTCCATGTTGTAAAGATGATCGCGCCACTTCGTGTCGATGATCTGGAGGGATATCATCCGCTCGAGCGTTCGCATGTCCTGCGCGCCCAGTATCTCCTCCTTCGCGCGGTAGGCGTCCGTGAGGGCATTGATGATCCCTTCCTCGAATTCAGAATAGTTCATCTGCAGGGGGTCGATATTCCTCTCGTCAAGGTCCACGTTGAACTTGTAGCGCATCCAGTTCTTCAGGCCGTCGAGGTCCCATTCCTCCGGGTGCCCCTTCCCGCCGGTGAACAGCTCCAGCTTTTCCCTGCATACGTCTTTAATGTAATCGATGAACTTGTAGGATATGTCCTCTCCCAGGAGGATCTCGTCACGCTCTTTATAGATGAATTCCCGCTGCGAGTTCATGACATCGTCATATTCGAGCAGGTGCTTGCGTATGTCAAAGTTGCGCCCCTCAACCCGCTTCTGCGCGCTCGCGATGGCTTTCGTAACCATGGGGCTCTCTATCTCCTGCCCTTCCTCCATGCCGAGCCGCTGCATGATGCTGCCGATCCGTTCGGACCCGAACAGGCGCATCAGATCGTCCTCGAGAGAAAGGTAGAACCGGGAGGAGCCGGGGTCTCCCTGGCGTCCCGACCGTCCGCGGAGCTGGTTATCAATACGGCG
>JAFGJX010000115.1 GCA_016928865.1 Spirochaetota bacterium
CCCCATGCGTCAACAATTTTTATACATATGAGATAAAATTATTCAACAATTAAATATCGTATGACGGTATCATTGTATCAGGTACAAAATTGTCTTGACAGGTATCCATAGTGAAAATAGTTTTCACTGTCAATAAGAATTCAGTGCACCGAGGACGCGTATGTCGGGCGCGACCACGAAAGGTAAAATTATTCCGGCCGGAGGATTAGATTCGAGTGATTTTATGCCAGCATATCGGTAAATGAGCCATGCGCAATGTGTTCGGACCGGTTCCTTCCCGTCGACTGGGCCGCTCCCTGGGGATTGACCTTGTGCCTTTCAAGACCTGCACGTATGACTGTGCATATTGCCAGCTCGGCAGGACGACAAACAGGACCATGGGGCGTAAAGAGTGGTTTCCACTCGACGATATCATGTGCGAGGTGGAAGAGAAGCTTTCATCAAAGCCTGATTACATCACCCTGAGCGGCTCCGGAGAGCCGACTCTGTACACGCGACTGGGCGACCTTGTCGAGGGGATACGATCGATAACCTCTATTCCGATTGCCATTCTCACCAACGGGTCTCTTCTCTGGGACACGGAGGTCCGGAGGCAGATCACCGGCGCGCAGCTTGTCGTGCCCTCCCTTGACGCAGGCGACGACATCCTGTTTCAGAAAGTCAACCGGCCCCACCCGGCCATTTCCTTCGAGCAGATGGTCGGGGGAATTGCCGATTTCCGGAGGGAGTACCGGGGGACACTGTGGCTCGAGGTCTTCATTCTCGGCGGATTGACGTCCCTTCCCGAGGAGGCGATGAAGATAGCCGCGCTGGCAAATAAAATTGCCCCTGACCGGGTGCAGCTCAATACCGTGACCAGGCCCCCGGCGGAGGACTGGGCCGTCAGGGTTCCCGAGGCGGCCATGCGGGAGCTAGCGCTGCTATTCGATCCTCCTGCTGAAATTATCGCGGATTACCGGAAGGAATCAACTAATGATGCTTTCACCGCCACGAGGGAATCGGTGCTTGAGACCATACGCAGAAGGCCATGCTCTGTCGAGGATATCGCCGGTGGTCTCGGGATACACCGGCACGAAGCGCTGAAGCATATTGAAGAGCTAATCACGCAGGGACAGATCGAAAAGACACGATCTGGAGAAACGGTTTATTACCGCTGCCCTGAACACAATAATATTAAGGAGTGACCAATGCCCGAAAAGAAAAGAATACTCGTTATCGGCGGATCCGCCGCCGGTCCCAAGGCGGCGGCAAAGGCCCGCCGGCTTGACGAAAACGCGGAGATAATCATCATCCAGAAAGCGCCGGACCTCTCCATGGCTTCCTGCGGATATCCTTACTACGTCGGCGGGTTTTTCGACGACCGCAACATGCTCCTCTGCACGCCCACGGGGGTCGTCCGCGACCCGAAGTTTTATTTAAACGCCAAAGGTATCGTTGCCAGAACAGAGACAGAGGCCTTGAAAATCGACAGGAAGAAAAAAACGGTCCTGGTGAAAGACCTGGTAAAAGGACAGGACGAGACGATAGCGTACGACAAGCTTGTCATCTGCACCGGCGCTGTGCCGAAGCGGCCGCCGATACCGGGCGCCGACCTCGCTGGCATTACAACCCTGCAGTCCATGCAGGACGCGGATTTCCTGAGAAAAGTGCGCGACGACAAGGTGATCAAGAAGGCGGTCATCATCGGCGGCGGTCTGATCGGCATCGAGACCTGCGAGGCGCTGCAGCTCGCGGGTATCGAGATCACCGTGATAGAGATGCTGCCGCAGCTCCTTACCTTCCTTGACTGGGAGCTGGCGAAGCTGGTGGAAAATCATGTGCGGAGCAAGCAGGCCAACGTTATAACCGATAACGGGATTGCGGAGTTCCTGGGGGAGAATGGAAAGCTGACCGGAGTGAAGCTCCAGAACGGCATCGAGCTGCCATGTGAACTCGCCGTTGTGGCCATCGGTGTCTCGCCCAACGTGAAGCTGGCGAAAGAGGCTGGCATCGAAATCGGCGTGACGGGCGGGATCGTCGTAAATGACAGCATGCAGACCTCGGACCCGGATATATACGCGGCCGGCGACTGCGTCGAGTCTCTCAACCTCATCACCGGGAAAAAAGTGCACGCGCCGTACGGCGACCTGGCCAACCTCCAGGGCCGCGTGGCCGGAGAAAACGCGGCAACCGGGAACGGCGCGACCTTCCCCGGGACAATCCAGACCGGCATATGCAAGGTCTTCGATTTCTCCGCAGGCTCCACCGGCCTCTCTGAAAAAGCGGCGCATACTGCAGGCTTTACGAACATCGAGACCGTTATCAACGCGAGCCCTGACAAGCCCGGTTTCATGGAAGGTCTGCTCCTGGTTACCAAGCTTGTTGTCGATAAAAAAGGCGGAAGGATCCTTGGCGCGCAGTGCGTGGGCCCCGGGGACGTGAGCAAGCAGCTCGCCACCTGGGCCATGGCCATAAAGGGCGGCCTGTCCGTAGATGACATGGTGAACGCCGACCTCCCCTATGCACCGCCCTTTTCCCTGGCCATCGACCACTCGATTGCCACGGCGCACATCATGCAGAACAAGCTCAAGGGACGCATGAAGGGCATTTCGTGCCTGGAAGTGAGGAAGAAGCTCGATGACGGCGAAAAGCCGTTCATCCTCGATACGCGGGGGCCCGACGAGTACGAGCAGATGCGCCTTGGCATCGGAGAGCATCTCATCCCCCTGGGCGCACTCAGGAACCGGCTGGCAGAAATCCCTGAAGATAAAAGCAGTGAGATTATCTGCTACTGCAAGATTTCTCTTCGGGGCTATGAGGCGGCCCGCGTGCTTGAAGGCAATGGCTGGAAAAACGTGAAAGTCATGGAGGGAGGGATCATGGCATGGCCATTCCCGAGGGAAAAATAGATGAAGCGTGTTGAAACCCCGTCAGGCGGATCGGCCCGTTCGGCCGCCCCGCCTGACTGCTCCATGCCGGCTAAAACGCGCTTTTGCAGGCGATTTATTTCGTCAGGTATTGTCCGCTTTGCCGGATGGTGGTCCATTTTTGCCGGAGCGCTGGCCCTGAACAGCGTATGCCCGATTTGCGGCAGCTCAGCCTGCCCCGTGGGTCTCGGGACGACAGGTATCATTGCGGGCCTCATTGCCGCGCTCAAACTGTGGGGTGGAAAGCTCGTCAGGGCCATCGTCAGAAAAACAAGACCTCCTGAAACCGGAACCAGTATCTCTCCAGAAAAGAATGAATCACCGGGACACTGCGCGCATCATCATTGTTAACGACGCGACTTGCGCCTGTGAATCACCCGTCATCCGGCATCAGTGTGCTCATGCATCCTTAATGCCATCAAACCAGTAGATAGCATCATGCGGACACGCTGACATGCATTCGCCGCACGAATCGCACAGTTCATAATCGAACACGATAAGCTCCGGACTGCAGGGCACCTCCATGGTCATGCAGTACTTGACGCACTTCGCGCAGCAATTGTTGCTCGATTCGCGGATCGCATTTTTAGGGCATATTTCTATGCACCTGTTGCACTTTTTGCAGAGTTTGGGGTCAATCGCCGGAAATTTCGTTGATCTGCCTGTGGAATTAGTCTTCATTTTTTCACCAATATTTCAAAAATATCCGGACTCCCGGTAAAAGGCTACTGCTTTTTAAATTTATTGACCGGCGGCAACGCCCTCGTTCCCCGCCGGATCTGTACAGAGCCGGTCGGGCATGCGTTGATACAGGTCCCGCACGCAAAGCAGTCAGGAATCAGACTGTCACGCTTCAGTATGGCGCCCATCACATGCGAGGGACAGGCCTTCGCACATTTTTCACACGCGATGCAGGTATCGTAGTCGACCTGTATTTTATAGAGGCTGATTTTTTCAAAGACCCAGCTCACCAGACCGAACGGGCAAAAGAGGTGACACCACGGCCGGTATACGAACGGGCTCGCAACAAGAATCATCGCGATGAAAATCCCTCCGGAAATTCCGATCATCGCCGGATTGAAAATCTTGAAGGGATCGATGATCTCAACAGCGTCAAATGCATACATGACCGCCATCAACGTGAAAAATACGAAGAAAACGATACGGATACCGTTCGTAACGACGAACGGCAGCCTGATCTGGCGAAAGATTCCCTTCGTGTCACTGCTGTTCCGATTAATCCTGAACAGAAGGTCCTGCAGGGTACCGAACTGACATCCCCAGGAGCAGATGAATTTATTGGCCCCGACGGTCAGCAGGATAAAGACCGTGAGCGCAATCATCCGCGGCGGGAAGACCGCGCCGCTCTTCCCATAAAGCACCACCGCGTCCTTGACCGTTCCCATGGGGCTCGGATCAGAACCAAATAGCACGCCGAACAGTGCAACCGCCGCACCATATATAAAAATTCTGGTTTTCCCGGAAATCAGGCTTTTCCTGAACAGAATGAAAACGACTGCGAGGAGCAACATCCAGAGCGCAAACTTGATGGGTATCTTGAACCAGTTCTTTGACGCATATTCCTGACCGAGAGCCAGCGCCCTGTTTGTTCTCTTCAGGAGCTCTGATTCAGACAGTCCGAATGAGGCCACAGATTTGCCTCTCTCGCTATCATTTCTGAGCCCGAAGACTTCCCGGACAACATCTATCGGAAGATTATACCGTGAGGCGAATTCCGCAACCGTCATGCCTGGATTGAGTTCAAGAACGGACAGTGTTGATATCTTTTCAGCTTTGCCGTTCCAGAGAGATGAAGATAACAGCGAGAGAAGTATAACTGCAACTGTCAGTGTGATATAAATTGCGACTCGTTTCAATTTTTCCAATCGATCACAACCCCATCTGCAACGTGTCATTTAACTTAAATCATACGGATCTCCCGCATACTCGATCGCTCAGGGTCACTTCACCGCCTTCAATCTTGAGGGCCTTTCCGTTTAACAGAACGTCAGCTATCTTTCTGTGCGCCGATTCCAGAATCCTGCCGAAGGTCTGCCGGGAAATGTTCATTTTTTTTGCCGCTTCCTCATGGTACAGCCCCTCATAGTCTGCAAGGCGCACCGCTTCAAACTCATCAAGGGTAAGCACGATCTCTTCAAGAAGGGAGGCCGGGATGCCCCTCGGCTTGAAATAGTTCCAATCGGGCGCGCGGCCCACTCTTCTGCAGCACTTTGATCGCGGCATATACTCTATCTTTCTACTTGACATTTTGAGCATATGCTCATATCGTGTCAAGTGTTTTGCCGGCGTAAGAAAAATTTTTATTTTCGCCTCTTCATCGATACATTGCAATCAGGAACGCAGTTGCGCACATGGCGGATACCCGAGATAAAAATATTATACTGAACAGCATAGCTGACGGCGTCTTCACCGTCGACATGGACTTTCACATCACCTCCATGAACCGCGCCGCCGAGGAGATTCTCGGCATCACCGAGCGGGACGCGATCGGCAGGCTCTGCTACGAGATATTCCACGCGAACATCTGCGAGCATTCATGCGCGCTCCGGGAAACCATTGCCTCCGGAAAAAATATCATCAACAAGACCATATACATTGTGAACGCGCGGGGCGAGCGGGTACCCATAAGCGTGAGCACCGCGCTTCTTAAAAACGCACACGGTGATGTCATCGGCGGCGTCGAAACCTTCCGCGACACCTCCGCCATCGAGATTCTCCGCAAGGAGATCGAGGCAAAATACACGTTCGAGGACATCGTGAGTAAAAGCAAGCAGATGCGTGACATCTTCAGCATTCTCCCCGACATTGCGGAGAGCGACAGCTCGGTGCTCATTGAGGGGCAGAGCGGCACTGGCAAGGAGCTCGTCGCGCGCGCCATCCACCATCTGAGTCGTCGCAGGGAGAAACCGCTCACCGTAATCAATTGCGCCGCCCTCCCCGACAACCTCCTGGAGTCCGAGCTTTTCGGATACAAGGCGGGCGCCTTCACCGACGCAAAAAAGGACAAGCCCGGGAAAATAGCCCGTGCCGAAGGCGGCACCCTCTTCCTTGACGAAATCGGCGAAATATCACCCGCGCTGCAGGTAAAGCTGCTCCGTTTCATACAGGAACGCGAATACGAGCCGCTGGGCGGTGTTGCAACCGTTCGGGCGGACGTGAGAATCATCGCGGCGACAAACAAGGACCTCGCCGAAGAGGTCAGACGCGGAGGCTTCAGGGAGGACCTCTATTACCGAATCAACGTGGTAAACATACGCCTGCCGTCCCTGGCGGAGCGTACGGAAGACATACCGTTTTTGATCAGGCATTTCATCAACAAGTACAACATTCTCCGGGGAAAAAATATCGAAGGAGTAAGCGACGAGGTGATGAACCTCCTCATGGACCACAACTACCCGGGAAACATCCGGGAGCTTGAAAACATCATTGAGCACGCCTTTGTCCTATGCCGTGAACCGTACATACGCCTCACCCATCTTCCGAACCATCTGAAAAAAAACGGCATTACCCAGCAGGAGAATTATTCCCTCGAAGAAATGGAGCGCGTCTACATCCTGAGGGCGCTCGAAAAGAATTCATGGAACAGGCAGAACACTGCAAAGGAGCTGGGAATTGACACATCGACCCTCTGGCGCAAAATGAAAAATTTCAACCTCGGTCCGGCAAAACATGAGACTCATTGATTGCCAGGATCAATTCATTTTATAAATATTCAAAATCTAATATATTATTTATTGACAAATAGCCCCCGGCGCATAGGGTTGAACTTTATATACTATTACGCCATGCGAGGGGCTGTTTTATGAAAAATATTTTTTCATCACGAGTGGCCATCATTCTTACCGGTTCAATGATCGGCATAATAGCGGTGCTGCTGCAGGCGGCGGGAAACCCGCCCAACATGGGCATCTGCGTCGCCTGCTTCGAGCGGGATATCGCCGGGGCGCTGGGGCTCCACCGCGCCGCCGTCGTCCAGTACCTCAGGCCCGAGATACCGGCTATCGTTCTCGGTTCATTCATCATCTCACTCGCGATGAAGGAATACAGGCCCCGCGCCGGCTCTTCGACCCTCATACGGTTCTTTCTCGGAATATTCGCCATGATCGGTGCGCTGGTTTTTCTCGGATGCCCGTGGCGCGCTCTCCTTCGCCTTGCCGGCGGCGACCTAAACGCCGTCACCGCCCTCCTCGGCCTTACCGCCGGAATCAGCATCGGCGTCATATTCTTAAACAGGGGATACAGCCTCGGCCGCTCACATGCCAACCGTGCCGCAAGCGGTTGGTACTTTCCCGCTTTCATGATTATTCTGCTGCTCCTCAACATCTTTGAAGTGTCGTTTTCCGAAGGCGGGCCGATATTCTTCAGCAAAGCGGGACCCGGATCAATGCACGCGGGAATCTGGGTAAGCCTCGGCGCAGGCCTTGTTTTCGGCATTCTCGCGCAGCGAAGCAGGTTTTGCACCATGGGATCGATCCGCGATATCATCCTCGCGCGCGACTTTCATCTTATCAGCGGCGTCGCCGCGCTCCTGGCAACAGCCTTTATCGGGAATCTCATACTGGGAAAATTCAATCCCGGTTTCACCGGACAGCCGGTCGCGCACAGCGCGCACCTGTGGAATTTTCTCGGCATGCTGCTCGCCGGCCTCGCCTTCGCCCTCGCGGGCGGCTGCCCCGGCAGGCAGC
>JAFGJX010000116.1 GCA_016928865.1 Spirochaetota bacterium
GAGGCGGTGCAGTCGATCAAGAAGAACATCACGTTCGATTACACGGTGCAGAAGAAGATTCCCGCGATGAAGCCGACCTTCAAACTGGCAAACCTCCAGGTGAAGGCGCCCGCCATGGAGGAGATACAGAGGTCCCTCGTCGAGACCGGAAAAAAGAACCTCGACCCGGTGAAGATATTCAACGCGCTCGACGGGCTGATTTCGGGCAGGGGAGCGGAGGCGGTAACCTCGTCGATCGACCTGACCTCGCTCGACATTCCCATCGACCTGAGCTTTGACATCGAGGTGAAGAACGGCACGAAGGCGCGGCTCGACTGGAGGAACATGAACTACGATTTTCTCATCAGCGACGCGAAAATACTCTCGGGGAGCACCGGGAACATCGTCAATGAAGGGAGCCGCTCGGTCATCAGTATCGCCAACACCTTCAGCTCAAAAGCGATGGGCAGGGCGGTGATCAACATGCTCAAGAACCGCGAGGGCAGGTACCGGATAGCGGGGACCTCGATCGTCAAGTTCCCCGACGAGGTAAAGAGGGAGCCGCTTTCGCTCAGCTTTGACGAAAGCGGACCGTTCAGGCTGAAGTGAGGCGCCGTCAGATCTCGTCGTCAATGGGGATCGGTATCGCGTTTTCCCGCACCATGTTTTTATACTCGATCGGCGAATAGCCGGTGTGCTTTTTGAAGTGCCGGTAAAAATAGGTAAGATTGTCAAACCCGACGTGGAACGCGATGTCGATGACCTTGCTGTCGGTTTCTTTCAGGAGCTGCTTGGCCGCCTCTATCCTTCTAACGTTTATGTAGTTTGCGATGTTCGTGTCGGTCACCTTCCGGAACAGGTTGCACATGTAGTCCTCGTTCAGCCCGAATTTTTCCGCCAGCTTTTTACGGTCGTAGGTTTCGTTGAAATTGTTGTCGAGATATTCAACCACGTCGTGGATGATGTCGCGCGGCCCCGGCTTGATCTCGACCTTCGATACCAGCTTTCTGGTCCTCTGGAGCTCCTTCGTCTTGTTGAGCAGCGCGGTTGCCAGCGATTCGTTTTCCCTGACGACGTTGCGGATGTCGAACAGGTACACGATCGATCCGCCGAGCAGGATGAACGGCAGCCGGAGGGTGAAAACGAACGAGATCCTGTAGAACTGGTTGCTGACGACATTGTAGAGGGTGTCAGCGGCGGAGATGAGGAGGAACAGGACGATGACCGCGAGATACCAGAACCTTCTCGGGTCTCTATACAGCGCCGCCAGGAATATGCCGGTCGAATACAGCACATAGATTATTATCATGGCCGCTGTTGCCGGGAAGCAGTATGACACGAGGAATTTTGTCGTCGGCGCGTATGCGATGAATGTGATTCCCGCGCCGAGCATTACCGACAAGACGACGGTAACCGGCCTAATGGAGATTTTAAAGAATTCCTGGAGCAGGAGAATGAGGATAAAATCAATGCACATGTAGAGCCCGATAAACAGCTTGAACCGGTATATGTTGTTTTCAAGCGAAGGGAAACCAATCATCAGCAGGTCGATGATAGATACGCAAAGGATCAGGATGATGGAATACAGGACAAACTTTCCGGGCAGCTCTCCCTTCAGGGTTACGAACAGTAATAATGCCAGTATGATGGTAAGGATTATCGGATAAAAATTGTTCAGGGGGGGCAGGTATTCCCTGAACAGCATCTTTTCGTTCCACTTCTCACCGCTGGTCAGCACCGGTACTGCGGCCATACCGTTTATATAGTGGGAGAATATTTTAATCGCGACCACGTTTTCTCTGTCATATCTGAGAAGGGAGGAATTGAACCGGTAGTTCCGTTCCCGGTGCCATCCCGACCGGTAGGAGAGCGGCCTGTCCTTGCCCGGGAATGTTCCCGTGCTGCCGATCAGTGTGCCGTTCAAATATGTTTTATCCGAAACGGCTATGTTTCCGAGCGAGAGCACGGCCATGCCGCCGGAAAATTCACGCGCGGTTTCCTCGGCGATCGTGAATTTTTTTCGTATCCAGATCGTGGCGGTCAGGTTGTCATTCTTTTCAAGCAGATGCTTCCAGTCCCCCGGTATCTCAATTTCTCCTGATGCGCTGTCCTCATAACCGGGATCGGCGAGCGCATTGTCTTCTGTTTCAATGATTTTCCATGTTCCTGATAACGTGACCAGGCCGTACCTGTCCGCATCGGTTTTCGCACAGGAGCTAATTGTTCCGATAAGCAGAATGAAAAGCAGGGGGATGTGAAAATGTGACTTCAAAATAAATTTATTGGCGCCAGTAGTTCAAATTTGAATAACAGGTAATCATGGAATAGCCGCCCCTGTATACAATTTTTTTTATTTTTCTAGAAGGCTATTCGGGATATTTGTTCCAAGAGTAAACTTTCCATGGCGGGTCTTGGGGGCGAATCCCTTAAAACGCCACCCACCGGGGCTTCCCCCGCAAGCCGAAATGCAGTTTCGCAATACTGAATTTACAAAGGGGTTTTAGGGGCGAAGCCCCTAAATAGCCCCCTCCCGGGGCTCCCCGGAGAGCGCGAGACGCAGTTTTGCAACATGAGATATTAATCATTATACACATTTGAGTTTTGTCGAAAATACTCGGTATTGTTGAAGAAGCTAAATGTTAGTTATGCATATATTTCCCTCATTGTTACATGTGCGGACCATGCTTTTCTCCCGGTCTGCCGTTTATTTTGAAATACTGCAATAAGGAGTGACGGGTAATTGAGATGAGAGATGTATATGTCATAGGCGCACACACCATCAAGTTCGGCAGGTATATCAACAAGAGCATCAAGAATCTTGCCGCGGAAACGATAGTTCCCTGCCTGAAAGAGGCGGGCCTCGACAAGGGCGATATCCAGGCGCTCTGGTTCGCCAATTCAGGGTGGGGATATTACAAAGGACAGGAATCGATCCGCGCCCAGTGCGCCCTGCGGCCCATCGGCATAGAATCGATACCGATGACCAACGTGGAAAACGCGTGCGCTGGAGGATCGACCGCCTTTCACCATGCCTGGCTCGGCGTCGCCAGCGGGCTCTATGACATTACCATGGCGGTTGGCGCCGAAAAGGTCAATCATCCGAACAAGATGAAGATCTTTGCCGGCTTCCTGGGGGGGCTTGACACGGAGAATATCAACAAGAACCTGGACACGATGTCCATCTTCCTCATGAACGATGAGGACAAAAAGAACATGAAGGAGAAGGTGGAGCAATATGCTACATTCGCGAAAAAGGGCGGCGACAGGAAAAAGAAAAAACAGACGCTCGGGGACAGGTTTAACGAATATTCCGACATGCTCACCGTATACTTCCACCTCAAGGACATCCTGGGCAAGGAAACGGTCGCCCGGCTGCGAAAGCTCATGGGAGGGGATCATTCGCCCTTCATGGACGTGTATGCCTTCGCCGCGCGCCAGCATATGAAAAAATACGGTTCGACCTTTGAGCAGCTTGCCACGATCGCATCGAAGAACCATTACCACTCCTCCCTGAACCCGAACGCCCAGTACAACTTCACGGTGACGCCGGAGCAGGTGATGGCGGACCGCATGGTAAGCTGGCCGTTCACCAGGGCGATGTGCGCGCCGATCGGCGACGGGGCCGCGTCGGCGATCGTCTGCGACGAGAAGACCGCGAAGAGGCTCGGGCTCATGTCGCAGGCGGTGAAGGTGCGGGCCTCCATTCTCGGTTCGGGACGCGAGCGGTCGTTCGATGATACGGACATCGGCGAGCGTCTGGGCAAGATCGCGTACGCGAAGGCGGGATTGGGCCCGAAGGACGTGGATTTCGCCGAGGTGCATGACGCGACGGCGTACGGCGAGCTCCACCAGGCCGAGGCGCTCGGCTTCTGTAAAGAGGGCGAGGGCGGCAGGCTCGCGGAGAGCGGCGCGACAAGGATTGGCGGCAGGATTCCGATAAACGTGAGCGGCGGGCTCGAATCGCGCGGGCACCCGATCGGCGCGTCCGGGCTGGCCCAGATCCACGAGCTGGTAACCCAGCTCCGCGGCAGCGCGGGCGCGCGTCAGGTCAAGGGGGCGAAGATCGGCCTGGCGGAGAATGGCGGCGGCGCGCTGGGTCAGGAGGAGGCTGCCATGTGCATCCATATCCTTGAGCGACCGGTGAAGTGAAATTTTAATTGAATTAAATGATGCAATACTACATTATATGAGGAACGTGCCATGTACCTGTTATCGAACATTAAAATAGCGCTGAAGATCGCCAAGGGAGCGACCATGTTGCTTCTTGACGAGTGGCGCCGGGGGACGCTGGGTGTCAACCTGAAGAGCCTGATGCGGGTGGAATTTGCCGAAGACATGTCGTGGGCGCAGCTTGTAGAAGAAAAGGCGGCGAGGCACCCGGACCGCATTTACATGGAATTCGAGGACAGGTCATTTACCTACCGGCAGATGGACGAGAACGCGAACCGGGTCGCGAATTTCCTCAAGGGCCTCGGCGCGGAGCGGGGAAAGGGACTCGCCATCATCATGGGGAACTGCCCCCAGTACCTTGACTTCTTTATCGGCCCCCAGAAGCTCGGGATGTACCTGATCCCGATAAATACCTCGCTGCGCGGCGACAGCCTCCAGTACATCCTGAACCACAGCGACGCCGAGTACGTGGTGATCGACGAGGAATTCCTCGAGTCCTACCTGAAGATAGCGGGCAGGCTCGAGCACGTGAAAACCGTGGTCGTCAACAGCGCTGATCCCACCGCGAAGAAGCCGCTTCCCCCGGGGATGGTCCCGATGTCGGAAGCCTACCTCCAGTCACCGAAGCGGCCTGCCGGCGAATACGCCAAGGACGACATCTGCTTCATCCTCTATACGTCCGGGACGACCGGCTTGCCCAAGGGCGTCATGTACCGGTACGGGAAGACCACGGTGAAGATCCTTTCCGTGCCCGCGTACGCGCTTTACAAAAAGTCCGATGTGCTCTATACCTGCCTTCCCCTGTTCCACGGCAACGCGCTCTGGACCACCTGCACGGTGGCCATGCACCGCGGCTGTAGGGTGGCGCTGACGCGCAAGTTCTCCGCGAGCCGCTTCTGGGACGAAATACGGAAATACAACGTGACCGCGTTCAACACGATCGGCGCGATGATCCCCATCCTCATGAAGCAGCCTCCGAAAGACAACGACCGGGACAACCGGGTGCGCTTCACCATGTCCGCCGCCTGCCCGGCGGATGAATGGCCGAAATTTGAGAAGCGGTTCGGAATAACAATTTACGAGGCGTACGGCTCGGTTGACGGCGGCGGCAAGAGCATCATGAACCTGGGAAACGCCCCGATCGGCTCGATCGGGAAGCCGAGCCCGGGCGTGGTGCATCGTCTGGTCGACAATGAAGGCAACGACGTGCCTGACGGCACTCCGGGAGAGCTGATTTTCGAGTCGAAGGGGAAGAAGAAGTCTGTCGAGTACTTTAAGAATGACAAGGCCACCAACGACAAGCTCCGGAACGGATGGATCTATACCGGCGACCTGGTCCGGCGGGACAAAAAGGGCTATCTCTACTTCGTGGGACGCAATGCCGAGTTCATGCGCATCAAGGGCGA
>JAFGJX010000117.1 GCA_016928865.1 Spirochaetota bacterium
AGACATATGAGGTATAAATATATGGAAAAAACATTCAGCGCGTCTGAGATCAGAACTGGTTACCACCCTGATGGATACCGCATAGACAAAACAGCCTCGCCGATGGATTACTATACAAAATGGCGGATTTCCCCGGAAGGGAAATGGGAAAATCCTCAACCAACATGTTTCGATTCAATGCCCCGGGAAGGGTGGTACAGGACCGATTCTTTTGACAAGTAGTCGGTAGCCATTTTGTATTTTGATGTCGAAAATGAATTTAATTCTTGAATATTTTTATCTTATATGTATAAAAATTGTTGACGCATGGGGGGATTTTTTATATATTGATAATGAAAACCATTATCAATAAAGGACGTGGTATGGTGAGAGGCAGAGGACACGGAAGAGGGGCATGGTGGCAGGACCGGTTTCATGATATCGGTGCCCGTGTGACCGCCCCACGCGAGGTCGTCATAGACATTCTTCATGAAACCAATGATCATGTGAGCGCGGCTGATGTGTATGTTAAAGCGCATGAGATCAATCCTTCCATCGGCCTTACCACGGTGTACCGCACTCTTGACATGCTGACACAGATGGGCATTGTGCAAAAGTTCGATGTCGGCGACGGCAAGGCCAGGTACGAGCTGGTGAACAACCCGGACGGGAAGAAACATCATCACCACCTGATCTGCCTGGGCTGCAAGGCGATTATCGATTATTCAGAGTTCCTTGATGATGAGCTTGAATACATAGGAAAAACCCAGAACAGGTTGTCAAAAAAATACAATTTCACAATAACCGATCACGCGATCAGTTTTTACGGGTTTTGCGAACGATGCAGGAGCGGATAATTTTTTTTGCACAATAAATGAAAATGGTTTTCATTATTAAATAGAAAGGAGGCGTGATATGCCACGAGGAGACAGGACTGGTCCGCTGGGATACGGACCAATGACAGGAAGGGGAGCCGGGTATTGTTCCGGTTCAGGCGTTCCCGGATATATGAACCCGGTGTATGGCCGGGGAAGAGGAGGCGGCGGCGGACGGGGCTGGCGTAATATGTATTATGCGACCGGTATGCCCTACTGGGCGCGGGGAAACCCCGCCTATACCCCTCCCGGTTACGAATATGCCGGGCCGGTATATCAGGGAGAGGTTACGCCTGAGCGGGAAGTGGAGTCGCTGAAAGCCCAGTCTGAATTCTTCCAGAAACAGATGGACCTTCTTAACAGGCGCATAAAGGAGCTGGAAGATATCGCTGCGAAGAAGGGCGACTAGTGCGTGTGACACGGTGGCGTCTCCGGCATTCATGCCGGCTGGTATCACCGGAGGCATGCGTTCTTAGGCCAGTCGGACCCTGCGCGCCAGTCACGAAAAAAGCATAATTGTGAAGATGCGCTGTGGTTTAACGGATGCCGGACTTTCCGGCAGGAGGGATTACAATCATGCGCCATGGGCGAAGAGGCAAGGGAATGGGACGCGGCATGGGCCGCGGGCGGGGCGGTGCCGGTCAGGTCCGCGGGCGGAGGACGCGTCCGATGGTCACGTCATGGATCGCGTCAATGCTTCCCGCGTTACGGGATGCGTTTATATCCCGGCGCGACAATGGCGTCCTGAATCAACGGCGCGACGTATATCCGGGTCCGGGCCAATCTGCCAGTGAACAAATGAAGGAAGCTCGGGAACCATTTATAAAAAACAGAAACAGGTATGATATATCTATAACAAAAGGAGCAGGAAAATTGAAAGCAAAGGTAGATAAAGATGTATGCAGCGGATGCGGTGCCTGTGAAGCTGAGTGCGCGGCCGGCGCCATCAAAGTGGAAGATGTTGCGATAATTGACGAGAGTCTCTGTACTGGATGCGGCGCATGCGTCGAGGTTTGTCCGCTTGAAGCGCTGTCTATGAAGTAGAGGAATAAAAGTAGAAGGAGGTATTGCAATGCGCGGAGGACAGGGTAAAGGCGGCGGATCAGGAAGCGGCGGCGGACGCGGCATGGGCCGCGGACAGGGAGGCAGGGGCATGGGGCCCGGCGGCGGCGGCACAGGCCCCGGCGGCGAATGTATATGCCCGAATTGCGGAGCTACTGCGCCGCATCAGGTGGGAGTCCCCTGCATGCGGCAGAAATGCCCGAAGTGCGGCTCTCTCATGGCGAGAAAATGAGAAATACCGCTCTGGATTATTGTCGCCGGTGGTATCGGGACCTGTTTGGCCCGGAGAATATTTAAACCGTTGACACGGTTTCATGCAAACGGAGAGATGGAATAGATGGCCAATGATATAAAAATTTTGCTTTCCTATTTCAAGAGAGGCGTCCGCGGGATTGCCTCCGTGGATCGTGCCGTAATCATCTGCCCGGTCGCGGCGATGGTATTGTTTGTCATGGCGTCGTTCAATGTGCCGCCGGCTGGATGGCTGCATCGGGCGCATGAATATATAAAATTTTCATGGGGGCCGCCCTGTGAAGAAGTCGGGGCCGATCCTTCCGGGATGGAGAGGGGGGGCAGGGGCCGCTATCAACGCGATATTTGATGGACGGTCAATAAATAGTTTCATATGAACTCAGTAATTAATCAGTTTACCAGGGAAGAGATAGCAGCACACCATGCTCTTTTTGTCGAACGGACAGCCCTGTATAAAAAACATGGCCTCGATCAGGAAGAGGCGCGGGACGCGATCATACGGCAGATCTCAAAAAATTGCCGGTCCATACTGGAAATCGGAACCGGGAAAGGGCATTTTACCGCACTGCTCGCCGCTTCATTTGAAAGGATAGATACGGTCGACCTGGACGCACAGGCGCATCGTGCCGCAATGCTTCACGCCTCGTATTACGGGCTTCTGGACAGGATACGATTCGTGACCGCGGACTCGGAGCATCTTGGCTACGCGGACAGGAGTTTTGACGCGGTCGTGTCCGCTTACACGTTCCATCATCTGGTCAACCCGTTCAAAGTCATACGGGAGATGATGCGGGTCGCGGCAACCCAGGTTGTCATCTCTGATTTCAGCGACGCGGGCTTTGCCCTTATTGACCGGGTCCATGGCTCGCGTGGCACGGCCCATGAAAGGGAGGCGGGTGATTTCAGCATCGTCGGCGTTTTTCTGAAAGAGCATGGTTTTAACGTTACGGTCATCGAGGATAGGTGGCAGATAATATATTCAGCATTGCGGAAAAACACATAATGTACAGAGTACCGATCAGCCGGCCGGTTGCCAGTATGGAGTAGAAGATTGCCCTTGAACGGACCTGATTATTATTTCACCCTCGGCATAGGCGAAGGGGCCACGGAAAGCGAGGTAAAAAAGGCGTTTCGCGCGCTCGCGCTGAAATATCATCCGGATAAAAATCCGGGTGATCCCGAGGCTGAAGCCAGGTTCAAGGAGATCGCGGCCGCCTATGACGTTCTGGCCGATCCTTCTGCGCGCAGGTCCTACGATATGGCGCGCGCCGGAGGCGCTCCTTTCCCTGACGAATTCTTCCATCGTTTTACCGGCGGAAGATCCTCATGCGGTCGCGGCCGTGGCTGCTGCGGAAAACGGGGTGGGTTCAAGCGCTGGGGATTTTTCAGCTCCCCCTGCGTTGTGGAGCTTTCCGCAGAGGAGGCGCGGACGGGCGTGGAGAGGACGTTCTTCATGGAAGGCCCTGCGGGTTACGATGCTGTGTCAGTGGCTATACCGCCCGGCGCGGAGGACGGGGCCGTGTTCAGGGTCAGTCCGCCTGCCAGTGAGGAGGGCGTTGAAGGATTTGACATTTATATCAGAATTATTTAAACTTCCATTCTGTAAAATCTGTAAAACCCGGAGAACCTGAGATATGAAATCGAGCATCGAATGCGTGCCGTGCATGGTGCGCCAGGCCCTTGAAGCGACAGGAAACGCGATTACCGATCCGGTAAAACGGGAACAGGTGTTTCGCGGGATACTGCTTGACCTGGTAGAGATGGATTTCAGCCAGTCGCCTCCCGCTGCCGCGCAAATGTTGCACCGCAGGCTCCGGGGAGAGTCCGGAGTGGCGGATCCGTACCGCGCGGCAAAAGAAAGATTTAACGCGATGGCCATGAGTCTCATGCCTGCATTCGAAGAAAAGATCGCGCGTTTTCCTGACCCGTTCGATGCCGCGGTACGCCTTGCGATCGCGGGGAACGTGATCGATCTCGGTGCCAAGGGCGACTTCAACGAGGATGAGGCCTTTGCAGCAATGGAGAGGGCCTTCGATCTGCCTGTCGAAGGAGATGTAGGCGCATTCCGGGAAGCCGCCCTGTCGTCGCCTTCAATACTGTATCTGGCTGACAATGCGGGGGAAATCGTGTTTGACCGGTCGCTTATCAGGGCATTGCCGCGCGGGAAGGTAACGGTGGCGGTTCGGGGGAGGCCGGTCATCAATGACGCCACCATGGAAGACGCGGTCGTGGCAGGCATTCCCGCCATGGCCCGTGTGATCGAGAACGGCTCGGATGCTCCGGGCACCATCCTGGCTGATTGCTCGCGTGAATTTGTCGATGTTTATATTGCCGCGGACCTTGTCATAGCAAAGGGGCAGGGCAATTACGAGACCCTGAGCGATGAAAGGAAGAATATCTTTTTTCTTTTTAAAGTAAAATGCGCATCAGTCGCCTCTCACAGCGGGTTCAGTATGGGGACCCATGCGCTCGTCAGAAGCCCCGGGTAGATGTCGGACCTGCGCCCGCCGGCATTTCGTGATGGGTGGTCGGCTTTCAGGTTATGCTCTTCCGGTACAGGTAATCGGCCAGGGCCTTCATGAGGGTCATGGCTGCCAGTATTGAGCAATGGATATGGTCCTCGGGCAGGCCGGGGATCTCCTTCCGGATCATTGCTGCTGAAACTCCCATGGCGTCGTCGATATGCCTGCCGGCGGCCAGCTTTGCGGCGGTTTCTCCGCATATCCCCGTGTACTCGCAGCCATCGGTGTAGAACCTGATGTCGTGGATTCGGTCGTTCCTGAAAACGAGGTAGAACTCCATCTCGTCGCCGCATACGCCCTTTATTGCAGCACAGCTGTCAGGATCGTTCAATCGTCCGAAGTGTTGGAAATCTGATGGATCCATAATGAAGGTACCCTCCTGTATGCATGTATCTCTCTGTTGCACACTATCCTATTATCGAGCAGTCTGTCAGGTACTGGCTGGCCAGGTCCACATAGAGCTGCTTTGCCCAGGTCCACTCGGTCCTGGTCTGCTCCCTGAGATCGCCCAGCTCCTTCGCGGGAACACCCGCGTATACCTTTTCCGGGGGAATGATCTGCTTCCGTGCAACCAGGGCCTGCTCAGCGACCAGCGACCATTCACCCGCTTCGGCAAAATCGCTGATGGTTGCCCGCATGCCGACGGTGGCGAAATCCTTCAGCACGGCGTTGTGGATCATGGCGCCGTGTCCCACGGTGACGCGCCTGCCGATTTCTGTCCTGTCCATGGGGCGCGCGTGGATGATGACTCCTTCCTCGATGGCCGTTTCATCTCCTATGATAATCGTTCCATAATCGCCGCGGAGTATCGCGCCCCATCCGATATAGCAGTTCCTGCCTATGCGGACATCGCCGATTATTTCGGCTGAAGGTGCGATCCAGGTCCCTGTGGCGATGTCCGGTCTGCGATCCTTGATTTGATAGATTGGCATGTACCTGTCCCTTTTCCGGTATAATGCAGATGCGCGATTGATATCACGCGCAGGTTCACTGACTCATGCTATGAGCGGGCCCTGTTGTGTCAAGACAGATTATATTGAATACGGTGAGTCCATAATCGATTACCTCCGATATGGATTATTTGATAACCACAGATTTTTCAGGAATGACAGGGGAGCTATACTGTTGCTGCTAATGCATATTTTTTGATTTTACTCGCTGAATCGTTTTTGAAACAAGGAAAATAATAAAAAACACGAGTGCACCGGTAATAACATCCGCCGCAGTTATTTCATTGCAATTTTCACACGCATGTCCGCTTATGTTTATCAGATTATTCATTATACAATATGAAATAATTTTTAAAGGCAGGTTGCAAATTTATGTTACACATCTTCTTATTTATCTTATTGGGAATAACAGCGGGAGTGTTGAGCGGATTGATCGGGATTGGCGGAGGGGTCATCATCGTCCCGGCTCTGCTTTTTATATTCGGGTTCTCACAGCACCAGGCCCAGGGAACGACATTGGCCCTCCTGGTGCCGCCAATCGGCATATTCGCAGCATGGATGTATTACCGTCACGGGTATGTTGATTTGCATGCCGCTGCATTTATATGCGTTGGCTTTCTCATCGGCAGTTTTGCCGGAGCAAAACTGGCGACAAATATATCAAATACTGTACTCGAGAGGGTATTTGGAATCGCATTGCTTCTGATAGCATTGAAAATGATATTTGCCCAGAGTCTACCACAATAGGGCTATATCGCGCCGGAAAGAATCTTCGCGGCCTGCGGAACTCGGATAAAAAAACGCTGAAAACTCAGACAGTTCTCAGCCGCTCAGATCCTTTTTCTAACGCTTCATAGGCCTATCAGATAGATTCTAAATGATACTGATGAATTAAATGGGTTTTCCTGAATTTTGTGCTTGATAATCCAATAGTCATCATGCGATTTTTTTCATATACCGTTACGCAACTGAATTTAAATAATTAACAACAGTTAACAGTTCGATTTTATTTTTAATGTGATGACATGATCGACGAACGTACATTGGGCGACATCTATGCCCGGCATTGCAGGGAGCTTTTAGCATATATCTGTGGCTTTGTCAGGATAAGGGAAACAGCCGAGGATATACTCCATGATGTATTTGTAAAGCTTATCAGGTATTCGCGGGATTATCCTCTGGATGATAGCAATATCCGCGCGTTTCTGTATAAAACGGCGCGAAATTTATGCATTGACTATGCCCGCAAGACGCGAAAAACCCGGGAATTGCAACTCCTGGATAATATCGAATATGACGGCGTCCGTAACGAACAGGAAAAGGTCGAGTACGAAGAATTGAAACAACGTGTTGACCGTCTGGTGGATGAAAAAGACACAGTTTCACGCTCGGTATACATTATGAGAACAGAGCTTTCACTTACCTATGAGGAAATAGCTGAAAATCTCGGGATATCCGAGCGGACGGCAAAGCGTAAAATGAGGGCTATCCTGGAATATCTGGCTAAATCACTTGAAAATTCTGGTTTCAAGCTGTTATTTTTGTTTTTTATGGCCTTGATTTTCACAAGAATCGTTATATAAGAGAGAAGGGCTGTTTGTTGTGAATATGCATGTGACAAATAAAGAACTCGCCTCCTATATCGCCGGAATCCTGCCTGCCAGGGTCCGTAATAGAATCGAGAACCATATCCATGAATGCGGTCCATGCCGGGCACGGTATGAACTATTGCTTTCAGCCATTGCTCCCCGCTATCAGGGTTTCGAGCCGAGTGATCATCTGTGGGAAAGGATCATGCGTTCATGGAGAGAGATCCGGAACGGTGCCCAACCGGATGCTCATAGCTTACTCCCTGGAAGACGCCCTGGACTGGTTGCTGCATCGGCCTTTGCAGTTGCGGCGATAGTGCTGGTGATTGCAGGGTTTCTACTCCTTGGTCCTGATGACCCCCGTGCTTCTTCGCTGGTAGTGGATATGACTGAACTGGAGGTTCTCATTGACGGGAAAACGGCGCGGAAGGGCGACCCGGTCCGCGAGGGGACAGTTGTCAATCTTGCGTCCGGATCGGCTGCCCGTCTTATTTTTGACACCGGTATCCGTATTGACCTCGCGGGGAAGACAGATATGGGCGTGGATAAATTTACCGCTGACACGGCAAACGGCGTGAACATGTCGATCTCACTCCACGAGGGCACACTGGTCTCAGCCATACAGAGGGGTGAAGTGCCTGTTGTATATGAATACGTGACTCCCAATGCCCGCATTGAGCCGCTGGGCACGGAGTTTCTGCTTCAGGCATCGGGTGGCATAACGCTCGCGATAGTGAAAGAAGGCGGGATCCTCGTCACCAACATGCGCACCGGAAAACAGGTCCGCGTGTCAGCGGGCGGTAAGTGCATCATCACCGATACCTTACTGAGTGCAGAGGCTTCCGGACAGGATCTTGGCATATTCAGTGATATCGATGGGCTGCGCGCGGGTAAATACGCTCATCTTCTCCTGCCCGATGGTATCGGACAAAAGGGCCGTCCCGACATTAAAACCGGGACGACAGAGCGTGCTGACAATCCGTCAGTGCGTGATGATGATAACTCCGCCTTGGAAAACAGGGCAATCAGGGATCGAATTGAACACGAGAGCAGCCGGGAAATCATACGCCAGCGCTCCGAAGAGAACAGAATGCAGATGAATGAAATGCGCAGGAACAGCAGGATGAACATGAACCAGCAGAAGATGAGGGGCAGGTAAACCGCTTCGCACGCAGGTCGTTGGAGAGTATACTTCCTTTCAGTATTTGTAAGCAGCGCTGAATGTGAAACTGTGGTTCATGAATGATTTTCCGATCAGGGACGATTTCAGATACGGGTTTTCAGAGCCCATGATATTATAATCAATAAAATAGAGTGCATAGATATTGACAAACCTGTCAAGGGAGCTGACGGTTTCCCGCGATTTGTAGTAGCCGGGCATGTATGTGAAGGAGAGCGATGCGTGTTCGAGAATATTAAAGCTTATACCCAGGTCACCGCTCGCGATAAGGTACTGCTCTGAGTCGATGCCGAGGCTTATTCCCCCGTAGAGTGAAATATATTTCCAGACATCAGAATAGACGCCGATCCGTCCGGTATGTACGTTATAGCTGTCTTTCGGATATCGAAATACGCTGTTCATGTAATAGTAGGTCGCATCTATGCTGGTTGTGTCGATGACAAACCATGAACAGGTGACGGCTGCCGATATATCATCGAGATATTTGAGATCGTTAGTATTGATCAAATAATAGCTGGTCACATGGCCGCTGTGGCTGATACTACTGAACAGGAGAGTAAACGCGCTCTGCCAGTCAAAGGTCTTAAAACGATACACGATATTTCTGATGTTAATCGACGCGTCAATGGTCACCGGGTCAAAATCGAGGAGAAAGCCCGCTGTGCCTTCATGCCCGCGGTAGTAGTGGGACGGGTCGCCGCAGGAAAACCGGTATTCTCCGTAGAGCTCAATCACCTCAAGAGGGTAGAGGGAGAGGGCGAGCTTCGGCTGCGTAACGTTGACGCGTTCGAATATGCCGTAGCCGTTTGTTATCAGGAGGTTCTGGTACCTGCTTATACCGGCCGTGAATTTTACATACCGGTTCCTGAGATAGAGATTGGCGAATGGTCTGTAGTAAAAATTGCTCACAGACATGCCGGTAGAATAACCGCCGCTTATGCCGATATCAAAGCTGAAAACCCTGATCCTGGCGGGCTCCGCCTGTTTTCCGATTATGTCAGAATTCTCCCGCGCCTGCTCCTGTGCTGCCGCGCTTTCAGGTGTAACTTCCTCCGCGGAGAGCCCGGAAAGCTGAAGGGCCAGAAGAACTGATATGGCAAGGGGTGTAATGCCTGTTTTCATGACTACCTGCATATTCCATCGTATGGGCATGGGAAAATACCTGTAAAGAGAATTATGACATAGTAAAAAAAGGGACCGGAATGGGTTTGCCCCATCCGGTCTCGGGTTTGGGCAAGGCTCAATAAGGGGGCTTACTTGCCTTGTCCCATACGATAGTGGTTCTGGATTGAATTTTTAATTACTTCGCGATTCATTGCCCGCTGTTGCGCCTGGGTTTTGACCTGCTCTCTCCTGGCTTCCTGGGTGGCTTTGCGCTCTTCATTGCGCTCGCGGATTCTGGCTCTTTTGCCTTCATTGGCCTGGTTGCGGTCCTGCTTCTTTTGTCTGATCTGTTCTTGCTTAGCAGTTTTTTTCCGGAGCTGGTCCTGCTTTTTCGTTTTGATCTGTTCCTTCCTGGCTTCTTTTACCCGGGCGCGGTCCTGCTTCTTTTCGCGAACTTGGTCTTTAACCTGAGCTTTATCCTGAGCTTTTACTGCATCTCGCTCCTGATCCTGTTTTTTTGCTCGTATCTGGTCCTTGATTTGTGTCTTCTGCGCGTCCTTCTCCTGAATCCTGTCCTGCTTCTTTTCTTGAAGCTGTTCCTTTGTCATTGTCTTGTCCTGCGCAAGGACTGCTACCGGCAATGCAAGTAATAATGAAATATACAGTGGTAATAGTTTATGCATGATTCAAATCTCCTTAAATTGAATTTTGAAAGATATAACGAACAGGAATGATAAAAGTGACATTATTTTTAAAAAAAATTCTAAAAAATTTGACAGTCGTTAAAAAATATAGTAATATAGAATTAAATAAAATGCTAAAAAGGAGTAATTATATGAAAAAAATAGGGATTTTAGGAATTCTGGCAGTTGCAGGGATTGTTTCAATCAGCACGCATCTGGTAGCGCAGAGGATGCATGCAGCACGTTATTACTACAATGCCGCCTCGGTAGTCAGAGTATCCGGTGAAATTACAGCGGTAGACTCTGTAGCAGCCGCCTGGGGATATGGTGCCGGAACGCATCTGGTCATAAAAACTAAAGATGGATCTCTGACAGTATATGCAGGACCGTCCTATTTCCTGAAGGATAAAATTTCATTTGTGAACGGGGACAGTATCGAGGTAACCGGAGCCCGCACTGATGAAGGCGGAAAACCCGGTATAATTGCCAGAGAGATCGTAAAAGGCGATAAAAAGGTAGTCCTGAGGCATGAGGATGGATCTCCTCTCTGGACGGGCCAGGGGAGGAGAGGGGGTAGACGATAAGAAATAACCTCTTATCACTCATCACGAGATCACAAAAGCGCGGCCATACTGCCGCGCTTTTGTTTGTTTTACCCGCTGACCGGGTGTCTTTTCGTGTCATGAGTCGGACCACGGGTGAAATCAATTCACAGAGAAAAATCCTTGACAGGGAGGGCCAAATAAGTGAATGGTCATTCATTAACTAATACCCCGAGGTGAGATGATGTCCCGCCTCGCAGGGTATGCATGAAAGGTTGTATTCCTCAGCAAAGCCGCAGGATTACACGAGGATTAATATGGCTGAAAGAAAACCGCGAAAATCCCAGCAGGAACTGATCATTGCGGAGGCCAGCCGGCTCTTCTGGGAGAAGGGGTATGCCGAAACCAGCATGAAGGACATCGCGTCCGCCTGCGGGTTCAGGCCGGCCAACATTTACAACTATTTTGGCGGGAAGGAGGAGATTCTGTACGAGATACTCCTCCAGGAGATGATGGAGATCGTTTCGCCCATCAAACATCTCAAAGAGGATGAGGGAGTTGATCCCGTAACCTGCCTGCGGATGCTGGTGGAAAATCACGTGCGGCTGACCCTCGGCGAGAAGAGCAGGTCCAAGCTTCTTTTTGACGTCGGACTTAACAATCTGAGCCCGGCACGCAGGAAAAAGATCATCAGCCTGCGTGACAATTACGACCAGATCGGTATTGCGATTATTCGGCGTGGCAAAAAGGCCGGGGTCTTTTCAAAGGAGATTGACGAGAAGATAGCCGTCTTCAGCATCGCATCGATCATCGCCCGTTCACGGATATGGTATTCGCCGAAGGGCAAGTATTCCGTCGACGAGATTATAGAATTCATCGTACAATTTTCCCTGCGCGGGCTTGGAGCCGGAACATCGGCCGGACGATGACCGCGGGCGCGCGCGAAGAGGAGGAAGAGCTGTGGAGTACAGGAATATACTGGTTTCATGCGAAGATGCCGTGTGCCGCATCGTACTGAACAGGCCGAAGGTGCTGAACGCGCTCAACCGCGAAACGGTGTCAGAACTGCACGACGCGGTGCGTGGCGTACAGGACAACCGGGAGGTGCGGGCGCTGGTTATATCCGGGAGCGGAAACAACTTTGCTGCCGGCGCGGACATCGCGCCCATGGCGGAGCTGTCGCCTGCGCAGGCGCGGGAGTTCTGCTTCAATGACGCGTTCAACGCGCTGGAGGACCTTCCGGTTCCGGTGATAGCCGCCATATCGGGATTCGCCCTGGGAGGCGGTCTCGAGCTTGCGCTTGCCTGCGATTTCAGGATATGCGCAGCGGATGCAAAACTCGGCTCGCCCGAGATAAAGCTCGGAATATTCCCGGGCGCCGGCGGCACCCAGAGGCTTCCGAAGCTCGTGGGCGCAAGCCGCGCGAAGGAGATGATCTTCCTGGGAAGGAACATCGACGCCAGGACCGCGCTGGCGTACGGATTGTGCGATCGCGTTGTTGAGGGGGACCCGGTGCCGGAAGCGGTCGCGTTTGCGGCCAGGCTGTCATCCATGGCGCCTGTGGCCCTGGCAAATGCGAAACGGGTGATCAACTACGGCATCGGCAGGGACGTGAAACAAGGGGTGAAGTATGAGGAGGACGCATGGGTGGATCTGTTTGCAACAGAGGACCAGAAGGAGGGCATGCGGGCCTTCCTTGAAAAAAGAAAACCGGTATTCAGGGGAAAATAAGGAGAGGCAGTATGAACGATGTTGTAATTGTGGCCGGGTGCCGCACTCCCATCGGGAGGCTGGGGGGCGTATTTAAAAGCGTGAGCGCCCTCGATCTGACCATTCCGGTCATGAAAGAGCTTGTCAGAAGGGCCGGGATCGACCCGGGGGTCATTGAAGACGTTATCTGGGGATCGAATTACCAGCGGACCAATGGCGAGAACAACATTGCGCGGGTCGCCGCCGTGATGGCCGGCCTGCCGGTGAGCGTACCCGGCATCACCGTGCACCGGAACTGCACATCCTCCATGTCCTCGGTGCAGCTGGCCTACTACCAGATCAGGTGCGGCGAGGCGGACGTGATAATGGCCGGCGGGACCGACAGCATGAGCAACGCGCAGTACACGATAGACAGAATGCGCTACGGCGCGAATATCGGACACGCCGAGATTCGCGATTCCATGTGGGATTCTCTGACCAATCTCGGCATCGGACCGGCCATGGGAATTACGGCGGAGAACCTCGCGGAACAATACAGCATCAGCCGCGAGGAGCAGGACGAGCTGGCGCTCTCCAGCCAGAAGAGGGCCGCCGCCGCAATCGACGCGGGGCGCTTCAGGGATGAGATTGTTCCGGTGATGGTGGCGTCCAAAAAGAAGAGTGAAACGATAGATACGGACGAGCACCCGCGTCGCGATACCACGAGGGAGGGGCTGGCTGCCCTGAAGCCGAGCTTCAAGGAGGGAGGGACCGTCACGGCGGGGAACGCCTCAGGCATCAATGACGCCGCCGCAGGCGTGATCCTCATGTCCGCACAGAAGGCAAAGGAACTGGGCGCGCCAGTGCTCGCGAAGGTGGTATCAACTGCGACCACCGGGGTAGAGCCGGAGATAATGGGGATCGGACCGGTGTCGGCGACCAGGAAGGCGCTCGAAAAGGCCGGCCTGTCGCTGGCCGATATGGAGCTTGTCGAGGTGAACGAGGCGTTCGCCGCCCAGTACCTCGCGTGCGAAAAGGCGCTCGGGCTGGACCGCTCCATCACCAACGTAAATGGGAGCGGGATCAGTCTCGGGCATCCGGTCGGGGCAACAGGCGTGCGGATAATCGTAACGCTCCTGCACGAAATGAAGCGAAGGGACCTGAAGCGCGGCCTCGCGACGCTCTGCGCCGGCGGCGGCATGGGGACCGCCATCGTGGTCCAGAGGCAATAGGAGGAACGATATGGCGGCAAATCCGTTGATTGACTCGCGCGACATGCGGTTCGTGCTGTTCGAGGCGCTTCAGGTTGACCGGCTCACGTCGTTTGAAACATTCTCGATGTTCGACAGGGAGATGTTCGAGTCAACCCTTGATCTCGCCGAGAAGATTGCGGTGGAGCGGGTCTATCCGGCGAACAGGGCCGGGGACAGAACCGGGGCTCGCTATGATCCGGCGACAAAGAACGTCACGGTGCCCGAGGAATTCAAACAGGCTATGGCGATTTTCAACGAGGCGGGATTCACCGGCCTGGGGAACGACCCGGAATGGGGCGGCACGGGCATGCCGGAGACCGTATACCGGGCGGTGATGGAGTACTTTTTCGCGGCGAGCGTCGCGTTCACCATCAACGTATCGCTGCTCGTGGGGGCGACAAACCTGGTGAAAAACTTCGCTCCCGACGAACAGAAAAAGCTGTATCTGGAAAAGATGATGTCCGGCGCGTGGGGCGGCACCATGTGCCTGACAGAGCCGGACGCGGGGAGCGACGTGGGCGCGCTGAAGACAAAGGCCGTGAAGCAGGCAGACGGAACCTATCTCATTACCGGACAGAAGATATTCATTTCGGCGGGAGAGAACGACCTGTACGAGGACATTATCCATCCGGTTCTTGCACGGATCGAGGGCGATCCCCCGGGGACGAAGGGGATTTCGATATTCCTGGTGCCGAAGTATTTCGCGAATCCTGACGGCACCCTCGGAACACGGAACGACCTGGTCTGCACGGGCATCGAGCACAAGATGGGGATCAAGGGATCGCCAACCTGCGCGCTCAGCTTCGGCGACAACGGGGCGTGTGTCGGCTACCTGATGGGCGGGGAGCGCGAGGGAATGAAGATCATGTTCCAGATGATGAACGAGGCGCGACTCGACGTGGCACAGCAGGGGCTGGCTGTCGCGAGTTCGGCCTATTCACATGCAGCGACCTATGCGAAAAACAGGGTTCAGGGCGCGGCGCCATCCGAGAAGGGCGGGAAGCCGGTTCCCGCTGCAATCGTAAAGCACCCGGACGTGAAGCGGATGCTCCTCTGGATGAAGTCGCAGGTGGAGGCGATGCGAATGCTGACCCTGCTCGCCGCTTATTCGACCGACATCATGCACTCGGCGGGCGGCGAGGAGGCGAAGGAGGCGCGGGCGCTCCTCGACTTCCTTATACCGATCTGCAAGGCGGGGAATACGGACCTGGCATGGCTCGTGACCGCGGAGGCGATACAGGTATACGGCGGGTACGGCTACTGCGCCGATTATCCGGTAGAGCAGCTGGCGCGCGACTCAAAGATCCTCTCCCTGTACGAGGGAACAAATGGCATACAGTCAATGGACCTTGTCATGCGCAAGCTCCTGATGAATCCCGGCATCTACAATTACAGCGTATTCAAGAAGAGGATCTTTGAAACCCTGGAGCGGGCGCGGGGCGCTGTCGATACCGCATATATCTCCGAGGTGGACAGGGCTGTCAGGATGATGGACGAGACGGTCGCGATTCTTTCGAAGTACCGGGATGCGGGCGATATGGAAGAGATATTCGCGCGAGCAACCACGCTCCAGCAGTGCTTCAGGATGCTGGCGCATGCCTGGATGCACCTCTGGGCGCTTTCACTGTGCGCGCCCAGGCTGATGGAGATCGCCGGGGAAATATCCGGAGAAAAACCGGCGGCTGCGGCGAAGGAGAACCCCGAGGCCGCGTTCTATTACGGAAAGGTGCTTTCATCGAAGTATTATCTCGGCACCGAGTTTAAAAAATATTTCGGCTTGATCGAGAGCGTCATGTCGGGAGAAAGAGCGGTGACAGAAGCGTTTGATGATGTTTTTACGGGGGTACTGGAGGCGTAGGGACGCCCCATCCCCGGCCTTCGGCCACCCCTTCGCCGTTCACGGGGAAGGGGGTCGGGGGGGATGAGGCGATAACAAGACAGGAGGCACCATATGCCGATGAAAACTCCTCAAGAGTATATCGATAGCCTGAGAAAGCTGAACCTGGTCGTGTACATGTTCGGCAAAAAGCTGGACAATGTCGTGGATGACCCGATCATACGGCCGTCGCTGAACGCGGTCGCCATGACCTATTCTCTCGCCATGAGCAAGAAATACGAAGATATCATGACCGCGACGTCGCACCTGACCGGGAAAAAGATCAACCGGTTCACGCATATCCACCAGAGCGTGGACGATCTGGTCAGGAAGAGCAAGATGGGGCGTCTCCTGGGATCGATCACCGGGTGCTGTTTCCAGCGGTGCGTCGGAATGGACGCACTCAATGCGCTTTCGATCACCACATACGATATCGACGCGAAATACAAGACCGAATACAACAAACGTTTTCTGAAATATCTTGAGTATGTGCAGGAGAACGATCTGGTCTGCGACGGCGCCATGACCGACCCGAAAGGAGACCGCTCCCTCCCGCCCCACCAGCAGGAGGACCCGGACCTGTTTCTTCGCGTGGTCGAGGAGCGGAAGGACGGGATCGTGGTTCGCGGCGCAAAGGCGCACCAGACCGGGGCGGTGAACTCGCACGAGGTGATCGTCATGCCGACCATCACCATGCGCGAGGAGGACCGGGACTACGCGATATCCTTCGCGGTGCCGAGCGACACGAAGGGGATCACCTACATCATGGGCAGGCAGTCGTGCGATACCAGGAAGCTTGAGAAGGGCACGATCGACCGGGGCAATTTCGTGTTCGGCGGCCACGAGGCGCTGATCGTGTTTGACAACGTGTTCGTGCCGTGGGAGCGTGTCTTCATGTTCCGGGAGCACGATTTTTCCGGACAGCTGGTGGAGCAGTTCGCCTCATACCACCGCCAGAGCTATGCCTGCAAGGTGGGGGTCGGCGACGTGCTGATTGGCGCGACCCAGACGGTGGCGGAGTACAACGGCGCGGCAAAGGCATCGCACGTGAGGGACAAGATCATCGAGATGAACCAGCTGAACGAAACCCTCTACTGCGGGTGTATCGCCTGCGCGTCCGAAGGCCGTCGCGAGCCGAGCGGGACCTATTACGTCGACACCCTTCTGGCCAATGTGCACAAGCAGAACGTGACGCGCTTCCCCTACGAGATCGCGCGCCTGGCCCAGGATATCGCTGGCGGGATCATGGTGACCTGCCCTTCGGAGGACGACCTGAAGTCACCGGAAGTGGGCAAGTGGGTCAGCAAGTATTTCCACACGGTAAAAAGCGTTCCCGTCGAGCACCGAATACGGATTCTCAGGCTGATCGAGAACCTGACCATGGGCTCGGCAGCGGTCGGCTACCTGACCGAGTCGATGCACGGCGCGGGGTCGCCGCAGGCGCAGCGTATCATGATCGCGCGACTCGTGGACATGAAGGAAAAGCAGAAAACGGCAAAAAAGATCGCCGGGATAGTTGAATAAAGTTACCGCGTTCGATACGGCCTTTCCAATACTCCGGATGAGTTCCCCGGAGGTGAATGAAATTGTAGCCAGTTCCCCGTATTCACGGAGATAAATTGACTTGCTTTTTTTATTGTGAAGGTTTAAATTCTTCCCGATACTTTTTCCATGATGAAGGCCTGTCATATCATGAAGGCGCATTTGCAGAATTCTTCACTGGAGCTGGCCCATGAAACAATCAAGATGGTTTTACTGCTGCCTTTCCGTCATTGTTCTGCTGACGGCTAGGCCGATATTCCTTGCGGCAGCGCCCGTTGATATCGAGCGGATTCTGAAAGACAGAAGCATGTGTCCGCATGCGTCCTATCTGGAAGACAGGAATGGATTGCTCACCATAGGCGAGGTCTGGGGAGAGGAGCAGGCCCGGCTCTGGAAGCAGACGGATAAAAAGACACTTGGCTTTGGTTTCACCTCGTCCGTCTACTGGGTGCGCTTTGACATCAGAAACAGGGGGCCACGGGACGTGGATATCCTTATACAGCAGGAATACCCCCTGATAGACGAGCTTGAAATGCGTGTGTATTCTGACAGCAGGCCCGTGGAAAAATATCGGACCGGCGATCTACTCCCATTCGACAGCCGGCCGTACCGGAATCGCACGTTCGTGTTTCCTGTGAAGGTGAAGGCCGGGGCGGAGACGCTTATCTATCTCCGCTACAAAAGCCAGAGCTCCATGAATATTGTTCTCAGCGCATGGCGGCCGGCTGAATTTTCCGAGATAAGCAGGGAAGAGGAGCTGATCCTGATGATCTATTATGGGATAATGCTTTCCATGGTTATATACAATCTGTTTGTGCTGATTTTTCTCAGGAAGACCGAGTACCTGTATTATACCATTTTCATCTTCGGGTTCCTGATTTTCACCATGACCCAGAACGGCACTGCGTTCCAGTTTCTCTGGCCCTCATTCCCCTGGTTCGCCAATTTCTGCATTCCGCCGGTTCTCTGCCTGACGGTGCTCTCAGTCATTCTTTTTTCAGTCGGATACCTTGACATGAAGATGTTTGACCGGATTTTTTATTGGATACTCATTGTTTTCGCCGGGGCGCTCGGCCTGTTTTTCGTCGCCACCCTGTTCCTGCCCTACCGCCTTTCAATGACCGGCTCCGCCGGCCTGTCGCTCGTGGTGGTGGTGACCGCCATCACCGCGGGGATACGGGTGGCCCTGAAGGGAAACCGGAATGCGCGCCTGTATCTCCTTGCATGCGGGCTTTTCATGCTCGGAAGCCTCGTCTATCTCCTGATGACCTTCGGCCTGCTGCCGTCGGGCGTCGTCACGAAATGGTCGCTCCAGGCGGGATCGGCGGCGATGGTGCTTCTCCTCTCGCTGGCCCTCGCGGAGCGGATACGGACCACGACCGTGCAGCTCGGTTCAATGAAAACACGGCTCGAGCGGCGGACCAGGTCTCTTGAGGAAATTGTGGCATCGGCGCGGCAGCTCTCCTCGGAGCTTTCACGCATCGGATCAGACCAGGAACGGATCAGCAGGACCTTTTCGGACATGTCCCAGGAGCAGGCGAGCATGAGCGAACAGATGTCGGCCGCCTTTGAGGAGCTGACCGCAGCCATCGACACCATCAGGACGGCCGGCGAGCGTCAGGTCGCAGAGCGGGACCGTGTGAACGACATGGTGCGCGAGCTGCGCTCCACGCAGGAGACCGTGACCGCAATGAGCGGAGATGCGCTTAAAAGCGTGGGCGAGATTTCCGGATTCTCGGATGAAACGGGCGCTAACATGGACCGGATGGCGGAGGTCATCCGCGTTATCGCGGAGGGCGGCCGGACCGTGCGCAATTTCATGTCGGTCATAGACGACATTACGGATCGCATCAATCTTCTGTCGCTGAACGCTTCCATCGAAGCGGCTCGCGCGGGTGAGGCGGGCAGAGGCTTCGCGGTGGTCGCGGACGAAATAGGCAAGCTCGCGACCGCGACCGTGGACAATTCGAAGGAGATATCCGGCCAGATCGGCAGCATCATCAGCGATATCGAGAGCAGCCTGAAGATAATGGAGGACACCCGGGGATCCATCGAGAAGATATTCTCGGGCGTTAGGCTCATAGGCGGCAAGGTCGAATCGGTCGCGCGGGAGATGGAGAGTCTGGGCCGTGTCATGAACACTATCGTGGATCAGGCGGTTATGCTCGACGATATGAGCAAGTCCATTGCGCTCTCGACCTCGGAGCACAAGCTTTCTATGGATGAAAGCGCCAAGATGGTACTCCGCATCTCAGAGATGGCATCGGCCATGGCGCGGTCGACCGGCGATATCGTCCAGTTTGCCGGCATGATGCTTGAGCGGGCCCGGGAGCTGGATTCGATTATACGGGAGAACGAGGAGGAAGAGTTCCCGATCTGAAATGAGCGTCAGCCGCCGCAGATAAACAGCTCTTCGTTCAGGCCGGGCCATCCGTGTATCGGGATCCGCTCGATGACGGGGAGCGTGCCGAGCAGCTGGTAGAACGAGGGATCTCCCATGGAGATCGGCTTCATGTGACCGATAACTATCGCGGTTTTACCCCCTGCGGACAGATACGATTCAAGCGCGCGGAAGGCCACCGGGCTGTCAGGAGGCGGCCAGCAGAGAAAAAGACTGCGGTCAGGGTGCTGCGCGGCGATCGTTTCGTCGCCCTTGCGAACCGTGTGAAAAGTTTTCCTGAAAAGCCAGTTGCGTCCCGAGATGTCGGTAATGTCTGCTTCGCCCGGCGGAAAGAGGTCGTAGGCGATTATATCCGCGCCGTACGCGGCCAGGCACATTGCCCAGTAGCCGCTGCCGGCCGCGATTTCGACAAGCGGTGAATGCCTCGCGATCCGTTCCAGGCTTTCCGCGGTCGGGATCGCGAACGCGTACCTGCTCTTAAGCGAGTCCCGCTCGAATGAGAGCATCATCCTGGCCTTTTCCATGCCTCCGCCCGAGAAGCGGTCTATTATATCGCGGACTTCACGCAACAGCGGATTTTCGATTTCTCCATCACGCGGGTCCGGCTGGTATACTGTTATATCAATCGGGTGGGGATTATCGGCGTGCATGCTTGAATAACCCTGCGAAACGGTAATTTTACTAACATGAAAATCATTACCCGCACAGGTCAGATGATGTCAACAAGTTTCTCTTGATGTGAAAGGCCGGGGAATCGCCGCTGTGGGAAAACACGCAAGATCAGTGTGAAAGGCGGAACCCGGTCCGCCTTTCATCTCTGTATAATTAAACCACCTTCCTTGCCGGGCCCGGACCGGTGGATACTTTCTGGAGCTGGGCTTTGAGGTTTGCGATATCATTCAGATAGACGCTGTACGTGGTATTCATCCCTTTGCTCTTGGCGTCACGAGCCAGGCGTTCCTTCCTGACAATTTCCTGCTCGATCCGCGTCGCCTGATCCACTACCTTTGTCCTCTTCATCTGCTTCCTCCATACACACATTATTTTTCAGCGGTTTTTTCATTCATGCGAACATGTCATCTTAAACCTTTTAAAATTATACAAGAATTATTGTATAGTCAAATTAATTGTCGATTTTTTTCCAAAAAATTAAAAATCACACTATAATTATTTCTTGTTGATTCTTCGCTCAATTCTGACAGAATATTCGATAACAGAGATATTGTATATAATAAACAAACCGGCCAATTGGACTTTTTTGTCAACAAAAAAATCATTGCAGTTATTTCTTATATTTGATGCTCTTACCTTCATAAATATAGAACGCCCGTAGTTGAGGGTCGGCGTCATCCGGCAGACTTTGCAACATGCGTGTGCGTGCGGATGGCGCAATAAAGGAGTATTACCATGAGCGATGATTCCATCAGTCGCCTGATGAGCGGCACCACCTGGTCTGAATTCTGCGATACCCTGAAAATGGCGGGCGACATTATCATGCGCAAGACTTCGCCAACTGATCCGCTTGATCGCGCCGAGGGTTTCCGCTACCTGAGCAGGGTAATGCGGGTGATCGTGGAGGCGTTTGTGGAGAACGCAGATCCGCGCGCGCCCGTGCTCTTCAGGGCGGCGCATGAGACCGCGAAGATGGGCGCGGACAATCCGGATAACTATTATCAGTACGCGTCGATCAGCGGCGGGTACGAATATCGCCTCAGGGGCACGCGGGGCACGATCGCATACCTCGGCTTCGGCACGTACAAGGGGAATTACGGCATCGGCGGCGGCACGGGTGAAACCGGCTACCTTGACGCCCGCGACATGGCCATCAGCCCGGACGGGACGTTCGAGGTCATCCTGAGCAGCAGGAAGACCCCGGGGAACTGGCTTCCCATGACGGCGGAGACATCTTCGCTTATCATCCGGCAGACCTTTGCCGATCGCGCGCGGGAGCTGATAGCCGACATCACCATCGAGCGGATCGGCGGCGACGGCATGCCCACGCCGGTGACGCCCGAGGGGATCGAGCAGGGGCTGACCATGGCGTCAAAGATCGTGCTGGGCGCGGTAACCATGTTCGCCAACTGGGCCGAGAGCTTCATGAAGCACACGAACCGGCTCCCGCAGTTTGATCCCGCTGTCTCCCTTGCCGCGATGGGCGACCCGAACATCTGCTATTATCACAGCTACTGGAAGCTCGCCGATGACGAGGCGCTGGTAATCGACGTCACGCCGCCCGAGTGCGAGGCCTGGAACTTCCAGCTCGACAATCACTGGATGGAGTCTCTCGATTACCGCTATTACCCGGTCTGGGTAAACAAGCATACCGCGAAATATCGCGCCGACGGATCGGTGCGGATTGTGGTCGCGCACCGGAACCCTGGCGTGGACAACTGGATCGACACGGTCGGTCACCGGCAGGGGACCATGCTCTTCAGGTGGATCAGGGCCGCCGAACACCCGCAGCCGGAAACGCGGGTGGTAAAAGCGACCGCGGTGAGGGACCTGCCATGAATTCACCGGTCAGGCACACATCAATGTCGTATTCACGGCCGTACCGCCCGCGGTTCATCGCAGCGGTCAACGCAGCAGGCCGCGCGGCGGCATCGTTCGGTTTTGCCGGACGGATCCCGCGGCAGGAGCTTCTGGAAGAGCAGGCTGCGCGCAAAACGGGCCTGAGCGATTTCGGCGACGCTTCGTTCAGGGAGCGGATGCGCCTGCTCGTCGAATCGATTGAGGGCGAGGCGCGCCTCAATACCGTGGGCCGGTTTATCGCGCGGCAGAACCTGGAGCGCTTCCTCGCGGTCAGGCTCAGAATCGAAGATGCGCTGAAGCGCCATCCCGAGATCCTTGCGATGGAGATGGAGGACCCGGTGTTTATCGTCGGGCTGCAGCGAACCGGCACCACCATGCTGCAGCGCCTTCTGGCCGCTGACACGGACCGCTTCCGTTTTCTCGCGTCGTGGGAGGCTATCAATCCGGCGCCCCTTGCCGGCACCATGAAACCGGGCGGGCGCGATCCGCGCGTGCGCATGGCGGTGGTCGCGGGGAAGGCCCTCAGGTACATGGCGCCCGACTTTTTCGCGATTCACCCTGTTGAGCCGCTTGAGCCGGAAGAGGACTGTCTCCTCTTCGACTATGATTTCTGGAGCACGGTGCCTGAGGCAACCATGCGGGTTCCCTCCTTCTCGCGCTGGCTCGAGACGCAGGACCACACGGAGGCGTATCGCTATTACAGGAAGATTCTGCAGTACCTCTACTGGCAGAACCCGACAGGCCGCTGGATACTGAAGACGCCGCAGCACATGGAGCACATCGACGAGCTTCTGACCGTTTTCCCGAATGCGAAAATCATACAGACGCACCGTGATCCGTCGGTCGTGGTCGCTTCCTTCTGCAGTATGGTTTCCCATGCCTACGGCGTGTTCAGCGATATGGTCGATCCGGTTGAAATCGGTCATCACTGGGGCGGGAAAGCGCAGAAGATGGTCTCGGATTGCATGTCGGCCCGGAACAGGTTTTCGGCCGACAGATTTCTCGATATTCAGTACGCCGACCTCGTGCGGGAGCCCGGCGCCGCTCTCCGGCGCGTCTATGAATTTCTCGGCGTGTCGTTTGGTCCCGCGGATGAGCGGCGCATCGGACGCTGGACTGATGACAATCCCCAGCACAAGCACGGCCGGCATGTCTACCGCCTGGAGGATTTCGGGCTTGATCCGCAGGCGATAGACGGCGGGTTCGCCGTCTATCGGGAGAGGTTCGATATTCGCACGGAGCTCCGCCGTGGCTGACCGCGCCGATTTTTCGGGAATGACCTGCCTGGTGACAGGAGCCACCAGCGGACATGGCGAGGCAGTGGCCGGGCTCCTGGCGCGCCGCGGCGCTGACATGGTGCTTCTGGGACGCAGTGCGGAGAAGTGCGAGCGGGTCAGGCGTGACATCCTCGCCGCGACCGGTAAAGGCCCCGATGTCCTGCTGTGCGATCTGTCGTCGCTGGAGGACACAAAACGCGCCGTGGCGGAGTTCCTTTCGTGGGACAGGCCGCTGCATATCCTGATAAACAATGCCGGCCAGGTAAACCGGTACTTCCAATTAACGGGGGACGGCATCGAAGAGACATTCGCGGTAAACTACCTTGCGATGTTCCATATAACGCTCCTTCTTCTTGGCCGCATCATCGAAAGCGCACCGGCACGAATCGTGAATGTCGCATCGGATGCGCACGTGATTGCCGACCTGGACCTGGATGATCCTGATGGACGGGGGAGGCGCTACAGCATGATGGGAGCCTACGCGCGGTCCAAGCTGGCGGTACTTCATTTCACGATGGAGCTAGCGCGAAGGCTTGAGGGCACCGGTGTTACGGTAAACGCGGTCGACCCGGGCCCTGTCGCCTCAGGCATTGCGAAAAAAGAGGGTCTGCTACCCCGGGTGGCGGACGCGATCATACAGCTCACCTTCCCGAGGCCCGAGCGGGCAGCGCGTACCGCGGTGCATCTCGCGTCGTCCCCCGAGCTCGCGGGCGCAACCGGAGAGTACTGGCGATTTATGAAGCTGAAGGAGCCGAGGCTTTCCGCCGATCCCGGATTCGGGAGCCGCCTGTGGGAACTGAGCGCACGAATGGCGGGCGTGGATGGCGCGATCGCGATAAAAAAGAATTGACCGGGCTGGCGATGCCATGCAATGAATATGGTGAATATCTTGTAAGAGAGGGGTCTGAAATGAAAAATATTTTTCTGTCAGCGGCAATCCTGGTCTCTGTCTGCATCTCCTGCGCGACGCTGTCCGGCAAGATAGGGGCGTCGAAAATCGATGCGCTCTCCGATCGCTGTCTCGCGGAGAATGACGGGTTGAAGCCGGTGTTTGAGAAATGGCACGATCTCAGCACCCAGGATAGAACCAAGCAGAAAAAAGAACTCAGTGACTACAAGAAGGACAGGATAGAGCTCTATCAGAACCTTCACGCCTTCAAGCAGATATATCTGAACCATGTGGAGAGCGACGGGAGCTGCAAGAAGGCCGAGTGCAGGGCCCTGGTGAAGCTGCGGGAAAAGCTCATGCTGGGCTGTCCCACCACGGGCGAGTCCTTCCCCAGAGTAGCGTCGAAATAGAGATGTTTATTATTTACAGCACACGCCTGCTCCGCGTTCTGGCGCCCTGGTTCTCCGGAATCGGCGGCCTGACTATATTTCCTTTTATCATTCTGCGCGGGGAGATGCGTGGCACGGCCGAAGCGATGGTTACCATCAACCATGAGCGGATCCATATCCGCCAGCAGATCGAGCTCCTGCTGGTTCTCTTTGCCGTCTGGTACGCGGCATCATTTGTATACGGCAGGCTC